>JAZKEE010000031.1:0-14422 GCA_040387235.1 Pseudomonadota bacterium
TGCTCGGGCAGGCCGCCCACGTTGTGGTGGCTCTTGATGGTGACGGCCTTCTTGCTCTTGGCGCCGCCGGATTCGATCACGTCGGGGTAGATGGTGCCCTGGGCCAGGAAGGTGGCGCCCTTGTGGCCACCGTCGCCGGCCTTGAGCTTGGCGGCCTCGGCCTTGAACACGTCGACGAACAGGCCGCCGATGATCTTGCGCTTGGCTTCGGGCTCGCTCACGCCGGCCAGCTTGCCCAGGAACATGTCGCTGGCGTCCACGCGGATGACCTTGGCCTGCAGCTTGCCAACGAACATGTCCATGACCATGTCGCCTTCGTTCAGGCGCAGCAGGCCGTGGTCCACGAACACGCAGGTGAGCTGGTCGCCGATGGCGCGGTGGATAAGCGCTGCGGCCACGGACGAGTCGACCCCGCCCGACAGGCCGAGGATCACCTCCTCATTGCCCACCTGCTGGCGGATGAGTTCGACGGCTTCGGCGATATGGTCGCGCATGACCCAGTCGGGGCGGGTGCCGCAGATGCCGAGCACGAAGCGGTCGAGCAGCGCCCTGCCCTGCACGGTGTGGGTGACTTCGGGGTGGAACTGCAGGGCGTAGAAGCGGCGCTCTTCATCGGCCATGCCGGCGATGGGGCAGCTGTCGGTGCTGGCCATGAGCTTGAAGCCCGGGGGCAGCTCGGTGACCTTGTCGCCGTGGCTCATCCACACGTTGAGCATGCCGTGGCCTTCGGGGGTGGTGAAGTCGGCGATGTCCTTGAGCAGTGCGGTGTGGCCGCGGGCGCGCACGGCCGCAAAGCCGAACTCGCGCTTGTGGCCGCCTTCGACCTTGCCGCCCAGCTGGTGCGCCATGGTCTGCATGCCGTAGCAGATGCCGAGCACGGGCAGGCCGAGCTGGAACACGGCTTCGGGCGCCTTGTCGGTGGTGTCTTCGTACACGCTGGCGTGGCTGCCGGAGAGGATGATGCCCTTGAGCGAGCCGTCCTTGGCGTAGTCACGCACCCACTCGTCCGTCACGTCGCAGGGGTGTACTTCGCAGTACACGTTGGCTTCGCGCACGCGGCGAGCGATGAGCTGGGTGACTTGCGAGCCGAAATCGAGGATGAGGATTTTCTGGTGTTGCATGGCGTTGGGCGGCGGTTGGGGTGTTTTAAAGGCTGGAGAGGTCAAGAAGCGGTACACCGCTGCGCTTGGCGGCGGCTGCCTGGGCGGCATCGAACGTGGCAAGGGGCAGGCGCAGGGAGCGGGCCAGCCACAGGTAGGCGGCGTCGAAGGTGGGCAGGCCGGTGTCGAGCGCCACGTCGAGCACGGCCTTGTGCTGGGCGGGGGCGAGTTCGTGCAGCTCCACGCGGTGGCGGATGGCTTCGAGCACGCCCCACAGGCCTTCGACCGATGCGGGCGGGATGCGGCCGCTGTGCACGCCGCTGCTGATGAGGTTGCTGCACTCCCACTGCCAGAGGTTGGGGGCCTGGGGCTCGACCTCGTCGCGGCGGATCAGGGTGTACAGGCGGCGCGTGTGCTCGCTGGCGGCGTCGGGCAGCAGCCAGGCGGCGGTGACGGAGGCGTCGAGGACGAAGGCGGTCATGCTGCTGCGGCCCTGCCCTTGCGGCGCAGGGTGTCGGGGGCGGCGGTAATGGCGGCTTCGCCTGCGGGGCGGATGCTGGCGTGCAGGGCGTCCATCTGGCCCAGTTCGCGGGCGATCTGCTCGTCGGTGATGACGGGGCGCCGGCGCACGGGCAGCAGGCGCACCACCTCTTTGCCGTGGCGGGTGATGCGCACTTCCTCACCCTGCTCGACCAGCTCGATCAGGGCGGAGAACCGGCTCTTGGCTTCGTAGATACCGACGGACTGCATGGATGCGCGGACCCCCAAAAAGAAAAAGTCTGGCCTGAATGGTTAATTCAGACCAGACTATATCATTCTGACCAGATATTTTCAATCAGGCCAGATTGCATCCACAACGGTCATTCAGCGCGGTAGTTTGGCGCTTCCTTGGTGATCTGCACGTCGTGCACGTGGCTTTCGCGGATGCCGGCGGTGGTGATCTCGACGAACTCGGCCTTGTTGTTCATGTCGTCGATGGTGGCGCAACCGCAGTAGCCCATGGCGGCGCGCACGCCACCGGCCATCTGGAACACGATGGAGACCATGGAGCCCTTGTAGGGCACGCGGCCTTCGATGCCTTCGGGCACGAGCTTGTCGGCGTTGGGGTTGCCGGTGGTCGACTCCTGGAAGTAGCGGTCGGCGCTGCCCTGCTGCATGGCGCCGATGCTGCCCATGCCGCGGTAGCTCTTGTAGCTGCGGCCCTGGAACAGGATGACTTCGCCGGGTGCCTCTTCGGTGCCTGCGAACATGCCGCCCATCATGATGGTGCTGGCGCCTGCGGCGAGGGCCTTGGCGATGTCGCCGCTGTAGCGCACGCCGCCGTCCGCGATCAGCGGCACGCCGGTGCCCTGGAGGGCGGTGGCCACGCTGTCGATGGCCATGATCTGGGGCACGCCCACACCGGCGACGATGCGCGTGGTGCAGATGGAGCCGGGGCCGATACCGACCTTGACCGCGTCGGCACCGGCCTCGACCAATGCCAGCGCTGCTGCGCCGGTGGCGATGTTGCCGCCGATGACGTCGATCTGCGGGTAGTTCTGCTTGACCCAGCGCACGCGCTCGATCACGCCGCGGCTGTGGCCGTGGGCGGTGTCGACCACGATGGCATCGACACCGGCACGCACCAGCGCTTCGACACGCTCTTCGGTGCCCTCGCCCACACCCACTGCCGCGCCTACGCGCAGGCGGCCGGCGCTGTCGCGCGCGGCGTTGGGGAAGCTGGTCTGCTTGGTGATGTCCTTGACGGTGATCACGCCCTTGAGCTCGAAGTCGTCGTTGACGACCAGGATGCGCTCGAGCTTGAACTTGTTGAGCAGCGCCTTGGCTTCGGCCGGCGTGGTGCCGTCCTTTTCGTTGACGGTGACCAGCTTTTCGCGCGGGGTCATGATCTGGTGGACCTTGACGTCGTAGCGCGTTTCAAAGCGCAGGTCGCGACCGGTGACGATGCCCACGACCTTGCCACCGTCGCACACCGGGAAGCCCGAGATGCCCAGTTGCTCGGACAGCTGCAGCACCTGCAGCACGGTGTGCTCGGGGGTGATGACCACGGGGTCGCGCAGCACGCCGGATTCGTAGCGCTTGACCTTGGCCACCTGGGCGGCCTGCTCCTGTGCCGTGAGGTTCTTGTGCACGATGCCGATGCCGCCCTCCTGGGCAATGGCAATGGCCAGGCGTGCTTCGGTCACGGTGTCCATGGCGGCGGACACGAGAGGCAGGTTCAGCTGGATGTTACGGGAGAGTTTCGTCGCGAGGGACGTGTCCTTGGGCAGGACCTGGGAGTACGCTGGCACCAGCAACACATCGTCGAAGGTGAGCGCTTTTCCAAGAAGGCGCATGAGAAAGCTCCAAAAGACGGATTGTACCCGCGTGGCGAAGAACCCGTTGGGTACCGTGCGGCGCTGCAGCATGTCCACCCGTCCCCCCGCACTGGCGGCAGACTTGTTGCACGGCTAAACTTGCCTGCATGAAATTGCACAAGATTGTTTTGCTGGCCGTCGCCTGTACCTGGGCGATGGGTGCTGCCGCCCAATGGCAGTGGATCGACAAGGACGGCCGCAAGGTCTTCAGCGACCGCCCACCACCGCAGGACATCCCGGAAAAGAACATGCTCAAGCAACCGGGCTTCGGGGGCCCGCGCGTGACCACGCCGGCTGCCGCCGCACCTGCCGCTACGGCCACCCCGGCGACGGGCGCAGCCTCTGGCGCAGCGGCGGCCCCTGCGGCAGCGGCCAGCACCGCCGCCAGCGGCAAGGACAAGGAACTGGAGAAGCGCAAGGCCGAGGCCGAGGCTGCCGAGGCCGCCAAGAAAAAGGCCGAAGACGATAAGCTGGCCAAAGCCAAGGCAGAAAACTGCACCCGCGCCAAGGCTGCCAAAGCCATGTTCGACTCGGGCGTTCCGATCAAGCAGAACACGGCCCAGGGCGAGCGCGTGTTCCTCGACGAGGCCCAGCGCAATGCCGAGGCCAAGCGCATCGACGGGGTCATTGCCGCCGACTGCAAGCGCTGAGCCTGGCAAAAGGCCTATTCGTTGCAGAAAAACGGCGCCTCAGGCGCCGTTTTTGTTTCATTTAGTATCCTGATTTGCCGCCCGGCCGCTGCCTTGCAAAGAGGCCGGTGGCCCGTGCACCCTGGCGCGCAAAGCGCTCGCGGCGCGCCACCTTGGGGTCGACCTGGAGGCCCCGGTACAGCTCCACCCGGTCCTGGTCATTGAGCACGGTGGTCTCCGGCAGAACGCGGCCCCAGATGCCGCACACCATGCCCTCGCGCTGCGCGGCCATGGGCCCGGCGGCCTGCAGGGCGTCGCCCAGGGTGCTGCCAGGCGGCAGTTGCACCGTGCATTCGCTTACCTGCCGCGGCGCGGGCGAGACCACCACCGTGATCTGCATTGCCGCAGGCACGGCAGTTGCGCCCTCATCAGCCATACACCTGCTCCGCGCGCTTCACGAAGGCGTCGACCATGCTGCCCGCAATGCGGTCGAACACGGGGCCCACCAGGGCGGCCAGGGCGGCGTTGTCGAAGCCGTAGTTCAGGCTCAGCTCGACCTTGCAGGCGCGCTGGCTGCCGTCGCCCACGGGGTGAAAGACCCAGTCGCCATCGAGCTGCGAGAACGGGCCCTTGACCAGGCGCATCTGCACGCGCCGGCCGGCCTCGTGCGTGTTGCGCGTGACGAAGGTCTTGTGGATGCCGCCAAAGGCAATGCCCACCTCGGCCGTCATGCCCTCCTCGGATTGCTCCAGCACGGTGGCGCTGTCGCACCAGGGCAGGAACTCGGGGTACTTTGCGACCCCCGTGACCAGGGCGAACATTTCTTCGGGGCTGTACCAGATGAGGACGGACTTGTTGACGGTTTTCATGCAGAAAGTGGGTTCTGGCCAGGACCATCGCCGGGTGCGAGTGATCGGCCAGAGAACATCAGGGACTCACGCCCTAAAATGACAGATGCGAGACCAACCATTGTAGGGAGGCCTTTTATCTCCACGTTTGCGCCGCATCTAATACTTCATGGCTAAGAAACCCGACCCAACCGCCCGCATTGCCGATAACAAGAAGGCGGCCTACAACTATTTCTTCGAAGAACGCCACGAGGCAGGCATGGTCCTGTACGGCTGGGAAGTGAAGGCGCTGCGCGAGGGCAAGGTGCAGCTGACCGATGGCTACGTGATCATCCGCGACGGCGAGCTGTTCTTGCTGGGTTGCCAGATCAACCCGCTCAAGACCGCCTCGACCCACGTGAGCCCCGATGCCATCCGCACCAAGAAGCTGCTGCTCAAGAAGGATGACATCAAGCACCTGATCATCAAGGTCGAGCAAAAGGGCTACACCCTGGTGCCGCTGAACCTGCACTGGAAGAACGGCTACGTGAAGTGCGAGGTTGCCCTGGCCAAGGGCAAGGCCGAGCACGACAAGCGCGACACCATCAAGGACCGCGAAGGCAAGCGCGAGGTGGAGCGCGCCATGAAGAGCCGCAATCGATAACGGGCAGGCGCCCCCCTGTTGTCGACGCGCCGCCTGGACCGACCCAGGCTGCAGGTGGCGCGCAACGGTGATCGGCCAGCGGGGCACCGGGAGCAGTCCGGCAGTTCTTGTGGAGCTGCACGGCCTCCCGGCTGCCCCCCGATTCATTGCTGGATGAAGCTCAGCAGGTCGTTGTTGAGGCGGTCCTTGTGCGTGTCGGTCAAGCCGTGCGGTGCACCGGGGTAGACGATGAGCCTGGCGTTCTTGACCAGCCTGGCCGAGGCACGGCCCGACGCCTCGATGGGCACGATCTGGTCGTCATCGCCATGGATGACCAGTGTGGGCACGTCGAAGCGCTTGAGGTCTTCGGTGAAATCGGTGGCCGAGAACGCTGCAATGGAGTCGTAGGTGTTCTTGTGGCCGCCCAGCATGCCCTGGTGCCAGAACGACTGGATGGCGCCTTGCGACACCTTCGCACCCGGGCGGTTGAAGCCGAAGAACGGACCCGAGGCAATGTCCAGGTAGAGTTGCGAACGGTTTTCGAGCGAGCCCTTGCGAATGCCGTCGAACACCTCGATGGGCAAGCCGCCCGGGTTGCTGGCCGTCTTGAGCATCAGCGGCGGCACCGCGCTGACCAGCACCGCCTTCTTCACCTTGGCGGTGCCGTGGCGGCCGATGTAGCGCGCCACTTCACCACCGCCGGTTGAGAAACCGACCAGGGTCACATCCCTGAGCTTCAGGGCATCGATCACTGCGGCGAGGTCGTCGGCGTAGTGGTCCATGTCGTTGCCCTCCCAGGGCTGGGCCGAGCGGCCATGGCCCCGGCGGTCATGCGCGACCACACGGTAGCCCTTGGAGGCCAGGAAGATCATCTGCGACTCCCAGCTATCGGAATCGAGCGGCCAGCCGTGGCTGAAGGTCACCACCGGTCCGTTGCGTGGCCCCCAGTCCTTGTAGTACAGCTGCACGCCATCGGGCGTGGTGATGGTGCTGGCACTCTGCACTACCTGGGCCGAGGGGCCGGCAGGCGCCTTGTCGGCGGCGGTTGCTGCGGCCGTACATGCGAGGGCGAGTGCTGCAATGCTGAAGATGCGGGGAAGGGCTTTCATGGCGGTCCTTGGTAGGGCTTGTCAAATCGACAGAAAGAACTTTATCGCCCCAAGACAAACGATTGGTGATAAAAAGTATTGATAACTTGACCTTGAGTATTCAATGACCGATAGACTGGATGCCTTGCTGGCGCATTTCACCGTGACGGCCAACGTGTTTCACACGGGCGCACTGTGTGGCGTGAATGAATTGGACGGCGGCGGCGATTGCGGCCAGTTGCACCTGGTGCGCCGAGGCGAGGTGGGTGTGAGCCATGGGGGCGCCGAGGTGCTGCGCATCACCCGGCCGAGCCTGCTGCTGTATCCCTTGCCCATGGCGCACCGCTTCATCACCGACACCCGGGAGGGCGCGGACTTTGCGTGTGCACAGCTGCGTTTTGAAGGCGGCGCGGCCAACCCCATCTGCGCCGCGCTGCCGCCTTTCGTGTGCCAGCCACTGGACGAGATCCAGGGCTCGGCCGAAGCCCTCTCGCTGCTCTTTGGCGAGGCTTTTGCGGCCAATTGCGGCCGGCGGGCGATGCTCAACCGCCTTTTCGAGATCGTCTTCATCCAGGTGCTGCGCCAACTCATGGAGCAGGGCCAGACGGGCGCGGGCATGCTTGCCGGGCTGGCCCACGCCAAGCTGCGCCATGCCCTGGTGGACATGCACGAAAACCCCCGCCAGGAATGGACACTGGACACGCTGGCCGAGCGGGCAGGCATGTCGCGCAGCGTGTTCGCCACCCAATTCCGCGAGACGGTAGGCTGCACGCCTGGCGCCTACCTGCAGCGCTGGCGGGTAGGCCTGGCGCAGAAAGCGTTGCGGCAGGGGCAGTCGCTGCGGTGGATTGCCGAGGCGGTTGGGTATGGCAGCGAGTCGGCTCTTTCGCGTGCCTTCAAGGCGCAATGCGGGCTGTCGCCGCGCGAGTGGAAGCAGGCGCAGCAGGGCGACCCACAGGCGGGTGCGGCGGAAAGCCGCAGCTAGAATTTATTCGCGCCCGGTGGAATAAATCGCCAGGCGCATGTGTTTACCCAGATGCAAGGCGGCATGTGCCATGGCCTGCAATCCCTCTTCCACCTGGAGAAACCATGAAAAAGATCCTGTCCATCGCTGCGTTCCTGGCTGTTGCCGGCTGCTCTTCCATGGCGGCCGACGGCCCCGTGAAAACCATGGACGGCGTGCTTGTGGGCGCTGGCGGCATGACGCTCTACACCTTCGACCGCGACGCTGCCGGCAGCGGCAAGTCGGTGTGCAACGGCCCCTGCGCCACCAACTGGCCGCCACTGATGGCCGACAAGGCCCCTGGCGCCGATTACAGCGTGGTCACACGCGATGATGGCAAGACCCAGCTGGCCTACAAGGGCAAGCCGCTGTACTACTGGGTCAAGGACACCAAGCCCGGCGACAAGACCGGCGACGGCTTCAACCAGGTGTGGCGCACGGCCAAGCCCTGAGAAGGTGCGAACGAACCCGACATGCCCGCTCATCCCCCCCAAACACGCGCGCTCATCGAAAGCAAATGCTCGCCATAGCCCGAGCTATTGCTGTGCTTTGCGCCTAGATCGCACGCGTTTTGGCGGCCTGCTCGGACACGCCGGGTCCATTCACACCTTCTAGCAACTTTCAGCCGCGACACGCTCACCGCATGAACCGCACCCAGGTCGTCGAACAGCTCCCCGCACTGCGCCGCTATGCGCGCGTGCTGACGGGCGACGCCTGGGCGGCCGACGACCTGGTGCAGGACACGCTGGAGCGGGCTTGCAGCAAGTGGCTGCTGTGGCGCACCGGCAGCGACCTGCGGGCCTGGCTGTTCACGCTGATGCACAACCTGTACCTCAACCAGTTGCGCACGCAGCCAGCGCTGCCCCACCTGGACCTGGACGACCTGCACGACACCTTGCAGGGCAGCGCCGGCATGGGCGACGATGCGCTGGACCTGGAGCGCTGCCTGCAGCGCCTGCCGCCCGAGCAGCGCGCCGTGCTGCTGCTGGTGACGCTGGAGGACATGGACTATGGCGACACGGCGCGCATCCTGGGCATCCCCGTGGGCACGGTGATGTCGCGCCTGTCGCGTGCGCGCAGCCGACTGCGCCTGCTGATGGAGCGCGCCCCTGCAGCATCGACGCCGCCCCCTGCAGCCGCCGGCAACCGCCCGGACGACAATGCATCCACCGGCCAGCCAACCATCTTGCGCCGCCTCAAATGAAACCTGAGGCACGCCAGCCCGCCATGGACAAGCACCACCACCCTCCCCCACCCGCCGGCGACGAAGCCGCATGGCACGCGCTGGCGGACGGCCGCCTGTCGCCAGCCGATGCGGCCGCGCTGCGCCGCAGGCTCGAAGGCCAGGCCGGCGCTGAAGAAACGCTGGCGCACTGGCAGCAGCAGCGCCAGCAACTGCGCGCGCTGCACCAGGGCGTGCTGGACGAGCCGGTGCCCGAGGCCCTGCTCGCAGCCGCGCTGCGTACCTCGGACCGCAAGGAACGGCAAGGCCAATGGTGGCGCTGGGGGGGCATGGCGGCTTCGGTGCTGCTGGCATTCGCACTGGGCTGGACCGGGCGCAGCCTGTGGCCTGCCACGGGCCGCACCGACAGCCAGGCGCTGGTGCTGGCCGCTACCGGGCAGCGCTTTGCGCAGCAGGCGTCCGTGGCGCATGCCGTGTACCAGCCAGAGGTGCGCCACCCCGTGGAGGTGCCTGCCGCGCAGCAGGAGCACCTGGTGCAGTGGCTCTCCAAGCGGTTGGGCCGCCCGCTCAAGCTGCCCATGCTGGCCGATGAAGGCTATGAGCTTGTGGGGGGCCGCCTGCTGCCCGGCGATGCGGGTGCACGCGCGCAGTTCATGTACCAGAACACCAAGGGCGAGCGCATCACCCTGTACCTGGGTGCCATCGCACGGCCAGGTGCATCAGCGCCAGCGGCCAGGCCCGGCGCACCAACGCAGCCCGGTGCCGCAGAGACCGCCTTCCAGTTCACCAGCGATGGGCCCGTGCCCGGCTTCTATTGGGCCGACCAGGGCTTTGGCTATGCGCTGAGCGGCCAGCTCTCGCGCCAGGAGTTGCTCACGCTGGCGGCGGCGGTGCACCGGCAGCTGTAGCCCTCACCCGATCCGCCGATCTGGCTCGGCTTTGCCCCGCTTTTGCGGCGACCGACCGGCGCCGATCCCCATCAGACTGTTGCGCGCAGCAAGCAACACCACCGATGGATCGATTCGCCATGACGACAGCACAAAGCAGCACGGGTTCTGTGGCCTCCACGCCGGGCCGCGGTGTAGCCTTATCGGGCAGCGCGGAGGTGCGGGCGGCCGATACACCGGCGGCACGCACGCCTGCACACGCCGGGCTGACCAACGAGAAGCTCGAGTCGATGCTGCTGCGTCTGCATGCGCAGGCGCCCAAGGCAGCAGCAGCGGTCTGACGGGAACCGAACCCGCTGGCAGGACCGGCGGGCCGCGTTCTCACTCAGACCAATGCGGCCAATGGATGCGAGTGTGCTGGCCAGGGGCTGGCGAAGAACGGTGCCACCATGGCGGGCGTGACGTCTTCGATGCGCGCGGGATTCCACTTCGGCGCGTGGTCCTTGTCCACGGCCAGGGCGCGGATGCCTTCCACCGTTTCGCTCTGGCCGGGGCGCAGGTAAAAGCAGTGGCGCACCATGTCGCGCTCCATGCGCAGGTCGTCGGCCAGGCCCATGCCCCGCGCACGGCGGATCTGTTCGAGCACCACATGCAGCATCAGCGGCGAGCGCTTGCGCAGCGTGGCGGCGGTGGCGCGCGCCCAGTCGGAGTCGGCGGCTTCGAGCGCGCGCACGATCTCGCCCACGGTAGGCAGCGCGAAGTAGGCGTCTGCCTGCGCCAGCGCGGCAGGCACGGCCTGGTGGACCTGGACCTTGGGCAGCAGGCGGGCCACGACGAAGGCCTTGACGGCTTCGGCATCGGCGAACTGCTGCGTGCCCAGGGCCTCCCACACGGGCGCCTGCTGGTCCACCGGGATGCAGCCATCGGCCAGGTTGCAGGCCACGGCCGCATCGGCACCGATGGTGTCGCCCGTGAGCGCCAGCCACTCGCCCGCGCTGCCGGGACAGCGGGCCAGGAAGTAGCCGCCACCCACGTCGGGGAACAGGCCGATGGCCGTCTCGGGCATGGCCATCTTCGTGCGCTCGGTCACCAGGCGCAGGGCGGCGCCCTGGCTGATGCCCATGCCGCCGCCCATGACGATGCCGTCCATGAAGGCGATGTAGGGCTTGGCGTAGTTGTGGATCAGGTGGTTGAGCGCGTATTCCTCGGTGAAGAAGTCCTCGAGCTGCGGATTGCCCTGGCTGCCGGCCTGGTGCAAAAAGCGGATGTCGCCACCGGCGCAGAAGGCGCCGAAGGGGCCTTCCTTGTTGCTGCCGCGGATGGCCACGGCCAGCACGGCATCGTCGTGCTGCCACGCGAGCAGGATGGACATGAGGTCACGCACCATGCCCAACGACAGCGCATTGAGCGCGCGCGGACGGTTCAGCGTGATGAAGCCCACCTGGCCGCGTACTTCGCTCAGTACCTCGGGCGCTGCGGTGGTTGCTGTTGTATTCGTCGTCTCCGTCATTGTTGTTCCCTAGAGGCCCATAGTTCATTGAAAACCAGCGCGCCGATCACCAGTGCGCCACCTGTCAGCACGGCGGCAGCGGGCTCTTCGCCCGCGCCCAACCATGCCAGCAAAATACCAAAGATCACTTCCAGCAGGCTCAGCAGAGCCAGTTCGGGCGCCTTGAGCACCTGCCCGCAGCGCACCGCCAGCACGCAGGGGATGGCCAATTGCATCACGCCCAGCAGGGCCAGCAGCGCAAGGTCGTGCGCCGAGGCCTCAAACGGCAGCGCCAGGGGCAGCGTGGTCACCACCGAGATGACCGCCCCCACCAGCACGGCGGGCGCCAGGTCCACTGCATGGCCGTGGCGCTGCGCGTGCTGCACCACCGTCCAGTTGACGGCAGCGGCGACCGGCACGCACAAGGCCACCAGCGTACCCACCACGGGCAGCCCGGCCATTTGCGAGCCGTACATCCAGGCGATGCCCAAGCCTGCCACACCGATGGCAGCCCAGGTGCGCGGGGCGATGCGGTGGCCAATGAAGACGCGCGCCAGCAACGCGGTGAGCAAGGGCCCTGCCGCCATGGTGACCAGCACGTTGGCCACCGGCATGAGCAGGAGGGCCACCATGAAGGCGGTGAACATCACGCTCCAGCACAGGCCCGAGATCCACAGCGCCCGCCCGCTCTGGCGCATGGACGCGAACACCGCGCGCCCCTGCAGCACAGGCAGTATGACAAGCAGCGCAGCCAGCGTGAACAGGCTGCGCCAGAAGGTCACCTCGAAGCTGCGCGCAGCCTCCAAGTGGCGCGTGACCACGCCAGCGATGGACCACATCAGGGTCACCACTACCATCAGGGCCACGGCACGGGAGTGGGTGAGTGCAAAGACCTTAGCGCCGGCCATAGTAGGCCTCCAGGCGCCCTTCGAGCACGCTGCTGTCGAATTGCCACCACAGGCCCGCCACACCACGCCGCACAGGCAGTTCCACGGCGTCGCCGGGGTGCAGGCTCAGCCAGTAGCCGATGGCCTGGCGCGGCTCGACGGGCGGAACATCGCCGCTCTGCTGCGCCTGCAGCAATACGCGCGACGGCGATGGCACGGGCGGCGCCACCGCGAAGACCACGGTGCGCGGAGGCTCGGTGGCCCAGGTCAGCAACAAGGGCAGCGAAGGTGCGCACAGCCCGACAGGCACGGCGGCCAGTGCCGCCACCAGCAGTTGCGTGGCGCGAAAGCCGACACGCTCCGACGCAGTGGGCATGGCGCTGCCGTGGCGCAGGGCGCTGTCCGGCCACATCCAGGCCAGCACCAGCAGCCCAGCGATGGCGGCCACGGCCAGCCAGATACCGATAGGAGGCGCAGTGAAGTAATGCTGATTGCGCATGGCATGGAACAGCAACCCGGCCGCAGCAAGCGCAACGAAGAAGCCCAACACCACGGCCTTCATGCGCGGGTAGGCCATCAGGTCCGTACCTGCCGCACCGGAAGGCCGGCCGTCGGGGATGGGCACGGGCACGCCGCGCTCGCGCAGTGCGCGCACCAGCGGCAGGTTCTCGAACATCTGCTGCACCATCGGCAGATTCTTGGCAGAGTTCCAGAGCACCAGGCCGGCCAAGCTGTGCGGGCGAACACCGTCATCCAGCTCTGGCTCTTGCGGCAGGTACCAGCGTGCCGGTGACAGGCCCAGGCGTGCGCCGCTCTTCCAGGTGAGCCGCAGCGTGGACAGGGGGTTGGCGGGCACGGGCGCACCCTGCAGTTGCCACGCCACAGCGCCACTGCGCAGGGCCTCCAGGTCCAGTTGCCAGTCCAGCCAGCGCCACACGATGGGCAGGCCGGACGTGTAGCGCAGCGATTGGCCATCCAGCACCAGGCGGGCGCGCCTGCGGTGCAATGCCAGGCCGAGCACGATCACGAGAAACAGCAGGAGTTGCAGGCCTTGGAAGGCCAGCCGCTGGGGGTCCGAGCGCTGCCACGCGGTTGCCGAACGGCTGGCCAGCACCTGCCACTGGAATGGCTGGCCTGGTGCCGTCACCAGACTCGCCACCACCATGCCCAGCGAGACAGCCAGCACCGCGATCAAGACAACGCCAACCACCCAGGCCAGCCGACGCCGTTGTGCGCGCTGCGCAGCAGAGCCGGTGTGGTAATCGCGCGGACGAAAAACAAGGGGCACGCCAGCCCCAAAGACTGGCGTGCCCCTTTCACCAGGCCATGCGGCCTGCTGCTGTACCGTCATTGCGGCAGCGTCTACCTGGTTCTCAGCGGCCCGCGCGCTTGCGGTCGCTTTCCTTCAGGTGGCGCTTGCGGATGCGAATGGACTTGGGCGTGATTTCGACCAGTTCGTCGTCCTCGATGAATTCCACGGCGTATTCCAGCGTGGCATCGATGGGCGGCGTGATCTTGATCGCGTCTTCCTTGCCGGACACGCGGAAGTTGGTCAGCTGCTTGGTACGCGTGGCGTTCACCACCAGGTCGTTGTCACGGCTGTGGATGCCGACGATCATGCCTTCGTACACAGGGTCGTTGGCCTTGACGAACATGCGGCCACGGTCGTCGAGCTTGCCCAGGGCATAGGTGAAGATTTCACCGTCGTCCATGGAGATCAGCACGCCGTTCTTGCGGCCGCCGATGTCGCCCTTGTGCGGTTCGTAGCTGTCGAAGATGTTGCTGATCAGGCCCGAGCCCCGCGTCAGGTTCAGGAATTCGTTGGTGAAGCCGATCAGGCCGCGCGCAGGAATGCGGTACTCCAGGCGCACGCGGCCACGGCCGTCCGGCTCCATGTTCACCAGCTCGCCCTTGCGCTCGCCCAGGGCCTGCATCACGCCGCCCTGGTGGCCTTCTTCGATGTCGGCCGTCACCAGCTCGATAGGCTCGTGCTTTTCGCCGTTCACGTCGCGGAACACGACGCGGGGCTTGGACACGGCCATTTCGTAGCCTTCGCGGCGCATGTTTTCCAACAGGATGGTCAGGTGAAGTTCACCACGGCCCATCACTTCGAAGATACCTTCTTCGTCGGTTTCCTTCACGCGCAGGGCCACGTTGTGCTGCAGTTCCTTTTGCAGGCGGTCCCAGATCTGGCGGCTGGTGACGAACTTGCCTTCGCGGCCGGCCAGGGGGCTGGTGTTCACGCAGAAGTTCATGGTCAGCGTGGGCTCGTCTACCTTGAGCATGGGCAGCGGAGCGGGGTTGGCAGGGTCGGTGATGGTCACGCCGA
>JAZKEE010000032.1:0-1546 GCA_040387235.1 Pseudomonadota bacterium
GGATCATCATCATCACGGCCTGGGCGATGGGGTAACCCGCCATGGTCATGAGTTCCAGGCAGTTGTCGAAGGTGGCCGTGTCGGACTGGCCGGCGAAGCTGATCGGGTAGAGCTTCTTCAGGTCGGCCGCCAGCACCGGCGAGGACATCACGCCTTCGCGTGCCAGCATCCAGTTGTAGTTGCCGCGCACGGTGTTGATCTCGCCGTTGTGCGCGACGTAGCGGTACGGATGGGCGAGTGGCCACTTGGGGAAGGTGTTGGTCGAGAAGCGCTGGTGCACCAGGCCGATGGCGGAAATGCAGCGCTCGTCGGACAGGTCCAGGTAATACACGCCCACCTGGTCGGCCAGCAGCAGGCCCTTGTAGACCACGGTGCGGCTGGACATGCTGGGAACGTAATATTCCTTGGAGTGCTTGAGCGCCAGGCCTTGGATGTTGGCGCTGGCGGTCTTGCGGATCACGTAGAGCTTGCGCTCCAAAGCGTCCTGCACGATCACGTCGGCCCCCCGGCCGATGAAGACCTGGCGCAGGATGGGCTCGGTCTTCTTGACGGCCGGCGACATCGGCATCTCGCGGTTGACCGGCACGTCGCGCCAGCCCAGCAGCACCTGGCCCTCGGCCTTGATCGCGCGCTCCATCTCCTGCTCGCAGGCCATGCGCGAGGCATGCTCCTTGGGCAGGAAGATCATGCCCACGCCGTATTCGCCGGCCGGCGGTAGGGCGACACCCTGCTTGGCCATTTCCTCGCGGTACAGCGCATCGGGGAGCTGGATCAGGATGCCGGCGCCGTCACCCATCAGCTTGTCGGCCCCGACGGCGCCGCGGTGGTCGATGTTCTCCAGGATCTTCAGCGCCTGGGTGACGATGTCGTGCCGCTTCTCGCCCTTGATGTGGGCCACGAAGCCCAGGCCGCAGGCGTCATGCTCTTGGGCGGAGGAGTACAGGCCATGCTGCTCCAGGTGTTGAATCTCGGCATCCGTGGTCATCGACGCACTCCTTCTCAATCTTCAGTTCGGGTCGCGGGGAGGAGAAGCTTAGTGCACTGCAACAACAATGCCAAGAAAAACAATAGGGGTCAGATACCCATTAAATGGCGATCGTTTTCCTCGGAAATTAAATGGGGACACATTAAATGCCAACGGCTTTGATCGGATGCCGAGCAGGCCTGCCTGGGGCGCGTTTAGCCACCCGGCGCTCGGTGTGCGTCTGCAGCGAAGCCAGAAACGATGGGTCGCCCAGAGCCCAGCCATGGAACGCTGCATCCGTGAGTGCTTCCTGCTGCTGGCTGCTGATGCCGGCCTGCACCAAGTCCCGGTAACCCGCCTCGCGGGCAAAAGGGGTGTTGCCCAGTTGCCACACAAGGGCATGGGGAGTGATCAGCTTCTCATGCCGCAGCCCGGCGTAATGGCCGTAGCTGGACCAGGAATGGTCCTGGGGCTGGGCCACCAGCCCGGCGCGCACCGGGTTGAGATCCATATAGGCCATACAGGGCAACAGGTGGGTTTCGGTCTGCAGCAGCGAGGACCGGTAGCGGCCCTCCCACAGCG
>JAZKEE010000033.1:0-4993 GCA_040387235.1 Pseudomonadota bacterium
GACATCCCCAGCGTGCTGGTGGAGACCGCCTTCATCAGCAACCCCGAGGAAGAGGCCAAGCTGCGCAGCAGCGCCTACCAGGTGCAACTGGCCGACGCGCTGATGCGCGGCATCACGCGCTACTTCGCCAAGAACCCGCCGCTGGCGCGCAGCCGCTCGGTGTAGGTCTTCGCCGTCTTGAGGGGTGGTTGGCTTGCGGGATGCCCTCCAAGCAGGCACAGTGGTGCTCACGACCCCCACGACAACGGTGAAGGAGAAAAACCATGGCACTGCCCCACGCACAATCCGGAGAAGTGGCCAGCGTGCGCCCCCTGGGCGCGCAACTGGCCAGCGCCACCACCTCGGCCATCCTCAAGGCCGGCCAGCTGGAGGTGATGCGCGTGGTGCTGCCCGCAGGCAAGGCCATGCGCGAGCACCAGACCCAGGGCGAGGCCACCGTGCAGTGCCTGGAGGGCGCGGTGGAGTTCCACGCCGGCGATTCGGTGCAGTTGCTGCAGCCAGGCGACTTCGTGCACCTGGCGCCACGCTCGCCGCATGCGCTCAAGGCGGTCAAGGACTCGTCGGTGCTGCTGACGATCTGCCTGCTGCCAGGCTGAGTTCAGGAAAGCCGGAAGACACTCACGATCTCGGCCAGGCGCGCAGCCTGGTGCTTGAGGCTGTCGGCCGCGGCAGCGCTCTGCTCGACCAGCGCAGCGTTCTGCTGCGTGACCTGATCGAGCTGGGTCACGGCGTCGCCGACCTGGCCGATGCCGATGGTCTGCTCGCCCGTGGCGCTGGAGATCTCGGCGATCAGGTCGCTCACGCGCTGCACCTGGGCCACGATGTCTTCCATGCTGGCGCCGGCATCGGCCACCAGGCGGGTGCCGTTGTCCACGCGTTCGGCGCTGGCGCCGATCAGGCCCTTGATCTCCTTGGCGGCCTCGGCGCTGCGGCCCGCCAGGCTGCGCACCTCGCTGGCCACCACCGCAAAGCCCCGGCCCTGCTCGCCCGCGCGTGCGGCTTCCACCGCCGCATTGAGGGCCAGGATGTTGGTCTGGAAGGCAATGCCGTCGATGACGCTGATGATGTCGGTGATCTTCTTCGATGCCACCGAAATGTCCTGCATGGTGGCCACCACTTGGCCCACCACCTCGCCGCCCTTGACCGCCGCCTGCGATGCGGTGCCGGCCAGCGTGGCCGCCTTGCGTGCGGTATCGGCGTTGTTCTTCACGGTGCTGGTGATCTCTTCCATCGACGCCGCCGTCTCTTCGAGGTTGCTGGCCTGCTCCTCGGTGCGCTGGCTCAGGTCAGCGTTGCCCATGGCGATCTCGCTGGAGCCCGTGGCGATGGAGTCGCTGCTCTGGCGCACGGCGCCCACGATGCGCACCAGCGAGGTCTGCATCTGCTGCATGGCCTGCATCATCTCGGCCACCTCGCCACGCCCCTGCACGGCGATGTGCTGCGACAGGTCGCCCTCGCCGATATTGCGCGCCACCACGGCCACCCCGTGCAGCGAAGCGCGGATGCGCCGCACCACCACCCAGGACAGCAGCACCAGCAGGGCCAGCCCGACCAGCCCCGCGACCAGCACCGTGGTGCGGTAGGAGCGGATCAGCCCCGCCGCCTCGGCCGCCTGGTCGGCCGAGCGCTGGACCTGGTAGGCCACCATCTTGTCGGCCACCGCGTTGTACTGGTTGACCACCGGGACGAAGGTAGACAGGGCAAACGCCTTGGCAGCCGCCATGTCTCCCCCCTTCTTGATCGCCAGGGATTTGTCGCGCGCCTCCAGATAGGGTTTGCGCACCGTGGCCAGTTCTTCCTGGATGCGCAGCCCCTGGGGGCTGGTTTCCAGCTCGGTATAGCGCTTTTGCACCTGCGAGGTGTCGGCCGTGGTCGCTGCGATCAGGTCCTTGAAGAAGTTCTGCAGGTCGTCGCCATCGGACTGCACGACGGAGAACACGCGCGTGGAATTGACCGCGATGTTGCTGCGCCAGCGCAGCGCCAGTTGCAGCCGCTCCACCTGCTCGCTGGCCAGTTGGTCCACCGTGGCACCCAGGTGCTGTACACGCACCAGGCTGAGCGCCAGCACGACGATGAGCACGGCTGCCGCCAAGGCGACCACCAGGCTGATCTGCTGGGCCACGGTGAGCTGGCCTCCCCCGGTGCCATTGCCGCGGGGTGATGGAAGTGCGGGGTTGCCCATGGTGTCTGTCTCCTTGCTTGTTATGGCCGCATCGCGGCAGCAGCGTGTGCTTGAATCGATACAGCATAACGCGCGCCCGGCCCCGGTTGGCCATCGAAACGCGCCTGAAGTGCCGCTTGCACAACGATTTGTGGGGGACACGGCGCCCGGACAAGGTCCTACAGCCGCTGACCCCGGGTACCTACACCGCAAAAACGCTTGGCGCATGACAGTAGAGGCACAGGTCGAACACCGAAAGCCAAGGGCTTTTGGAACTTCAAGGCCTGACTCCACCCACCGCAAAGGAATCCTGCCATGACCAATACCCTTCGAACCCTTCTCGTCGCCGCTTCCGCCACCGCCGCCCTGGCCATGGGCGGTTGCGCCTCCAACCCCACCAACGCACAGGTCGGTACCGGTGTCGGCGCCGTGGTCGGCGGTGTTGCCGGTAACGCCATCTTTGGCGGCCCCGTAGGCACTATCGGCGGCGCAGCTGCCGGTGCCCTGGTGGGCCACGAAATCGGCGAAGACCGCGACCAACGCCACTACTATCGCCGTTAAGCCCGCTTTCGGGGGGCCCCACCGCCCCCCCACCTTGCAAAAAGCGCCCCCATCTCGCGATGGGCGGCGCTTTTCGCATGGGGGCAATGGATCAGGCCATGGCCTTGGCCTTGCGCCCGGCCCGCCAGGCGCCAAAGATGGCGATCAGCCCGGGGACGAAGATCATGGCCCAGATGATTTTGTCCAGGTTCTCCTTGACCCAGGCGAAATTGCCGAAGAAGTAGCCCGCCGTCGCGATGCCCAGCACCCACAGCAGCGCACCGCCCACATTGAACGCGGTGAACTTGCTGCGCGACATCTCGGCCACACCGGCCACGAAGGGGGCGAAGGTGCGGATGAAGGGCATGAAGCGCGCGATGACGATGGTGATGCCGCCATAGCGCTCGTAGAACTCATGGGCCTGGTTGAACGCTCGGCGGTTGAACCAGCGCGAATCCTCCCACTGGAACACCTTGGGCCCGAAGTAGCGCCCGATGGAGTAGTTGCACTGGTCCCCGAGGATGGCCGCCACGATCAACACCGCGCAGGCCAGCGGGAAGTTCATGAGCCCTGCGCCACACAGCGCACCCACGATGAACAGCAGCGAATCGCCGGGCAGGAAGGGCATGACCACCACGCCCGTCTCCACGAAGACGATGATGAACAGCAGCGCGTAGACCCAGGGCCCGTAGTTCTGCACGAACATCTCGAGGTATTTGTCCACGTGCAGGATGAAGTCGAACAGGAAGGTGATGAGTTCCATGGGGGAGAGGGCTGTTGAAGGCAGCGCGCATTATCCCCACCGGCATCCAGCCCCTGCTGGCAAGTCCCCACGCCAACCCGACCTAAAATCTGCAGGGTGACCTCCAACGCCCTCCCCTCCCCCGCAGCCGAACCCTCCGCCCGCCGCCCCATCCGCGACCTGCCCGATGAGCTGATCAGCCAGATCGCGGCCGGCGAGGTGGTCGAGCGCCCCGCCTCCGTGGTGCGCGAACTGGTGGACAACGCGCTGGATGCCGGGGCCAGCCAGGTCACCGTGCGCCTGTCGGCCGGTGGCGTGCGCCTGATCACGGTGGAAGACGATGGCGGCGGCATCCCGCAGGAGGAGCTGCCGGTGGCCCTGCGCCGCCATGCCACGAGCAAGATCACCAACCTCACGGACCTGGAAACCGTGGCCACCATGGGCTTTCGCGGCGAGGCCCTGGCCGCCGTGGCCTCGGTGTCCGAGATGTCGCTGCTGTCGCGCCCGGCCAGCCAGGCCACGGCCTTTTTGCTCGATGCGCGCAGCGGCGAGCTGCGCCCGGCCGCCCGCGCCACGGGCACCACGGTGGAAGTCAAGGAACTGTTCTTTTCCACCCCGGCGCGGCGCAAGTTCCTCAAGACCGATTCCACGGAACTCGCGCACTGCATCGAATCCGTACGCCGCCATGCGCTGGCGCGGCCCGACGTGGGCTTTGCCATCTGGCACGAGGGCAAGCTGGTGGAGCAGTGGCGGGCCACCTTCGTACCGGGCCAGGGCGATGCCCAGGATGCGCTGGCCCGGCGCCTGTCCGACGTGCTGGGCGAAGACTTCGTGACCCAGTCGGTGGCCGTGCACCACCGCTCGGGCCCCGTCACCGTGACCGGCCGTGCCGGCCTGCCCGATGCGGCACGCTCGCGCGCGGACCACCAGTACTGCTATGTGAACGGTCGCTTCGTGCGCGACAAGGTGCTCACGCACGCAGCGCGCAGTGCGTATGAGGACGTGCTGCACGGCCACAAGCAGCCGGTGTATGCCCTGTACGTCGAGATCGACCCCGCGCGCGTGGACGTGAACGTGCACCCGACCAAGATCGAGGTGCGCTTTCGCGACAGCCGCGAGGTGCACCAGGCCGTGCGGCATGCCGTGGAGAATGCGCTGGCCGCCCCGCGCGCCGCCGCACTGGCCGCTGCCGCCCTGGCCGCAGAAGCGGCACCGGCCGCCGCGACCGACGCCCCTTTCAACCTGGCCAGGACACCGCTGCCCGACTGGCGTGCGCAATCGGCCATGCGCTTCGAGGAGCCCGTGGGCCACCGCGTGACGGACCTGCAGGCCCTGTGGGGTACGCCGCCTGCCGCTGCCCCGGCCCCGTTCACCGGGTTCGACAGTGCAGCCCTGCAGGCCGATGCGGCGGTCGCCGAGCGCACGGCCTTCCCTCCCAGCAACCTTGCAGCGGCAGCACCTGTGACACCGCTGCCCCAGCGCACAGCGGGCGACGCCCCCCTGCCCGTGGGACGCGATGGCCAGGAATCCGCCTGGCCGCTGGGTCGCGC
>JAZKEE010000034.1:0-52088 GCA_040387235.1 Pseudomonadota bacterium
GGATGAACAGGATGATGTTCACGCTCAGGAAGATGACCCAGGGCGAGGTGCTCATGGACTTGAGTGCCTCGCCGGTGAGCTCGGCCACGCCGTACAGGCCGATGAGGTAGCCGAACATGGACGAGATGCCGATCAGCAACAACACGGTGCCCGTGGTCTTGACGGCCTTGGAGGCGGCCTTGAGGAACTGCTCGCGCGTGAGCTTCTTGTAGACGAAGACCGAGAGCACCAGCGCCCACAGCACCGCGACGGATGCCGACTCGGTGGCCGTGAAGGCCCCTGACAAAATGCCCGCGATGATGATGACCACCACGGCCAGGCCGGGAACGGAGGCGCGGAACGAGATCCACACGATCTCCCAGCCGGGGAAGGTGCCGGCGGGGTAGCCGCGCTTGACGGCCACGAGGTAGGCGGCCGCCAGGTTGCAGACCGTGAGCAGCAGCGCGGGCACGATGCCGGCGAGGATCAGCGCGGCGATGCTCACCTTGCCGCCAGCGGCCAACGTGAAGATGATGAGGTTGTGCGAGGTGGGCATGAGCGCGCCCACCAGCGAGGCGTGGGTGGTCACGTTCACCGCGTAGTCGGCGTGGTAGCCCTCTTTCTTCATCTGCGGGATGAGCACGGCACCCATGGCCGAGACGTCGGCCACGGGCGAGCCCGAGACGCCGCCGAACAGCGTGCAGGCGAGCACGTTGCTCATGCCCAGGCCGCCGCGCACGTGGCCCGCCACGCTCTTGGCGAAGTTGACGATGCGGTCGGCAATGCCGCCGTACATCATGATCTCCCCAGCGAAGATGAAGAACGGAATCGCCAGGAACGAGAACGGGTTCATGCCCGAAATCATCTGCTGGAAGCCCACGGCCAGCGGCAGGCCTTCGTACAGGATGGTGGCCAGCGACGACAGGCCGATCGAAAAGGCCACGGGCACGCCCAGAAGCAGCAGGAGCGTGAAGGTCACGCAGAGGATGGTCAACGCCATGGTGGTGGAATCTCGGTGGAAATCGGGGAGAAGACGGAGAGGGCGCGCAGGAAGATCAACAAGGTGCGGTGGGGTCGCTCAGTGCCAGGCGGGCTCGACCTCGGTGCCGCGCAGGATGGCGATGATGTGCTCCAGCGAGAACATGGCCACCAGCACGCCGGCCATGGCGGGCGGCACGTACTTGAAGGCTTCGGAGATACCCAGCGTGGGGATCTTGTAGGGCGCGACCGACTCGGCCAGCACACCGCAGTTCCAGGCCATGACCACGCCGAACAGCAGCACCAGCGCATGGATCAGCAATTCGAGCTTGGTGCGCAGCCAGTCGGGCGCCAGCACCAGGAAGGATTCGAGGCCGATGTGGCCCGCATCGCGCACTCCCACCGCCATGCCGAGCATGGTCACGTAGAGCACGAGCAGCACCGCGCCGCTCTCGGCCCAGGTGGGTGTGTCGTTGAACACATAGCGGCCGATGACCTGGTAAAGCACGGCGCAAACCAGCAGGACGAGCCCCCCTACCCCGAGTTGAAGGCAGGTGCGCGCAATGAAAGCGCAGAGTCGCGTGTACATAGTGGACATTCAATAACAACTGGAAGTGGGCAGGCGGCGGACTGCTCCCTGTGCCGCCTGCCCTGGAGACTCTGGCTTTTTCTTACTGCACGGCGTCGATGCGCTTGACCATGTCCTGCAGCTTGGGGTCCTTGAGGAACTTGTCGTACACCGGCTTCATGGCGGTCTTGAACGCAGCCTTGTCGATCTCGACGATCTGCGCGCCGCCGGCCTTCACGGTGGCCAGGGATTTTTCTTCGCGCTCGTCCCAGATCTTGCGCATGAAGCCCACCGACTCCTTGGCCGCGGCGCGGATGGCCTTTTGCTCATCGGCGCTCAGGGTGTCCCACACGCGCTTGCTGAACAGCAGGATCTCGGGCGCCATGGAGTGCTCGGTCTTGTTGAAGTACTTGGCCACTTCGAAGTGGCGCGAGCTCTCGTAGCTGGGGTAGTTGTTTTCGGCGGCGTCGACCAAGCCGGTCTTGAGCGCGGTGTAGACCTCGCCGAAGGGCATGGGGGTGGCGTTGGCGCCCATGGCTTCGAGCAGCGAGACCCACAGGTCGCTCTGCTGCACGCGCACCTTCAGGCCCTTGACGTCGGCCAGGGTCTTGACCGGCTTCTTCACGGTGTAGATCGAACGCGCGCCGCTGTCGTAGAAGGCCAGGCCCACGAAGCCCTGCGATTCGCAGTCCTTCAAGATCTCGTCGCCGATCGTGCCGTCGAGCACCTTGCGCATGTGTTCCTTGTCGCGGAACAGGAAGGGCATGGTGGGCACCATGGTGGCGGGGCAGATGTTGTTCATGGGCGCGACGTTGACGCGCGTCATGGCGATGGCGCCCAGCTTGGTCTGCTCGATGGTGTCCTTCTCGATGCCGAGCGACCCCTTGGCGTAGACCTTGATGCTGTGCTTGCCGCCCGTGGCCTTGGACAGCGTCTCACCCATGTGGCGCACGGCCAGCACGGTGGGGTAGTCCTCGGGGTGGATGTCGGACGAGCGGAATTCGGTGGCCTGCGCGGCCAGGCTGCCCAGCAGCATGCCGGCGGCCAGCGCCACGCGGCCAAAGAGGTGTGGAACGTTCATGGTGGTTGTCTCCAGGGTTGAAATGGGGGCGGGGGCTGCGCTCAGGCAGCCCGGTACGGGGCTTCTGCGAGCCCCTGGGTGCCGGGGCGGGTCACGAAGACCGCGCCGCCGTGCAAGACATCGTTGCCCTGGGGCTGGCCGGGGCGGATGGAGGTGATGAACAGCAGGCTGAGGTCGGGGCCGCCGAAGCTGCACATCGAGGGCTTGCTCACCGGCACGCTGATCGAGCGGTCGAGCACGCCCTGGGGCGTGAAGCGGTGCACAATGCCGGCGTCGTTGCCGCAGATCCAGTAGCAGCCGTCGGTGTCGATGGCGGCGCCATCGGGCCGTCCGGGCAGCTCGCGCATGTCGGCGAACAGCCGGCGCGGGCCCAGGCTGCCGTCGTCGTGCAGGTCCAGCGACCAGATCTTCTGCACGCTGGGGTGGCTGTCGCTCAGGTACATGGTGGCGCCGTCGGGGCTGAAGGCCAGGCCGTTCTGCGTGACCAGGCCTTCGACCTGGGGCACGGACAAGCCGCGCGCATCCTGGCGGTACAGGCCGCCCGCCGCTTGGGCCAGGGCCATGTCGCGCACCATGGTGCCGGCCCAGAAGCGGCCCTGGCGGTCGCAGCGGCCGTCGTTGAAGCGCATGCCGGGCTGCGGGTGCTGCACGGCCGAGATGGGGGTACAGGCCAGCGTGCCGTCGTCCGCCGGGCGCAGGTGAAAGAGGCCCGTGTCCATGCCGGCGATCAGGCCGCCATCGGCATGCAGGGCGATGCAGGCCAGGCGCTCGGGCGTGGCCCAGCTGGTCAACTGGCGGTCGGCAAAGCGCAGGCGGCGCAGCGCACGGCCTTCGATGTCCACCCAGTACAGCGCCTGTTCGGCGACAGACCACAGCGGGCTCTCGCCCACCTGGTCCTGGTGGTCGGGCAGCAGCAGTTCCATGGCGCTATCGCTCACTCGAACGGGCCGGTGCGCACGAAGGGGCCACCCTGGTAGATGACGGCCGGGTCGCCCATGTCGGGCGTGGGATCGGCGGCCTCCACCTTGGCGCGGAAGGGCTCGGAGCTGTCCTGCGGGCGGTAGCCGATGTGGCGCGCCAGCGTGTTGTCCCACCAGGTGGTGGTGTTGTCGCCCATGCCGTAGATCGTGCTGTGGCCCACCACGGGGGCGGTGAGGCTGGCGACGACCAGGCGCTCCAGGTCGTCGTAGCTCATCCAGGTGGCGAGCATGCGGCGGTTGCGCGGCTCGGGGAAGGAGGAGCCGATGCGCAGGCACACGGTCTCGATGCCGTAGCGGTCGAAGTAAAAGCGCGAGAGGTCTTCGCCGAAGGCCTTGGACAGGCCGTACAGGCCGTCGGGCCGGGCCGGGTCCCTGAGGCCCACGACCTCGTCCTGGCGGTAGAAGCCGGTGACGTGGTTGCTGCTGGCAAAAATCACGCGCTTGACGCCCTGCTTGCGCGCGGCTTCGTACAGGTTGTATGCGCCGACGATGTTGGCCGGAAGGATGGCGTCCCAGGGTTGTTCGGTGGACACGCCACCCAGGTGCACCACGGCGTCCACGCCGGCCAGCAGTTCGTGGATGGCGGCGGCGTCTTCCAGCTTGGCGGGGCGCACTTCCTCGCCGGCGGCCTCGGCACCCAGTTCGGCGATGTCGGACAGGCGCAGGGTGGTGCAGTAGGCCGTCAGGCGGGTGCGCAGCTCACGGCCCAGACCGCCGGCGGCACCGGTGAGCAACAGGCGGTTGAATCGGATCGGTGTCGGGTGACAAGGCATGGAAATTCGGAATGTTCTTGGTACAGTGGCGGTATGCTTCGTTGAACGTCATCAGTTGTCGTACAACGCGAATGCAATGTACTCCCAAGCGCCCCACGATCACATAGGGATAACACCGAGAAATGAACACCGCCATCGCCCTTCGCCGCAAGCCCCGCACCCTGGCCCTGGAGCTGGTTGAATCCCTGGGCGATCGCATCCGCGACGGGCGCCTGGCGCTGGGCGACAAGCTGCCCACGGAGGCGGCGATCATGGCGGAGTTCGAGGTCAGCCGCACCGTGGTGCGCGAGGCGATCTCCAAGCTGCAGGCCTCGGGCCTGGTGGAAACGCGCCACGGCATCGGCACCTTCGTGCTGGGCCTGGGGCAGGCACCGGGCTTCAAGATCACGCCCGACCAGTTCAGCACGCTGCGCGACGTGATCGCGGTGCTGGAGCTGCGCATCGGCGTGGAGACCGAGGCCGCGGCGCTGGCTGCGCAGCGCCGCACCGACGCCAACATCGCCGCCATGCGCGTGGCGCTGGACGCCGTGACCAAGGCCGTGGACGAAGGGCGCGACGCGGTGGCGTCGGACTTCCAGTTCCACCTGGAGATTGCGCGCGCCACGCAGAACAGCCATTTCGCGGAGCTGATGGGCACGCTGGGCAGCATGATCATTCCGCGTGCGCGGCTGGAGGCCGGGGACAGCCAGAGCGACCTGCGCCAGTACCTGCGGCGCGTGAACGGAGAACACGAAAGCATCTACGACGCCATCGTCGGCCAGGACCCTGATGGCGCGCGCGCGGCCATGCGCACCCACCTGGCCAACAGCCGCGAGCGCCGCCGCCGCGCCCAGGCCGAAGCCGGCTGACACCCGGGGGCCCACGCCCCCCCGCCCTGCCCCACCCCTCCCCCAGGCCGCCTGCCGTGCCTGCGTGGCAAGGCGCCCGACGGCCGACCCTGTCAGTAATAACCCGAAGCCCTGCCTGGGCGATTTGTTGTACGATGACATACAACAAATCGCCGCGTTGAGGCTGCCGCCCTGCCCCCGAAAGCACCGGCACACGCCAGCGCACGCCTCATTGCCTGGGAGCTTCCGTCCATGACCTCACCAAAATGCGCGCCGCCGACCGGCATGGGACCTCGTGAGGTCAGACATCTGCCCACCCCGATGGCGCTGGCCACCGGGCGCTGAGCACTTCGGCACCCCTGTGGCCCCGGGCCGCCCCCCGCCACCACAGCCTCCATCTACCCGCGCCGCGCCGGCGCGCCGCCCTGCCCTGCCCTGCCTTGCCAATCCACCCCGAGGAGCCCATCCGCCCATTCCATTCCATCCCCGCTTTCATCAACCCTGAAGAAAACAAGAGACGAGATCGAGAGAGACAAAAAACCATGAAGAAGACGACGCAACTTTCCAACCTGTCACTGGCCGCCTGCGCGGCACTGCTGGCCGCTGCGCCCGCAGCCCAGGCCCAGTCGAGCGTGACCCTGTTCACCCTGGTCGACCTCAACGTCAGCCACTACAGTGCGGGCTCGCGCTCGGGCGCTGGCAGCATGACGGCCATGAACGACGGCACGACCAACGGCCTGAACGGCTCGCGCTGGGGCATCCGCACGGTCGAAGACCTGGGCGGCGGCCTGAAGGCTGGTGTGCTGCTGGAAAACGGCTTCAACGCAGACAACGGCACCTTCGCCCAGGGCGGCCGGGCCTTCGGGCGCCAGGGCTTCGTGTGGCTGTCCTCGTCCACGGTAGGCGAGCTGCGCCTGGGCCGCCAGTACATCCTGGAAGACTCGGTCATGGGCCTGAGCAACCCCTTCACCAACGCCCTGACGCTGAACCCCGGCACGGGCGTGACCAACGCCGGCAAGGCCCTGCCGCTGTGGCTCAACGCGCCGCGCGCCGACAACGTGCTGCAGGTGCAGACCATCAACTACGGCGGCTTCCAGGCCGCGGCCCAGGTGGCCCCCGGCGAGGGCACGGCCGACCGCTTCTACGGCATCAAGCTCAGCTATGGCCAGGGCCCGTTCAACAGCGCGCTGTCGTACGAGTGGAACCGCTCGCGCACCACGGGCGACAACGTGAACAAGTCGCTCACGGTGGCGGCCAACTACAACTTCGGCGTGGTCAAGGTGCTGGGCGGCGTGCAGCGCAACCGCGACCTGGCCACCACCTCGGTCAACGGCGCCTTCACGGGCAACAACCTGACCGTGACCGGCACCAGCACTTTCGCCATGGACCAGAGCGATGGCACCACCATCGGCGTGGAGGTGCCCGTGGGCTCCTTCGTGCTGCTGGGCGCCAACTACACCCGCGTGAAGTACGCCAACGCCGCAGGCCAGAATGACACCCTGGGCAAGGTCGCCGTGGGTGCGCGCTATGCGCTGTCCAAGAACACCTTCCTGTATGCGTCGGCGTCGCAAGCCACCGGCGGACTCAAGGATTTCATCAGCCAGAAGGGCGTCACGCAGATCGGCGTGCGCACGGCTTTTTAACCAGGGCACGCCAGAATGGACCGCCAGCCGCCACCGCAACCCGACCGCTGCACAATGCACTGCTCCGCGCAGGCCGCCTTGTGCACCGGCCAGGCCTGCGAGGAGCGCCGGCGGCCTGTTCGGCAGCGTTGCCACCACTTTCCCACTACCTGCACCACACCATGCATGCAAACCTGATTGGCGGAACCTGGACCGAAGGCGTCCGCGGCTACCGCAACACCAACCCCTCGGACACCCGCGACGTGATCGGCGACTACGCCGTGGCCAGCCGCGAGCAGGCGCTGGAGGCCGTGTCGGCAGCACACGCTGCCTTCCCGGCGTGGAGCCTGTCCACCCCGCAGCAGCGCTTCGACGTGCTGGACGCGGTGGGCAACGAAATCATCGCGCGCAAGGCCGAGCTGGGTGACCTGCTGGCCCGCGAAGAGGGCAAGACCCTGCCCGAGGCGATTGGCGAAGTGGGCCGTGCGGCCGCCATCTTCAAGTTCTTCGCCGGCGAGGCGCTGCGCCCCGGCGGCGAGGTGATGCCCTCGGTGCGCCCTGGCGTGGGCATCGAGATCACGCGCGAGCCCCTGGGCGTGATCGGCATCATCACGCCGTGGAACTTCCCCATCGCCATTCCGGCCTGGAAGATCGCCCCGGCCCTGGCCTATGGCAACTGCGTGGTGTTCAAGCCCGCCGAAGTGGTGCCTGGCTCCGCCTGGGCGCTGGCCGACATCCTGCACCGCGCGGGCCTGCCGGCCGGTGTGTTCAACCTGGTGATGGGCCGCGGCTCGGACGTGGGCCAGGTGCTGCTGGAAGACGAGCGCATCGCCGGCGTGAGCTTCACCGGATCGGTGGGCACGGGCCAGCGCGTGGCGGCGGCCTGCGTGCCGCGCGGCGCCAAGGTGCAGCTCGAAATGGGCGGCAAGAACCCCTTCGTGGTGCTGGACGACGCCGATCTGGCCGTGGCCGTGGGCGCCGCGGTGAACAGCGGCTTCTTCTCCACCGGCCAGCGCTGCACCGCCAGCAGCCGCGTGATCGTGACCGATGGCATCCACGACCGCTTCGTGGCCGCCGTGATCGAGAAACTCAAGACCCTGAAGGTGGACGACGCGCGCAAGGCCGGCACCGACATCGGCCCCGTGGTGGACGACCGCCAGCTGGCGCAGGACCTGGAGTACATCGGCATCGGCCAGCAGGAAGGCGCCAAGCTCGCCTTTGGCGGCGAGGCCCTGGAGAAGAACGCCGACGGCGCGCCCGGCTACTACCTGCGCCCGGCCCTGTTCACCGAGACCACGCCCGGCATGCGCATCAACCGCGAAGAGATCTTCGGCCCCGTGGTGAGCGTGCAGCGCGTGAAGAACTACGACGAGGCGCTGGCCCTGGCCAACGACACCCCGTTCGGCCTGGCCAGCGGCATCGCCACCACCAGCCTGAAGTACGCCACGCACTTCAAGCGCCACGCCCAGGCCGGCATGGTGATGGTGAACCTGCCCACCGCAGGTGTGGACTACCACGTGCCGTTCGGCGGCCGCAAGAGCAGCAGCTACGGCCCGCGCGAGCAGGGGCGCTACGCCGCCGAGTTCTACACCACGGTTAAGACGGCTTATACACAAGCCTGATCGCCGCAAGCGTGATCCTGCAGGCCTGGTCCATCCAGGCCTGACGCAAAGCGAATCGGGCGCCCTGTGCGCCCGATTCGCTTTGCAGCGCCGGCAGGCATAATTGCCCCCATGAACGCCCTTCGAACCTTTGCCGCCCTGCGCCTCCTGGTGCTGGCCTGGTTCATGGCGTCCATGGGCGTGGCCATCGCCTCGCCCCTGGTGAACCCGCAGCCCATCGAGGTGATCTGCTCGGGCGCCGGCACCATCAAGCTGCTGGTGCAGACCGACGACGGTGCCGTCGAGATGGGCAGCATGGGCATGGACTGCCCACTGTGCACCATCGCCGGGGCACCTCCTGCGATTCCCCCGGCCTTCATTCCCCTGCCGCAGCCGCTGGCGCACGCCGTGCAGCCCGTGGAGGCGGCGCGCATTGCCGCCGTCACCGCGGCGCCGCTGCCCGCGCGCGGTCCCCCCGCTTCTCTCTGACCTGACCGCCGCACGCGCGGCCCCTGGATCCCAGGGCTGCGCGGCCTTCCTGTCCGTGATGTCGCGGGCAGTGCGCGCCTGCAGGGCCACCCTGCCGCCGGGTGCCCGCTGTCTGCCAGAGAGTTGTGTCCATGTCCCCTTCCCTTTCGCCTGCTGCTGCTGCCATGGCTGCTGCCTCGCCAGGTTTCTTCGCCCCGTCGCCGCTGCATGCGGCCATCCTCGCCCTGGCGCCGCTGTGCGCACTGGCCCAGCAGCCCGCCCCTACCCTTCGGGCCGTCGAGGTGACCGACGCCGCGCCGCAGCCCAATGGCAGGCTGCAGCTCGACACCCCGGTGGAAACCGGCAGCCGCCTGCGCCTGACGCCGCGCGAAACGCCTGCTTCCGTCACGCTGGTGGACCGCGCCACCATCGAGGCGCGCGGTGCACAGGACACGCAGGAGATCCTGCGCGCCATCCCCGGCGTCACGGCGCACAACGCGCCGGGCTCGATGGCGGCCAGCTACCGGGGCTTCAGCGGCAACTCGGTGAGCCAGATGTACAACGGCATCACCGTGCAGTACGGCAGCGCCACGCGCGCGGTGGACAGCTGGATCTACGACCGGGTCGAGGCTGTGGGCGGTGCGTCGAGCTTCCTTTACGGCTCGGGCGCGGTGGGCGGCTCGCTCAACTACATCACCAAGACACCCGAGCGCAGCAACTTCGGCGAGGCGCACTTGCGCCTGGGCGCGAACGACCTCAAGGAGGTGTCGGTGGGCCTGAACCGGCGCCTGTCCGGCGATGATGGTGGCGCTGGCGCCGCGAACTTTGCCCGCATCGATCTGAACCACCGCAACGCGGGCAACTGGGTCGAGGGCGTGCACTCGCGCTCCACCCAGCTGGCTGCCTCGCTGTTGACGGACCTGGGCGGCGGCTTCACCCACCTGCTGGCCTACGAGTACCAGAAGGACGACGTGGACCGCCCCTACTGGGGCACGCCCGTGCTCAACCCCAACCTGGGCGCACTGCGCCTGGACCCGGCCACGCGCTTCAAGAACTACAACAGTGCCGATGGCATCTACCAGCAGCGCGTGCAGTGGCTGCGCTCGGTGGCGCAGTGGCGCGTGTCAGACACGCTGCAGCTGCGCAACACGGCCTACGCGTACGACGCGCTGCGCGACTACCGCAACGTGGAGACCTACCGCTTCAACGCAGCCAATACCCAGGTGGCGCGCACCTCGCCTTTCCTGCAGCGCCACGACCACGAGGTGCTGGGCGACCGCATCGAGACCACCTGGCAGGGCACACTGGCCGGTCGCAAGAGCGACTGGGCCTTTGGCCTGGATGCCAGCGTGAACCGGCAGACGCGCTTTCCCAACAGCCTGAGCAGCACCGTGGGCACGGTGAACCCCTACCAGTTCACCACCGAGCGCTTCTTCGACATCCCGGGCATGGCGCCGGGCTTCAACCCCGACCGCGACAACAAGACCACCACCACCGCGCTGTACCTGGAAAACCGCACCGCCCTGGCCCCCAGCGTGCACCTGGTCACCGGCCTGCGGCACGAGCGCATCGAGCTCGACGTGACCAACCGCCGCGCCGTCACCGCTGCAAGCCCCGCCGCCTTCAGCCGCAGCTACCACCCCACCACCGGCCGCCTGGGCGTGGTGTGGGACCTGGCGCCCGGCGCCAACCTGTACGCCCAGGCATCGACCGCAGCCGATCCGCCATCGGGCTCGCTGGCCACCGCATCGTTTGCCGACGTCGCCAACAACAGCGAACTGACCACCGGCCGCCAGGCCGAGGTGGGCAGCAAGCTCGACTTCTGGAACGGCAAGGGCACGGCAACGGCGGCAGCCTTCCAGATCACGCGCAGGAACATCGCCTCGCAGGACCCGAACAACCCCGCGCTGACCGTGCTGGTGGGCGAGCAGTCGGCCCGGGGCATCGAGCTGGCGGTGGGTGTGCGCCCGAATAGCCAGTGGCAGGTGCAGGCCAACCTCACCCGCACCCGCGCGCGCTACGAGAGCTATGTGCAGAGCGGCACCTCCCAGGCCGGCAGGACGCCCATCAACACGCCCGAGACGGTGGCCAACCTATGGGTGTCGTACGCACTCACCCCGGCCCTCAGGGCCAGCGCCGGCGTGCGCCATGTGGGCAAGGTCTATGCGGACGCGGCCAACACGCAGTACTGGCCCGAATACACCCTGCTGGACCTGGGCCTGGCGTGGAAGCTGAACGCCACCACCACGCTCACCGGCCGCATCCGCAACGCCACCGACCGCATCCACGCGGTGGAGTCGCGCAGCACGCAGGTGTACCTGGGCGCTGCGCGCACGGCCGACGTGAGCCTGCACGTCGCATTCTGAGCGGGAGATACCCCCATGCTGCCGCACGCCAAGCGCTGGCTCTACCTCACGCACCGCTGGGCGGGCGTGGTGCTGTGCGCCTTTTTCGCCATGTGGTTCTTCTCGGGCGTGGTGATGATGTACGTGGGCTACCCCAAGCTCACGGCCACCGAACGCCTGGAGCACCTGCCCCCGCTGCGCACGGCCACCGTGGGGCTGGAGCCTGCCCAGGCCCTGCATGCCGCGGGCATCGAGGGACCCCTGTCGGACCTGCGGCTGGCCGTGGCCAGCGGCGGGCGCGCGGTGTACCTGGCGATTCCACAGCACAGCGGCACCGGCGCCGCGCCCAAGCGCATGGCCGCCACGGTGATCGATGCCGGCACCGGCCAGGTGCTGCGCGGCGTCGATGCCGTGCTGGCCACGGCGTCTGCCCAGGCGTTTTCCGGCGAGGCGGGCACGGCGCGCTACCTGGACCGCATCGACGAGGACGCCTTCACCCACTCGCGCGCGCTCGATGCGCACCGCCCGCTGCACCGGCTGGCGCTGGGCGACGCGGCGGGCACGGTGGTCTACGTCTCGGGCACCACCGGCGAGGTGGTGCGCGACGCCACGCGCAGCGAGCGCGGGTGGAACTACCTGGGCGCGTGGATCCACTGGCTCTACCCGTTTCGCGGCACGGTACTGGACGCATGGTGGGCCGACATCGTGAACTGGCTGTCCATCGCCGGCATCGTGCTGACCATCACCGGCACCGTGGTGGGTGTCATGCGCTGGCGCTTCACGCGGCGCTACAAGAGCGGCTCGCGATCGCCCTACCGCGGATTCATGATGCGCTGGCACCATGTCTTCGGCCTGCTGTTCGCGGCGGTCACGCTGACCTGGATCTTCAGCGGCCTGATGTCCATGAACCCGTGGAAGGTCTTCGACGGTGGCGCCCCGGCCCTGCGCACCGAGGCCATGCATGGCGGCCCGCTCGCCCTGCCCACGCAGCCCGCCAGCGTGCAGGCCCTGCTGGCCGCCGCATCGCCCAACACCCGCGAACTGCGCTGGGTGCGCACGGCCGGGCAGACGCTGGTGCTTGCGGCCAGCCCCACGGGAGCGCCGGCCTTGCTGGATGCCGCGACGGCGCAGCCCCACGCCCTGGACCCAGAAGCGCTGCAAGCCGCCGCCGCAAGGCTGCTGCCCGACCCCGTGGCCCGCACCGAGACCCTGCGCGACTACGACATGCACTACTACAGCCGCGCCGCGCACACCATGACCGGTGGCAACGACAGACCCCTGCCGGTGCTGCGCGTGGTGTTTTCCGACGCGCATGCCACCTGGGTGCACATCGACCCGCGCACCGGCGCGGTGCTGGACAAGAGCGACACCCACCGCCGCGCCAGCCGCTGGCTGTTCGCCCTGCTGCACAGCTGGGACTGGGGACCGCTGCTGGCGCGCCGGCCGCTGTGGGATGCGCTGCTCATCGTGCTGAGCCTGGGCGGGACAGTGATGAGCCTCACCGGGGTGGTCATCGGGTGGCGGCGCCTGGCGCACAAGCTCAGGCCCCCCGCCCCTGGGCCGGCACCGGCCCGTGGCCCGGGTACGACACCAGCCTTCAAATAGGAAAAGCCAAAGAAACTTTTTGTTTCAAACAACTACACTGTGAAACACCTGGAGCGCGCATCGGTTGACCGCGTGCGCCCGGGCCCTGGCCAATCTCCCACACGAAAAATCACCCTGGCAGAGGTTTCACCATGCAATTGATCCACACGCTCACCGGCGCCCTTCTCCTCCTGGCTGCGGGCACCAGCGCCCTGGCCGCCACCGACTACAACAAGCCCCCGGCGGGCGATGCCCAGTACCGGCAATGCCTGGGCTATGCCGCCAAGCTGTACGAGGGCGGCGATGAAAAGAGCCCCATCAAGGGCCAGACCAAGGCCCAGGCCTGGTGCACCTGCATGTGGAACGAGACGCCCGATGACTTCAAGGGCAACCTGGTGACCTTTGCCGAAACCCGCAAGGGCAAGGAAACGAACAAGCTGTGCGAGAAGCACTCCGACTGGAGCGAATAAGAACGCACCACCCCGGCTGGATGCCCCTGCCCGGCCAGCCGCCTTCGGGCGGCTTTTTCGTGGGCGGGTTCAGGCAGTCTCTTCTTCCTCACGCTCGCGCCCCGGCAGCACCAGGTTCAGGGCCACTGCCACCAGCGCCCCGACCGTGATGCCCGAACCGAACACCTCGCGCGCAAAGGCGGGCATGCGCACCAGCAGGTCGGGCCGCACCGTCACGGCCAGGCCGCAGCCCAGGGACACGGCGATGACCAGGCTGTTGCGGCGCGAAGGCGCACTGCTGGCAAGCATGCGGATGCCGGCCGAGACGATCATCGCGAACATCATCAGCCCGGCACCGCCAAGCACGGGCTGCGGAATGGTCACCACCAGGGCACCCAGCACCGGGAACAGCCCGGCCAGCAGCAGCATGACGCCCGTGAGCATCACCACGTGGCGGCTGGCCACGCCGGTGAGCGAGACCACGCCCACGTTCTGCGCGAAGGTGGACAGCGGCGGGCTGGACATCACCGCCGCGAAGGCCGAACCCACGCCGTCGCACAGGATGCCGCTGGCCAGGCGTTTGTTGGGAATGGGCGTCTGCGTGGCCGCGCCCAGGGCCATGAAGGTGCCCGTGGTCTCGACGATGGTGACCAAAAAGGCGATGGACATGGCGATGATGCCCGCTACCGGAAAGGACATGCCGAAGTGCAGCGGCTGCGGGATCGCGAACACCGGCGCCTCGCGCACCTGCGTGAAATCAATGAACCCCAGCGCCAGGCACAGCACATAGCCGCTGGCAATGCCCAGCACCACGGCGCTGGCCGAGACGATGCCCTTGCCCCACTGCACGAAGCCGATGACGAGTGCGAGCACCAAGCCCGCGATGGCCAGGTTGCCGCTGGCGCCGTAGTCGCTCGCGCCCACGCCCCCCGCCGCCCAGTCCACCGCCACGGGCGTGAGCGACAGGCCGATCATGGTGACCACCACGCTGGTCACGGTGTGCGGAAAGAAGCGGCGAATCACCGGCATGAAGAAGCTGCCCACCACCATCACCAGCGAGCCCACGAGCGAGGAGCCCAGGATGCCCGCCACGCCATGCTCCAGCCCCACGCTGATGCCCGCGCCGACGAAGGCGAAGCTGGTGCCCATGACGCAGGGCAGGCGTATGCCCACCGGCCCCACGCCCCGGCACTGGATGATGGTGACGATGCCTGAACCCAGCAGCGCGGCGTTCACCAGGGCCACGATCTGGTCGGCCGGCAGCTTGAGCGCGCCGCCGATCACCAGCGGCACGGCGATGATGCCGCCCAGCGCCGCCAGCAGGTGCTGCAGCGACAGCAGTACCGCCGTGGCCAGCATCGGTGGACGGTCTTCCACCTGGTAAAGCAGTTGTTGTTGATCCATTGTCTTGTCTCCTTGTCCGTTGGCCTTTTCAAAGGCACTTGTCGTCATGTGAGGGAATGCGATGGCGGGGGTGGGGATGGCGGGTCGGGGCTCCTAGCGTGCGGTGGCGGGCGGCATGCGCCCAGGGCGAACCCCGCCCGCCCCTGAAGGGGCAGCCGGGTGGTGGATGGATGGCGGGATCAGTGGCCTGCAGCGGCCTGCTCGAACAGCGTCTTTGCCAGTGCGTTGTGCCGGCCCAGCACCACGGGCAGGTCGGCCGTGAGCAGGCGGCCGTGCTCGATCACCACGCGGCCGTTGATGACGCTGGTGTCGGCGTTGGCCGGCGTGCAGAACACCAGGGCCGCCACCGGGTCGTGGCCCGCGCCCGCGAAGCCCACGGCGGACATGTCGAAGGCCACGAAGTCGGCCGACATGCCGGGCGCCAGCGCGCCGATGTCGTCGCGGTTGAGCACGCGCGCGCCGCCCAGGGTGGCGATCTCCAGCGCCTCGCGCGCGCCCATGGCGGCCGGGCCATGGCCCACGCGCTGCAGCAGCAGGGCCTGGCGCGCCTCGCCGAGCATGTGGGCGCCGTCGTTCGATGCGCTGCCGTCCACCCCCAGGCCCACGGGCACGCCCGCATCGCGCATGCTGCGCACGGGCGCGATGCCCGAGGCCAGGCGCATGTTGGAGCAGGGGCAGTGCGCCACGCCCGTGCCGGTGCGCGCGAAAAGGGCAATGCCCTCGGGGTCGAGCTTGACGCAGTGCGCATGCCACACGTCGCGGCCGACCCAGCCCAGGCTCTCGGCGTACTGCGCAGGGGTCAGGCCGAACTGCTCGCGCGAGAAGGCCACGTCGTTGTCGTTCTCGGCCAGGTGGGTGTGCAGCGACACGCCGTGGGCGCGCGCCAGCAGGGCCGATTCGCGCATCAGATCGCGCGTCACCGAAAACGGCGAGCACGGCGCCAGCACCACACGCAGCATGGCGTGGCGCGAGGCGTCGTGGTACTGCTGTATCAGGCGCAGGCTGTCGCGCAGGATGGCCTCTTCCTCCTCCACCACCGCATCGGGCGGCAGGCCGCCCTTGCTGCGCCCCAGGCTCATGGAGCCGCGCGCGGCGTGAAAGCGCATGCCCATCTGTTGCGCGGCGGCGATGGCGTCATCCAGCCGCGCGCCGTTGGGATACAGGTACAGGTGGTCGCTGGTGGTGGTGCAGCCCGACAGCATGAGCTCGGCCATCGCCGTCTGGGTGGAGACATGCACCATCTCGGGCGTGAGGTGCGACCACAGCATGTAGAGGTTGGTCAGCCACGAGAACAGCTCCGCATCCTGCGCCGCGGGCACGGCGCGCGTGAGGCTCTGGTACATGTGGTGGTGGGTGTTGACCAGGCCCGGCAGCACCACGCGCCCGCGCATGTCGAGCACCCGGGCCGTGCCATCTTCGGCCATGCGGCGGTAGTGCAGCGGCAGCTCGGCCGTGGGGCCCACCCATTGCACGGCGGGGCCATCGGCCACCAGGGCACCATCGGGGATTTCGCGGCGCTGCGCGTCCATGGTGACGAGGACATCGGCGTTCAGGGCAATCAGGGTGGTCATGGGGCGGCTTCTCTTTTATTCGCAGGTTCGATGGCGCCAGTCTAGGAACGGCAATGCATCTGCGATAGCGCCGAATTGCGCCTGGGGTGTCCACAAAATGTGGACACCCACTGCGCCAGGTGGTGGGTTCAGCGCGCGGTAGCGAACAGCCGTGCCAGTGCGTCGCCGATGTTCGCCGCCATCAGCTCGGCCGCGGCGCTCAGTTGCCCCTTGGCGCGCGCCGCCAGCACCAGGGTCTGGCGCGCAAGGTGGGCATCGCGCAGCGGCACGAAGACCAGGGCGTTGCGGGCGCGCTCCTCCATCACGTCCAGCGGGTTGAGCAGGGCGATGCCTTCGCCCAGCACCACCAGGCGCAGGATCAGCGCCATCGAGGTCGATTCGGCCACGGGCGTGACCTTGATGGCGTTGCGTTCGAAGGCCTCGTCCAGCAGGGTGCGGATGGTCAACTGCGGCGCGGGCAGGATCAGCGCATGGCCGATGCAGTCGCTGAGCAGCACGGACGACTGGCGCGCCAGCGCATGTTTGGGCGGCACCACGGCGCCGATGGGCCATTCGCTGGCCGACAGGGTGCGCAGGGCGGGTTTGAGCGACAGGTCGTAGCCCAGGCCCAGCTCGGCATCGCCACGCTCCACGGCGGCCGGTATCTCAGCGATGGGCAGATCGATGATGCGCACCGCGATGCCCGGGTAGCGCTGGCGAAAATCGTGCACCAGCGAGGGCAGCAGCGAGCCGGCCAGGCCCGCCGTGGTGGCCACCGTGATCTCGCCGCGGCGCTCGTCCTTGAACTCGGCGATGCGCTCGCGCAGCGCGGCGTGCTCGCGCAAGGTGCTGCGCACATGGGCCAGCACCATCTCGCCCAGCGGCGTCAGCCGCAGCCGGTTGTGGATGCGATCGAACAGCGGCGCGCCCAGCTCCGCCTCCAGGTCGAGGATCTGGCGGTTGACCGCCGTGGGCGCCACGTGCAGGTGCTCGGCCGCCTTGCGGATGGAACCGCGGCGGACCACTTCGTCCAGGTAGCGCAGAACTCGGGCGTGCATGGCGCGCAGGTTACCCGGTTTGCTGGGGGCGCTGCAGCGCAGCCCTAGCGCTTGCTGGAGCGCAGCGTGCGACTGAGCAAGATCACCGGCACCAACCCCACCGCCACCAGCGCCAGCGAGGGCAGCGCCGCCTCGCCCAGGCGCTCGTCGCGGGCGAGCTGGTAGGCCACCACGGCCAGGGTGTCGCTGTTGAAGGGGCGCAGCACCATGGTGGCGGGCAGTTCCTTCATCACGTCCACGAAGACCAGCAGCGCCGCTGCCGCTGTGGAGCGCTTGAGCAGCGGCCAGTGCACGCGCGCCAGCAGGCCGGCGCTGCCGGTGCCCAGCATGCGCGCCGAGTCGTCCAGGCTTTGCGGAATGCGCGCGTAGCCGCTTTGCATGGACTGCAGCGCCACGGCGCAAAAGCGCACCAGGTAGGCCCAGACGATGCCCACGGCCGTGGCCGTGACCAAGGCACCCACACCCCATTGCGGCACCGCCGCCTGCAGCCAGCCCACGGGCAGCAGCAGGCCCACCACGATGACGGCACCGGGCACGGCGTAGCCCAGGCTCACCAGTTGCACCACGCCACGGGTCACGGCATCGGCGCTGCGGCGCACGGCGAATGCCAGGGACAGGGCCACCACCACGGCCAGCGCGGCGGTGATGCTGCCCAGCCGCACGCTGTTCCAGGCCCACTCGATGAAGCGCCCCCAGGGCAGCACCGACCAGTCGGCCGCCAGCGGCCGCAGCATGAAGACCACCGGCGCGACGAAGCCCATGAGCACCGGCACGGCGCACACGGCCCATGCCAGCACCCGGCGCCCGCCGCGCAGCGCCAGGGGCTGGGCCTCGGCCGAGCCGGCGCGGCCCAGGCCGCCCGCAAAGCGCATGCGCTTCTGTGCCCGCTGCTCCAGGTGCAGCAGGGCCATCACCACCACCAGCAGCATGGTGGCCAGTTGGGCGGCGGCGAGCCGGTTGTCCATGGACAGCCAGGCCTTGTAGATGCCGGTGGTGAAGGTCTGGATGCCGAAGTAGCTGGCCACGCCGAAGTCGGCCAGCGTCTCCATCAGCACCAGTGCCACGCCGGCGGCCACGGCCGGGCGCGCCAACGGCAGGGCCACGGCGCGGATGCGCCGGGGCAGCGGCGCGCCAAGCAGCCGCGCGGCCTCCATCAGGTGCGCGGCGCGCTCGCCCAGCGCGGTGCGCGCCAGCAGGTACACATAGGGGTAGAGCGAAAAGATGAATACCCAGACCGCGCCGCCCAGGCTGCGCACTTCCGGCAGCAGCCGGCCTTCGAGCCCGAAGGTGTTGCGCAGCCCCACCTGCAGGGGGCCGCTGAACTGCAGGAAGTCGGTGTACGCATAGGCCGTGACGTAGGCCGGCATGGCCAGAGGCAGCAGCAGCAGCCACTCGAAGGTGCGCCGGCCCGGGAAGTCGAACAGCGTCACCGCTGCGGCCGCCCCCGTGCCCACGATGGCCGCACCCAGCGCCACCAGCACGCTCAGCCACAGCGTGGTCCACACATAGCCGGGCAGCACGGTGGAGGCCATCTCGCGCAGGATGGGGCCGGCCAGCGCGTCGGTCTGCCCAAACGGCAGCCACGAAGCCAGCACCGCCAGAACGGGCAGGACCAGGATGCTGGCGAGCAGGACCAGGGGGACGGTGTGGAGGCGAAAAGGTATGCGGCGCAAGGCGAAGGGGCTCGGCAAGTAGATCAGGGCATGCCGGCCCCAGAAGGCACCAGGGAAGTTCGGGAATGCAAATGCGAATTTTAAGCATTTGCTCCCTGCCACCTAAAATGAGGCCATGTTCCTAGAGGTCTCCCAACTTGAAGTGCGCTATGCAGGCCGCCCCCGCGCCGCCGTGCAGAACGTGTCCCTGGGCCTGCGCGCGGGCGACATCGGCGTGCTGATCGGGCCCTCGGGCTGCGGCAAGACGACCTTGCTGCGCGCGGTGGCGGGGCTCGAACCCGTGTCGGGCGGGCAGATCAGCCTGACGCAGAAGGTGGTCAGCAGCGCCAGCGTGAGCGTGCCGCCCGAACAGCGGCGCATCGGCATGGTGTTCCAGGACTATGCGTTGTTTCCGCACCTGTCGGTGGGGCGCAACGTGGCCTTCGGCATCCACCACCTGCCGCGCGCCGAGCAGGCGGCGCGCGTGGCCGAGGTGCTGGCGCTGGTAGGGCTCTCAGGCAGCGAGCAGCGCTTTCCGCATGAATTGTCGGGCGGGCAGCAGCAGCGTGTGGCGCTGGCCCGCGCATTGGCGCCGCGCCCGCAGCTGATGCTGCTGGACGAGCCGTTCTCGAACCTCGACGTGGACTTGCGCGAGCGCCTGGCGCACGAGGTGCGCGGCATCCTCAAGGCGGCAGGTGCCACGGCCCTGTTCGTCACGCACGACCAATTGGAGGCCTTTGCCATCGGCGACGTGATCGGCGTGATGCACGAGGGCCAGCTGCACCAGTGGGACGATGCCTACACCCTGTACCACCGCCCGGCCACGCGCTTCGTGGCGGACTTCATCGGCCACGGCGTGTTTGCCCCCGCCACGCTGGTGCAGCGCGGCGACAACGTGGTGGCGCAGACGCCGGTGGGCGAGCTCACCGACCTGGCCGAATGCCCCCTGCCCACGAGCTACCCCGGTGGCGAATGCGATGTGCTGCTGCGCGCCGACGACATCGTGCACGACGACGCCGCCCCGGTACAGGCGCAGATCGTGCGCAAGTCGTTTCGCGGTTCGGAGTTTTTGTACACCCTGCGCCTGGCGAGCGGGCAGACCGTGGTGGCGCACGTGCCCAGCCACCACAACCATGCGGTGGGCGAGTGGATCGGCATCCGCGCCGAAGCAGACCATGTGGTGACCTTTCCCCGCGAGTCCGAAGCCAGCACCGCCTGAGCTACCAGCAAGAGCGTCACGGCGCCGTCATGCAAGGCGGCAAGAATCGGTGGCAATTCGCAGCATCACCGGTTCTTTCTGCATGTCTTTTCTTGCCAGTCACCTGGCCACTGGAGCCTCCGTCCAGGCGGTACAGCCTTCCACCGATTCCGCACCGCCAGGAGCCGACGCATGAACGGCCCCGACTTCGAACGCTTCCAGGCCAATGCGCAGGACTGTGGCGTGCTGTTCTACTACGCAGGGGAGTTCACCCCTGCCGTGGTGGCTGCGGCGGCCGATTCGCTCAAGCAGCGGCTGGCCACCGAGGACGCATCCGGCCCGGCCAAGCGCAAGCTGTTTTCCACCTTTGTGGAGATGGCGCACAACATCCTGCACTATGCGGTGCCGCCTGACGACGATGTCCTGCCAACGGCAGCAGTGACAGCCGATGCGCCCGCGCCGAAGGGTGCCATCGGCGTGGGCAAGGACCTGCCGCCCACCGACGGCCAGGAAGCCGAGGCGTCCCCCGCCCAGTATTGGATCGTCTGCAGCAACGCCGTGGATGCCGCCCATGTGCCCCGACTCACCGACAAGCTCGACGCCCTGCGCGCCATGAGCCTGGACGAGATCAAGCAAAGCTACCGCGAGCAGTTGCGCAACCCCGACCACAGCACCACCGACACGCTGAGCAAGGGCGCAGGCCTGGGCCTGTTGACGATTGCGCGCGATGCCAGTGCGCCGCTGGAGTACAGCTTTGCGCCCAGCCCCGATACCGAGGGCCGCACGGCGCTGTTCCACGTCAAGGCGCGGATTTAAGCGCGCCCGGCATGTCCTAATCGAGAAACCGCCCAGCGTGCTCGGGCGCGGGGAGCATGCAGGTCTCCGAGCGCCCCCAGATGCGGTAGCGGTTGCGCGCCATCAGGCGGTACAGTGCATCGCGCAGCGGCGCCGGCACCAGCCAGCCCACCCAGGCCAGGCGCCACGGCCAGCCCAGGGCATGGAGGATGCGCAGGATGGCGGCTGTGTGCTGCCAGGTGCGCCCGCCGTCTTCCTTTTCCTCGACCACCAACAGTGTCTGCAGGCCATCGACCTGCAGGCCCGCCTCGCGCAGCAGGCGCAAGCCCTCTTGCCCCTGGATGGAGGCAAAGCGGATACGGCCCGCGCGGTCATGGCGCAGCAGGAACTGCACCCAGCCATTGCACAGCAGGCACTTGGCGTCGAAGACGACAATCATGGTGTTCGCGCGTCGGCAGGCACCTGCAAATGCCCCCGGTAGGCCACCACGCGGCCGATCCAGGGCACGGTGGCCTGCACCTCGAAGTGCAGTTGGTCATCGCCCTGCCCCATCTCGCGCGCCACGATGGCGGGCTGCAGCCAGCGCGGGCAGGGGATGCCCAGGAAACGCATGCGCACCAGGCGCATCTCCAGCCGGCCGCCCTCCACCGCCGCGAGGCCGAACAGCAGCCGCGCCGCACCCATGTGCTCCTCGACGAAGCCCGGGGCCTCGCGCAGGGTGGAGCGCATGGTGCGCGTGGGGAAGATGCGCGTCCAGACCTCGGCACCCGGCGTGGCATCGAGCTCGAAACGGATGGGGCCCTGCCCCGCCTGCTGCGGCGCCCCGAGCCCCCAGGCCAGCACACGGCCCAGCAGCGAGGCAGGGGCCTGCACCTGCACCTGGCCGTGCAGCACCTGCGCACCCGCCAGGCGGTGAAAGCGCGCCACGGGGGACGACAGCCGGTCGAAGTCCACGCCCATCACGCGCTGGTACAGCGTTGCGGGTGCGGTAGCAGGGGATGCAGTGGAGGTCATGGAGCGGTGCGTCAGGGAGGGGCGGGCAAAAGCCAGCGTGCGGCCAGTCTACCCGGGCCGTTGCAGCGGGCAAAAAAAGCGGGCCGTGGCCCGCAATCACCCCAGGTGAACGATCTCAGCCCTTGGGTTTGCGCTGCAGGCCTTCCAGGGCATTGAGGTCCACCTGCGACAGCATGCCGCGCAGGTCCTGCACGCCCACGCGGTCGCCTTCGATGCCGACCACCAAGCCGTTCTTGAGCACCGTCTTGAACTCGGCGCGGCTGCCGTCCTTGCGGTAGCTCTGGTGCAGCGTGCGGCCGTTTTCCTGCCAGGTCTTCTCGGCGCTGCTCTGATCTTCCTTCTCGCCCTGGCCCATGCCCATGGCAAGGGCCGCCATCTGGCCCAGGCCGCCGATGTCGATGATCTCGATGCGCACGCGCTTGTCGCCACTGCCGTAGGAGGCGCTGGCCTGGCTGGTGGGCAGGCCCAGGGCCGCGCCGTCCTGCACGTCGAAGCCCGTGCGCGGCATGCCGCCCAATTGCTCGGGCAGCGCGGCCTTGAGCGACTGGGCCGCCACGGCCTGGCCGCCACCCATCATGCCGGCGGCTGCGGCCACGGCGCCGCTGTTGGCCGCGGCAATGGCGGCAGGGTCCTGGCTCTTCTGGGCCTTTTCCATCTGGCGTGCGGCCTCTTCCATCTTCTTGCTGGCGGCTTCAAGGCCCGCAGTGTCGATGGTGACCTTGCCGCCGGGGGTGTTCACCGAGATCGCGGGGGCATCGGCACCACTGAACATGGCGCCGCCACGGGGCACGAAGAGCGAGCTCACGGCGCCGATGATGACGCCCACCACGATACCCGCGACGATCACCACGGCGGTGTAGGCGATGGACTTTTCGGGGTTGCTGCGCATGAGCACCGGCAGGCCCAGGTAGACCAGGTAAATGGTGTACAGCGCCGCGACGAAGCCCAGCATGGACAGCGCCGGCAGCAGGCTGAAGATACCGCCCAGCAGCGCGGCCGTGCTGCCGTAGACAGCCACCTTGAGCGCCTGGATGGAATTTTTCTGCCCGCCGAAGGTCGGCGCCAGCGCATCGATGATGAGGCCCAGCACGAACACGCCCACCAGGCTCAGCACGTACGAGACCACCATGTTGATCAGGCCCGAGAAGATGGGCACCCGCACGGTGAAGCCGAAGCCGCCAAAACCGATCAGCGACATGCCGATGAAGCCGCAGACGGCGGGAATGATCGCCAGGATCATCAGGTACTGCGTGTACAGCCCCGCCACGTCGGCAGGCTCGGAGTCGATGGTGACCCACTCCTCCTTGGGTTTCAGAAGAATGTTCTTGACGCGCTCAATCAGGTTCATGGCGATGCCCTCCCGGCAGTGTGAGTGGAGCCCCCGCACCCCGACATGGGAAGCAGGCCTGTCAACTGGTGCGGACGATAAGGCAATTGGACGCACTTGCACGCACGAGCGAAAGCCCCAGGCACCGCAAATGTGGAATATGCCCGGTTTCGGGCGGGCAGGCTACTCCGGCTGTCTGGCACAAAGTGCCGGCCCCCGCTTCGCGCCGGGCTGGGAGCGCCGTGGCCATGTGGCGCCTCGGCTGGCGCCTGATCAACAGCGCCGTCCCGGACCCTCCCAATGCACGGCAATATGGCGAAAATCCAGCACAGCCTGATAGCCCGGCTGGTAGCCAGCACGCCGCACCTCATTGGCAATGGCCTGGTGCACCGGCTTGTTCTGCCGGGCCAGCACGAGCCAGGTGGCCTTGATGGCCGGCGCCGACCGCACCGGGTCGCTCGCCATCTGCTCGACACGCTGCCAGAAATCGGCCCCGCCCCGCAGCCGCACGAACCGGACCATCTGCCAGAACTCCCTGCGCACACGCCGCCCCAGGTAGTCCAGGGCCACCCCCTCCAGCAGCCGCAGCTCGTCCCGGGCCAACACGGTGCGCTTGAAACGGTGCCACACCACCTGCTTGTGGTATCCCGACCGGTGGTACCACGGGTCGGCCTGCAGGAACGCGAGCGCGCACCCCACGTCGGCGCTGCTGCCGTCGATGAACTGCTCCCACGCCAGCTCCCCACCCGGAAAGAACAGGTCGCCGTACGCACCATGAAAGTCGCTGCACGCGTCCTGCCACTGCTTGCGGGCCTCTGTGGAGGCTGAACACTGTGAATAGGTTTCGCCGACACGGTCATGCAACGCACGCAGCCGTGCCGCATGCGCGTGCATGGTCTGGACGAGATCGCTCAAGGGCACGGCAGGCCCCGTGGGAGCCTGCGCGAGGAAATGGGGCATGGCGCCACTGTAATGGGGCGGGGCCTGGGTGCGAGCCCGGTCGCCTCTGGTCACAGCACGTGCGAGCAGGTGGTACAGGCATCACCAACGGCATCTCACGAGGCCGCAGCGCCCAGGATCTGCAGAATTTCGTTCTTCTTGCGCTGACGCTGCCGGTCCACGACGGGCGGGGATGGCACGACAGCGGGGCATGCACCGTAGGATGGACAGGGAACCGGAGGAACCATCTCCGACAGGCTGTGTGCCGCCTCAAGGGCGGGCTGGACCGCTCCACCACGCTTCATGCGGACCTGCAGAGGCACCCCCCGTGCCACCAGAAACCGCACCATGGTCGGCTCATACCTTTCGATGGCAACGCGCAGTGCACTCTCGCCCTCCCACGCGGTCGCACCGAGGTCCACCCCACGTTCGTGCAAGGCCTCCAGCACCGGCAGCGCAACCTCTCCCTGCAGGGCCAGGCGCACCACCGTCTCGCCCCCTTTCGGGAGTGGCATCCCGTTGCGCACCAGCCAAAGTTGGTTGTCGATGATCTTGGTCTGCTGCAGATCTCCCGCCCCTTCCACATCGGCGCCGGCCTGCTTCATGAAATCCAGAATCTCCACGCTGGCGTAGGCCACCGCCTCGCGCAGGGGAGTGGTATCCGGGTTGGACCGATAGGTGCGCCCCTTGGCATTGATATCCAGGCCCCAACCGAGCAGACGCTGCACGTCGGCAACGGTCTCCAGTCGGGACGTGTGGAACAGCGTAGTGCCGTGCGCGGTCCGGCTTGCCGGATTGCCGCCCCACGCCAGCAGGCGATCCAGCACGGCGGGGTTCCCGCCAGCGTCGACCACCATGTCTGCATCGATGAACCGATGGGCTCCCCCGGCGAGATATGCTTCCACCACGTACGCTTGGCGGGTTTCGGTCACCGCGCATTGCAGCACCGCCCGCGTGCGGGACACTGCGCCCGCCGCGTGCAGCAAGCGGATGACAGCGGCACGCTCGGCCGCGTCCCCCTCCCCCCTGCACGCGGCTTGCAGCAGCGCATCGCGCTGGTTGCCGTCGAGGGTGCGGCCCTCGTTGCGCAGCCAGTTCGTGAAATAGCCGAACTTTCCGAAGGCCAGGGCCATTCGGGCAATCTCGATCTGCTGCGGGCGGGTTGTGGCGATGCCTGCGTGGGGCAGGCGGTTGAGCAGATCCTCACGCCGGTGTTCCAGTGCTGAACGGTACAGGGCTGGAACCTGCACCCAGCCTGTTCGGGCGAGTGAGCGGGCCACGACCATCGCCGACTCCCCCTCCAGCGCGAGAAAAGATTTCTCCCACCCCAAGACATTGCACTCCTTTGAAGGGGATGGGTCATGAGGCGTTGCGACAATGAGCAACTCCAAGTCTGTCCAACGGTTCTTCGCGCTGCCTTCGGCGGTCGTGTCGTCCGCCATGTGCTGCTTATCACCCTTGCCCTCAACGTAGATTTTGTTCGCATTCCACCCCGTGTTGGCCACGAACCAGTCCTTCACGGCGGCCGCCCTGGCCAATGACAGGTCTTTGGGATTGCGCTCCCGCGAGGATGCATGTCCGATGATCGACAACGACTCCAGGGGTCTCGCACCCACCATGCATTTCAGCTTGTCCAGCTTGTCGATTTGCTCACCCTGGAGGACTGACGAGCCAGGAGCAAAATACGCATCGCCCGCATAAAGGGGCTTGAAAGCCCAGCCAAGCGTTGGCACCAGCGCCACCGCCAGAACCACCATGGCCTGGGTGCACGTGCGTAAGAAGATCAGCAACATCACCGCACTCTAATGCAGCAATTGCTCGTGCACCAAGCACCGTATGCGCGCGCCGCTGCCACGTACGCGCCGAGGGCTCAGGCGGTATGCAGACGCGGCTTTCGCGGCCGATGTCTGCCAATCATCCCTGCACAGGCGGCGCAGGCACAGGCTCGGGCGGCGTCTGCGAGGGCGATTGCGAGGGCGGCGGCTCCGGCGTCTGCGCCGGCGTCAGGCTGGGGCCCGGCGCAGGGGTCTGCTGGGGCGTGCTGCTGGTCGTGGGCACTGGGGGCTGGTACGGCGACGATGCCGGCAAGGACGGCCGTAGCCCGGGCACAACGGCGGGCGTGTTGACGCCCTGGGCTACGGCGGCCATGGAACTGAAGACCAGAACCATCCACACGCTGAGCTGTTGAGTGAATCGCATAGCTGCTGCCTCCATCAAGGATAGAAGCCAGTATCGCGCGTGCCGCCTGGGCGCCAAGTCGGACAACTGCCCAATCGCTGCCTAGCTTCGCCGCAACCGCTCCACCACCCCTTGCAAATCCTGCGTGAACACCCTTCGGTCCCGCCCCGCATGCAACTCCGGCTCGCCGTAGTGCACCACCGCCTCGATGGCCGGGGCGCTCAGGGTGCGCCAGATGGAGCCGACCAGGGTTTCGTCGCCGATGTAGCTGGGGGCGAAGCTCAGCTCGCCGGTCGTGCGGTCCACGAAGCGCAGGCCCACGGGTTGCACGGGGGCGTTGGCGGCCACCGCGGCCTGCAGCAGGTTGGCATGGAAAGGCAGTATCTCGCGCCCGTCGCCCGTGGTCCCCTCGGGGAACACGGCGAGCACTTCGCCACGCTCCAGCGACTCCTGCATTGCGCCCACCATGCGCAGGGCGTCGCGGCGTGAGGCGCGCTCGATGTACAGAGTGCCGGCGGCGGTGGCCAGGGCGCCGATGAGCGGCCAGGCCTTGACGTCGGACTTGGAGACGAAGCGGCAATGGCGGGCTGCGTGCATGACCGGGATGTCGAGCCAGGAGATGTGGTTGGCCACCAGCATCACAGGCCCCGAGACGGGGGGCTGGCCCTGCAGGTGCAGCGAGATGCCGATCTTGGCCAGCAGCTCCATGGACCAGGCCTGCACGCGGGCGTGCTGCTGGTCGGGCGAGAGCCTCGGAAAGCGCAGGACCACGATGGCCATGCCCTTGAGGATATGGCCCAGCATGCGCCACAAGCGCCAGGCGGCGCGCAGGGCCTTCATGGCTGGTTCGCTCGCTCAGCCGCCGCGGTCGAAGGCGACCTGGCCACCGACCATGGTGGTGCGCACCCGGCCCGGCAGTTCATAGCCGAGGAAGGGGGTGTGCTTGCCCTGGCTGCGCAGCGCGTCGCCCTGCACCGTCCAGGCGGCAGCAGGGTCGAAGATGCACAGGTCGCCCACGCCACCTTCGACGATCTTGCCCACGCTGGCCTGCAGCGTGCCCAGGGCACTGCCCAGCACGCGCGCGGGCTCGCTGGTGACGACCGCAAGGGCGCGCTGCAGCGGCACGCCGCTGTCTTGCGACCACTTGAGGGCCAGGCTCAAGAGCAGCTCCAGGCCGGTGGCGCCGGGCTCGGCCTCGGCAAACGGCAGGGTCTTGGCGTCTTCGTCCACGGGGGTGTGGTCCGACACCAGCACGTCGATGGTGCCGTCGGCCAGCGCTGCGTTGAGGGCGTCACGGTCGCGCTGCTGGCGCAGCGGGGGCGACAGGCGGGCGCGGCTGTCGAAGAAGCCGATGTCCACGTCGGTCAGGTGCAGCGAGTTGATGCTGACGTCGGCCGTGACCTTCAGGCCGTCGGCCTTGGCGCGGCGGATCAGCTCCACGCCGGCGGCGCTGCTGATGCGGCACAGGTGGACGTGCGCGCCGGTGCTGCGCTGCAGCTCGAAGATGGTGTGCAGGGCGATGGTCTCGGCCGCCACGGGCACGCCCGAGAGACCCAGGCGCGTGGCCAGAGGGCCACTGGCGGCCACGCCCTTGCCCAGGTGCAGCTCTTGCGGGCGCAGCCACACGGTGTAGCCGAAGGTGGCGGCGTACTGCAGCGCGCGCTGGGTGACCTGGGTGCTGGCCAGCGGCACCTCGGCCTGGCTGAAGCCCACGCAGCCGGACTCGGTGAGTTCGGCCATCTCGGTGAGCACCTCGCCGGCCAAGTTGCGGGTGAGCGCGCCCAGGGGGAACAAGCGCGACTGGTGCAGTTTTTCGGCGCGGAACTTGAGCATCTCCACCAAGCCGGGCTCGTCGAGCACAGGGTCGGTGTCGGGCGGGCAGACCAGGCTGGTCACGCCGCCGGCCACGGCAGCGGCCATTTCGGATTCGAGCATGCCTTCGTGCTCGTGGCCGGGCTCGCGCAGGCGCGCGGCAAGGTCCACCAGGCCCGGCAGCACGTAGCAGCCGGCGGCGTCGATCACGCGGTTGGGGGCGAAGTCGGGCGGCACGCGGTTGATGCCGACGATGCGGCCCGCCGCCAGGGCAATGCTGCAGGTCTGGTCAAAACCGGAAGCGGGGTCGATCACCCGGCCGTTCTGGATCAGTATCTTCATGCTTCATTTCCTGCGACGATGGACATGACGGCCATGCGCACCGCGATGCCGAAAGTGACCTGCGGCAGGATCACGCTTTGCTGGCCGTCAACGACGGCGGAGTCGATCTCCACGCCGCGGTTGATGGGGCCGGGGTGCATGACGATGGCATCGGGCTTGGCCAGCTGCAGCTTTTCCTGCGTGAGGCCGAAGCTCTTGAAGTACTCCTGGCTCGATGGCAGCAGCGCGCCGCTCATGCGCTCGTTCTGCAGGCGCAGGGTGATCACCACGTCGGCGTCCTTGATGCCTTCTTCAAGCGTGTGGCAGACGCGCACACCCATTTGCGACATGTCGGACGGCACCAGGGTGCGCGGGCCCACCACGCGCACTTCCGCGCAGCCCAGGGTGGTCAGCCCGTGGATGTCGGAGCGCGCCACGCGCGAGTGCAGCACGTCGCCCACGATGGCCACCGTGAGGTTGCTGAAGTCCTTCTTGTAGTGGCGGATGGTGTACATGTCCAGCAGCCCCTGCGTGGGGTGGGCATGCCGGCCGTCGCCCGCATTGATCACATGCACGTGGGGAGCCACATGCTGGGCGATGAGGTAGGGTGCGCCCGATTCGCTGTGCCGCACCACGAACAGGTCGGCGGCCATGGCCGAGAGGTTGGCGATGGTGTCGAGCAGCGACTCGCCCTTGCTGGCCGAGCTGCGCGCGATGTCGAGGTTGATCACATCGGCCGACAGGCGCTTGGCCGCGATCTCGAAGGTGGTGCGGGTGCGCGTGCTGTTCTCGAAGAACAGGTTGAACACGCTCTTGCCGCGCAGGAGGGGCACTTTCTTGACCTCGCGGTCGCTGACGCTCACGAAGTTGGCGGCGGTATCGAGGATGTGCGTGACGATGTCGCGCGGCAGGCCTTCGATGGACAGCAGGTGTACCAGCTCGCCGTGGCCGTTGAGTTGGGGGTTGCGCTTGTGCAGCACGGTCAGGCCTCTCGGACTTGGTGGACTTGGAATTGGAAGGCACCCTGCTCGTCGCGCGCCAGGGCCAGCGATTGCGTGGCCGGCAGCGCCACGCGGGCGGCGGCAAACTCGGCATGCACCGGCAGCTCGCGCCCGCCGCGGTCCACCAGCACGGCCAGGCGCACGCTGGCGGGGCGGCCGTAGTCGAACAGCTCATTGAGCACGGCGCGGATGGTGCGACCGGTGTACAGCACATCATCGAGCACGATGATGTCAGCGCCGTTGACGTCAAAGGGCAGCGACGTCTGCGCGCCGGCCGCCAAGCCGCGCTGGGCAAAATCGTCGCGGTGCATCACCGACGAGAGCACGCCGGGCGCGCCTTCCAGGCCCAGGTCCTTCTGCAGGCGCTCTGCCAGCCAGGCGCCGCCCGAGGCGATGCCCGCCAGGTGGGTGCTGCCCGGGTGCACCATGCTGCGCACGCCGCGCAACAGCTCGCGGTACAGGGCCTCGGCGTCGAGCACCAGGCTTCCGGACGGACCGGAGGGGGAAGTCGGGGTCGTCATGGTGGAAGATTCCTCAAAAACTGTTCCAAGATGATGCAGGCCGAGGCGGCATCGGCATCCTTGGCGCCACCGGCAATCGCCTCGGTGGTGCTGTAGCGCTCGTCGACCTCGAACACCTGCAAGCCGAAGCGGCCGCGCAGTTGGCGCCCGAACTTGAGGGCGCGCTCGGTGTTTTCGTGGCTGGCGCCGTCGGGGTGAAAGGGCACACCGATCACCAGGGCGTCTGGCTGCCACTCCTTGATGCGCTGGGCCACCTGCACAAAGCGGGCGTCGCCCTCGGCCTTGATGGTCTCCTGCGGGCTGGCGTTGCGCAGCAGGCGGTTGCCCGTGGCCACACCCGTGCGCTTGAGGCCGAAATCGAAAGCAAGAAAGGTCTGGAAATGCGCAGGAACGGCCGGCTGAACGGGCAAGCCGGTCATGCGTGCCCCGCCTCGGGCGAGAGCATCCAGGCCTGCAGGCCCAACAGGGCCAGTGCACGGTCGTAACGCTCGGTCACGGGGGTGTCGAATATCACCGACAGGTCGGCCGCCACGGTGAGCCAGGCGTTTTCGGCCAATTCGGACTCGAGCTGGCCCTCGCCCCAGGACGAGTAGCCAAGGGTGATGAGCACGCGGCGCGGGCCGGCGCCGGTGGACAGTGCCTCGAGAACGTCTTTGGAGGTGGTCATCTCCAGGCCGCCAGGGATGGTCATGGTGGAGGCGTAGACCGATTCGTCGGTCTCGGCCCGGTCCATGAGCATGGGCTCGTGCAGTACGAACCCGCGCTCGGTCTGCACCGGGCCACCCGAGAAAACGGGCGCGGCGCGCAGGTCCTCCCGGCGCAGGGACAGGTCGACCTTGTCGAACAGGCCCTTCAGGGTGATGTCGGTGGGCTTGTTGATGATGAGCCCCAGCGCGCCACGCTCGCTGTGCTCGCACAGGTAGACCACACTGCGCGCGAAAGACTCATCCTCCAGACCGGGCATCGCGATCAGGAAGTGATGCGTCAGGTTGATGGGCGCAGAATCGATAGACATATATGCCAATTTTAACGGTGAACATGGAGCCCTCTTATTCCACCGGTCTCGTCTGGTTCCGCCGAGACCTGCGCGCCAGCGACCACGCGGCCCTCTACCACGCCCTGACCGCATGCCAAAAGGTGCATTGCGCCTTCGTTTTCGACACGGATATCCTCGATCCGCTGCCCAAAAAAGACCGGCGCGTGGAGTTCATCCGCGAATCCCTGGTCGAACTCGACGAGCGCCTGCGCACCCTGTCGGGCCACGCCGGCGGGGGTCTGATCGTGCTGCATGCCGTGGCCAGCGACGCCGTTCCCGCCCTGGCGCAGGAATTGGCCGTGGACGCGGTGTTCACCAACCACGACGACGAGCCGGAGGCCCTGGCGCGCGACCAGCGGGTGCGCACGCGGCTGGCCGCGGCCCGGCGTGCATTTCACACCTACAAGGACCATACGGTCTTCGAGCGGGACGAGGTGCTCACGCAGACGGGCAAGCCCTACAGCGTGTTCACGCCGTACAAGAACGCCTGGCTCAGGAAGGTCGATGCCTTCTACCTGACAAGCTACCCCGTGGAGCGCCATGCGCACCGCCTGGCGCCCCGCCCCAAGGCGCATGCCCACGCCGTGCCCCAGCTCAAGGCCCTGGGCTTCGAGCCCGCGGGTCTGGCGCAGTTGGCGCTGCCTGCCGGCGAACGCGGTGCACAGGCCTTGTTCGAGGATTTTCAGCAGCGCATCGGCCGTTACGAGGATGCGCGCAACTTCCCGGCCGTGAAGGGGCCGAGCTACCTGAGCGTGCACCTGCGCTTTGGCACCATCTCGCCGCGCCTGCTGGCGCGCACCGCGCATGGCCTGGCAGCCCAGGGCAACCAGGGGGCCGCCACCTGGCTGAGCGAGCTGGTCTGGCGCGATTTCTACCACCAGATCCTGGCGCACCACCCGCATGTGGTGGGGCACGCCTTCAAGCCGGCCTACGACGCTATTCACTGGGAAAAGGGGGCGCACGCCCAGGCCCTGTTCGCGGCCTGGTGCGAGGGCCGCACCGGCTACCCGCTGGTGGACGCGGCCATGGCCCAGATCAACCAGACCGGCTACATGCACAACCGCCTGCGCATGGTGGTCGCGAGCTTTCTGGTGAAGGACCTGGGCATCGACTGGCGCTGGGGCGAGGGCTACTTTGCCACCCACCTCAACGACTTCGACCTGGCGGCCAACAACGGCGGCTGGCAGTGGGCCAGCTCCAGCGGCTGCGATGCGCAGCCGTACTTTCGCATCTTCAACCCGGTGAGCCAGAGCGAGAAGTTCGACGCCAAGGGCCAATTCATCCGCAAGTACCTGCCGCAACTGGCCGGGCTGCGCGATGCAGCCCTGCACGCGCCGTGGATGGCCAAACCGATGGAGCTGCAGGAGGCAGGGGTGGTTCTGGGCGATACCTACCCCCACCCCATCGTGGACCACGACGAGGCGCGCAAGCGCACGCTGGAGCGGTATGCGGTGGTGAAGACGGGAGCCGACTGAGAAGGCTGGGCCTGCCTGCGCAGGGCGGGGTCAGAACCGAGAGATCGGATCGCGCGGCTTCTCGGCCATCTGCATGCCGCCATCGTCGATGGCCAGCGAATTGCCCGATGCCAGGCGCAGGCGCAGGGTCACGTCGGTGCGGTTGTCGGCATTGGCCACGGCCTCGGCCGGGGTGATGGAGCCCGCCTCCACCAGGGCCAGCAGCGACTGGTCGAAGCTGCCCATGCCCTGCTCGGTGCCGCGGATGATGGCGGTCTTGAGCTCGTCGACCTGGCCCTTCTGGATCAGGTCGGCCACGTAGGGGGTGAGCAGCATGACCTCGGTGGCGGGCACCAGGGTGCCCTTGACGCTCTTGATCAGGCGCTGCGCGACCACAGCCTTCAGGCTCAGCGACAGGTCCATCAGCAGTTGCTGGTGGGCCGTCTCGGGGAAGAAGTTCAGGATGCGCTGCACCGACTGGCTGGCGTTGTGCGCATGCAGGGTGGACACGCACAGGTGGCCCGACTGCGCATAGTGCAGCGCATGCTGCATGGTGGCACGGTCGCGGATTTCGCCGATCAGGATCACGCTGGGTGCTTCGCGCATGGCACGGCGCAGGGCCTCGTCGTAGGACAGGGTGTCGAGCCCCACCTCACGCTGGGTCACCAGGGATTTCTTGTGGTTGTGCAGGTACTCGATCGGGTCCTCGATGGTGAGGATGTGCCCGTTGGCGTGCTCGTTGCGGTGGTCCAGCATGGCCGCCAGCGTGGTGGTCTTGCCCGAGCCGGCCGCGCCCACGGTGAGGATCAGCCCGCCGTTCAGGAAAGCCAGCTGCTTGAGCACCGGCGGCAGGCCCAGTTGGTCGAGCTGCGGAATGTTGGAGACCACGTGCCGCACCACGATGCCGACCTGGCCACGCTGCATGTGGATGTTGAAGCGAAAGCGCTCGCCGTCGGGCGTGGTGTACGAGAGGTCGCACTCCATGGTGGCCTCGAACTCCTCGCGCTGCGCCTTGCGCATCACCGAATAGGCCATCATGCGGATGTCGTCGGGGCCCATCACCTGGCGCGAGATGGGCACGTACAGCCCTTGGCGCTTGACCGTGGGCGATGCGCCCGCAAGCAGGAACAGATCGGACGCGCCTTCGCGCGCCACCAAGGCCAGGCAGGCCAGCAGCCGGCTGTCGCCGGCAGGTGAAGTCGACTCCATCGGTACCCTCAGGTTCAGCAGACAGACAGGAAAAAACCCCAGCCCCCACAAACACCAACGCCTGCACCGGTGAGGGATGCAGGCGTCAGGTGGTTTGTCAGGCTTCTGCGGCAGCAGCGATGCGGGCGTAGTGCTGGATCAGGCTGAGCAGCTCTTCGTCCGAATACGGTTTGCCCAGGTAGTGGTTCACACCGAGCTCCATCGCATGCTCGCGGTGCTTCTCGGCGATCCGCGAGGTGATCATGATGATGGGCAGGTCACGCAGGGCACCGTCGGCGCGGATGTTGCGCGCCAGATCGAAGCCGTCCATGCGGGGCATTTCGATGTCCGACAACACCACCGTGGGGCGTTCTTCCTGCAGCCGCTCCAGCGCCTGCAGGCCGTCGGCCGCCAGGGCCACGCGGTAGCCTTCGCGCTGCAGCAATCGCTGCGTGACGCGGCGCACGGTGATGGAGTCGTCCACCACCAGGATCAGCGGCACCTGGCTGATGCCCGATGGCAGCGGCGCAACGCCCGCACCACCTGCCTCCACGCGGTCGGTGACCATGGGCAGGTTTTCGCTGGCGGCACGCACCTGGTCGCCGTACACCGTGGACAGTGCCACCGGGTTGTAGATCAGCACCACGGCACCCGAGGCCAGCACGGACATGCCGGCCAGACCAGGCAGGCGCGACAGCTGCGGCCCGAGGTTCTTCACCACCACTTCCTGGTTGCCCAGCACTTCGTCCACGTGCATGGCTATGCGCTGCGAGGCGCTTCGGAAGACCACCACGGGGCGGGTCTTGCCGACAGATTCATGGCTGCGGGCCGAGGCCTGCAGCAGCGCACCGGCCCAGAAGAAGGGCAGTTGCTCGGTGCCATCATCGAAGTGACCCGACTTGTAGGCTTCCTGCAGGTCGGCCACCGAGGTACGGCGCACGATTTCCACCAGGTTGGCAGGCACCCCGATGGACAGATCGCCGGCACGCAGCATCACCACCTGCGTGACCGCCGTGGTCAGCGGCAGCACCATGCGGAAGGCAGCGCCCTTGCCGGTTTCGGTGGTGGTCTCGATGCGGCCACCCAAGGCGTTGATCTCGGAACGCACCACGTCCATGCCGATGCCCCGACCGGCCAGGCCCGTCACTTCGCTGGCGGTACTGAAACCGGGCGTGAAGATCAGGTTGGCGGCGTCGGCATCGCTCAACTCCAGGCCCGGCTCGATGAGCCCCTGGGCCATCGCCTTTTCGCGGATGCGCGGCAGGTTCAGGCCGGCACCGTCGTCGCGGAACTCCACCGACACGTCGTTGCCTTCGTGGTGCAGGTCCACCGTGATGGTGCCCGAGGCCGACTTGCCCGAGGCCACGCGGGCTTCTGGGTTCTCGATGCCGTGGGCTACGCAGTTGCGCAGCAAGTGCTCGAAGGCGGGGGTCATGCGGTCCAGCACGCCGCGGTCCATTTCAATGGAGCCGCCGGTGATGTCCAGCTTGATCTGCTTGCCGGTTTCCTTGGATGCCTGGCGCACCACGGCGTACAGGCGTTCGGCGATGCCTTCGAACTCCACCATGCGGGTGCGCAGCAGGTCACGCTGCAGTTCACGTGCCTGGCGGCCCTGGGCGATCAGATCGTCTTCGGCGCCTTCCATGGTGCGCTGCAGGTTGCGCTGCACGGTGGCCACGTCGTTGACCGACTCGGCCATCATGCGCGTCAGCTCCTGCACGCGGGTGAAGCGGTCGAACTCCAGCGGGTCGAAGCCGGCCGCCGAGTCCTTGGACAGGGCCAGGCGCGATTGCATCTGCGATTCGGCCTGCACTTCGATGTCGCGCAGTTGCAGGCGCAGGCGGTCCAGGTTGCCCGACAGGTCGGTCAGCGAGGAGCGGAACTGCGACAGGCGCACGTCCAGGCGCGAGCGGCTGATCATGACCTCGCCGGCCTGGTTGACCAGGCGGTCGAGCAGTTGGGCACGCACGCGCACCGACTGGTTGGCCGCCACGCGCAGCGGGGCCAGTTGCGATGGACCCGCCAGGCGGGCGGCAGGCGCCACGGAGCCAGCGGCAGGCCGTTGCTCCGGGGTACTGGTTGCAGCGGCCGCAGTGGCGGCGGGTGCTGCAGCCGCAGCGGCTGGCGCTGGCGCAGCCACGGGCATCGCGACGACGGCATCGGCCGGGCCCTGGGTGCCGATGGCGCTCAGGGCGGCGAAGTTGGCCTGCAGGCCGTCGAAATTGGCTTGCAGCGGCTCGATCTCGGCGCTGGTGACGGTTTCCACATCGAGCTGCTCGATGGCGGATTCCAGGCGGTGGGCCATTTCGCCCAGGCGCATGGCACCGGCCAGGCGCGAGCTGCCCTTGAGCGTGTGCAGGGCGCGCAGCACTTCACTGCGGGCACCCAGGTTGTCGGGGCGCGATGCCCACTGGCGCAGGGCGCCGCCCAGCTGGGGCAGCAGTTCCTGGGCTTCTTCCTCGAAGATCGGGAAGAGATCGGGATCGATCACGTCGATGGCGTCGATGTCGTCATCGATGTCGGACGACAGCTCCACGGCACGGGCGATGGCATCGTCCACATCCTGGTCGTGGTCGTGCACCACGGGGGACAGTGCGGGCGCCACATGGCCGGTGGGAACCACCGCGGGGGCCGGTGGCTGCACTGCGGCAGGAACCACAGGGGGTTCGATGGCAGCAGGGCTCTCGAGGGCATCGAGGGCAGCGACCACCGAGTCCGTCATTTCCGGGATGGGCAGGTCGTCGGCATCGTCCTCGAGCGGCGACAGGGTGTTGTCGACCTCGGTCTGCAGGATCTGGCGCAGCGCTTCCAGCACTTCCTGGCTGGGCTCCTTGAGGAAGCCGGCGGCGAACTGGTGCAGCAGGCGGCGAATGTCTTCCGCCGCGTCCATGAAGACGCGGGCCTGCTCCTCCGAGCCGCGCGTCTGCAGTTGCACATGCTGCAGCGCATGCTCGAGCACGCGCGCCATTTCGGACAGGGCATTGAAGCCCACCGTGGCAGAGCTGCCGGCCAGAGAGTGCGCCAGGGCCACGGCCGTGTCCGGCAGGGGCTCGTGCAATTCGAGCGACCATTCCTGCAGGCAGGTGACCAGGCGGCGCGACCATTCGTCGGCTTCGTTCAGGTAGACGTTGTACAGCGGGATGCCGATGCGCAGCGTTTCAATGACCTTGACAGCCTCGTCGAAGGAAGCCTCTTCTGCCACGGGCGCAGCGACAGGCGCCACGGGGGCAGCCGGGATTTCGGGGGCCGCGTCGAGGACCGGTTCCAGCACCTCTTCGGGCGGCTGGACGGCTTCGGGTTGCACAGGGGCGAGAGCGCCGGCTTTCAGCAACTGGTCGTCGAGGTCGAATTCGAACGGCGTGTCGTACACCGCCTGCACCACCGGCTCGGGCACGGGGGCGGGGGCGGGCTCGGCCGCGATCTCGAACGTCTCGAGCATCGGCAGGTCGAAGTCCACCTCAGCAGCGGCGGCCACCGGCTCGACCGCAACGGGAGGCGGCTCGATGGCAGCGGGCGCTTCGGTGCTGTCGGGCACCTGCGCCACGGCTTCGGCGAACACTGCAAAGTCGATCTCTTCGGTGACCGTGGAGCTGGTGTCCGGCACTTCCCTGGGTGCCTCGAGCGCAATGATCTCGGGCTCGATGGCGTCTTCAGGCACTTCGGTGGATACGAAGTCGGCGTGGACGATTTCCTCTTCTTCGTGCGGCACGGCCTCGGGTGCCAGTTCCAAGGCGGCAGGGACCTCGACCAGCTCAGACGCTGGGGTGAAGTCTTCCACCGGCTGGGGCACGGCTTCGGGCAGTTCGGCGGGCACCTCTGCCACGAGGTCGGCGGGCACCTCGATCAGGGCCGGCACCTCGATGGCGGCCGGTTCGGCGGCGTCCGAGGTCAGGGGCAACAGGGTACCGTCCTGGCGCATGGCTTCCGCCGCCTTGTGGAAGGCCTCGGGTTGCCAGTGCGTCGGGCTACCGGAAGCCAGGCTGTCGGCCCAGTCGCCAAAGGCGTGCAGGGTATCGGTGGACAGTTGCAGCAACGACGGCTGCATGGGCTTTTGCTCGGCCAGCCAGGCATTGAGCACCTGCTCCATCGACCAGGCGGCTTCGCCGAAGTCGTTGAGCCCCACCATGCGCGAGCTGCCCTTCAGGGTATGGAACGCGCGGCGCAGCGTGGTCTGCTCGCTCAGCTCGCCCGGCTCGTTGCGCAGGGTGGCGACCGCCGCCAGGCCCGTGGTGACGACCTCGCGTGCTTCTTCCAGGAAGATTTCGAGCAGTTCGTCCTCGACCGCGATCGGAGGCCGCACCACCGGCGCAGACGATGCGACCGGCGCTGCAGCCGGTGCGGGCTCGGGTGCCACAGGAGCTGCACCCAGGTGGCCAAAACCGATATCGGGAGCCAGTTGCTCCACCGGCGCCGGGGCGGGCGCGGGCTCGGCAAACTCGCCGGGCAGGGGCGAGAAATCGGTGGGGGCGCTTTCGGGCTCTTCGACCGGGAAGCGCGGCACCACGTCGGGCAGCGGAATCGCCGCGCGCTCTTCGAGCTTGGCGGGCGTGACTTCCGGGGTGACGTCCGTGGCACGCGAGCGGGTGCGGCCGGTGAGGATGCGCAACTCGCCCAGTTCCTCGTCATACACGAAGAGCTTGCGTGCCATGGCACGCTGGTAGCTGAGCATGTCGATCAGGAAGCCCAGGGCCCCCATGCTGCTGCCCAGCTTCTCGAAAGCGGGCTGGCGCTCTTCCTCGGGGATGTCGTTGATCAGCAGGCGGTCAACGGTGTCGCGCATGCGCACCACGGCCAGCGAGGCCTGGTCCAGGCCCAGCACCGACAGCACGCCGCGCATCTGCGCCATGTGCCCGGGCACCGGAGCGAGCACCGCGGCGTCCTTGGGGTTGCGGAAGAACAGGTCCAGCGATTTTTCGGCCTCGGCCAGGGTGGCACGCAGTTCATCCACCACGCTGCCCATGGTCTGGTTGTCGCTGACACGGCGGTACAGCTCCTCCATCCAGGCTTCCAGGGGCTCGGGCTCGGCACCGGCGCCCACGGCTTCGAGCCGCTCGGACAGGCGGGCGGCGCGCTCGGCCATCTGGTCCTCGGCCGCGTCGAGTTCTTCGAATGCGGCCTGCAGGTACAGAACGGAGGTGGCCACTTCCATGGCCAGCGCAGCCGATGGCGGCTCGCCGGACTTGGTGGTGGCGTCCATCACGTGTGTGAGCGCCGTGGCCAGTTGCTCGCTGCCAGGGCTGAGCTTGCGCAGCGAATCGCACACCAGGCTGAACTGGTCGGCTGCGGGCTTGATCTTGTTGCGGTCACCGCCGGCCAGGGCCGACCAGGTTTCGGTGGCGGCGGCGATGCGCTTTCGGGCCTGTGCCAGCACAGAGGGGTCGAACCGGCCGAAGCGCGCGGTTTCGTAGTCCACGGGCTTGAAGCGGTCCAGGCTGAACGCGTGGCGCACGGTCATCAGCGCGGGGAACTTGGCCTCCGCGCCCGCAGGTACCGTGGCCTGCGAGCAGAAGAACAGCAGGTCCTGCACCAGGCGGTCGGCGATGGTGTTGTCGCCCTTGGCCAGCGTAGCGTACTGCATGAGCACGCGCGAGGCCACGCGCTTCACATAGACGTCCGCTGGCAGCAGGCCGCTGGCGAAGGACTCGAAGAAGGCGGCGCAGATCTTCCAGAATGCGCGCGATTGCCGGTCCTGCTGGGCGGCGACAAAGCCCAGGCAGGTTTCGTACATGGCACGGGCGGCCTTGAGGTCGCCCGTCTTGACGATGCGCAGCACGGCCGCGTCCAACTGCCCGCGCGCCTGTGGGCCGTAGGGCAGGGGCTCGGCAGGGATGGTGACCTCGGGCTCGCGAAAGCGACGTTCCACGGGCCACAGGTCGGCCGGGTGCACGCGCTCGGCACCGGCCAGGGCCTGGGCGTCACGGTACTGGGGAAACAGGGCAACCGGCGAGACGGACTTTCCGGCCAGCACGCTTTCAAGGTACTCGATCAGGCCGAAACTGGCCTTCTCGATGGTGCTCGTCGCGTCGTCGGTGCACAGCTCAGGGCGTTGCACGAAGCGCTGCACCGCAGCTTCCATGGCACGCAGCACGAGCGCTGGCGGGCCCATGCCCACCATTTCGAGTGCTCCGCTGGCCTGGTGCAGTTGCTGCCGCGCGATGCGCAGGGCACCGGCGTCGAGCGCTGCAAGGTCCGACTCGGTCGCTGTCTCCACATCGCGCACGAAGCGGCGCATCGACTTGACGGCGCCCCCCAGGGATTTGCGCAGTTCGTCGAGCACCCAAGCCAAAGGACCCAGGTCCTGATCTCCCTGGGTCCAGTCTGCGGCCGGTGCATTTTTGACATCAATAGATGGCATGGGTTCGTCCCCGGCTGCAATGAGCCAGCTGGTTGATGACTACGGATCGCCTTAAGCGATCTTGAAACGGGCGACAGACTGGCGCAGTTCTTCGGCCATGTGCGAGAGCTCGCGCACCTGCTGGGCCGTGGTGCGGGTACCTTCACCGGTCTGTTCCGTCACGGCAAAAATGTGCTGGATGTTGTCGGCCACTTCGTTGGCCAGAACGGCTTCACGAGAGGTCGAGGACGAGATCTGTTCAATCAGGTCGGCCAGGCGGCGCGACACGCGGTCAATTTCGGTCAGTGCGGTACCGGCGCTGTCGGACAGTCGGGCCCCTTCCACCACACCCTGCGTGGAGCGCTCCATAGCGGCCACGGCATCCTGGGTGTCGGTCTGAATGGCCTTCACCAGCGCCGAGATCTGGCGCGTGGCATCGGCGGAACGTTCAGCGAGGCGCTGCACTTCTTCGGCCACCACGGAGAAGCCTCGTCCGGCTTCACCGGCGGATGCGGCCTGGATGGCGGCGTTCAGCGCCAGCACGTTCGTCTGTTCGGTAATGTCGGAAATCAGCTCGGTGATTTCACCGATCTCCTGCGACGATTCGCCCAGGCGCTTGATCCGCTTGGAGGTGTCCTGGATCTGGTCGCGGATGGAGTTCATACCGCCGATGGCGTTCTGCACGGCCTGCAGACCGGAGTCAGCCGCTTGCAGCGACTGGCGGGCCACCGTGGCGGACTCTTGCGCCTGCGTGGACACTTCGTTGATTCGGGTCGCCATGTCCAGAACGGAGCGGCCGGTTTCGCGAATTTCGCGCAGCTGTTCGGTGGAGGCGGCCAGCAGTTCGGTCGAGGTGCTGTCCACCTGGGCCGTCGTCTGTGCCACGCGGGTCGCCGTGTTCTGCACGCTGCCCACCAGTTGGCGCAGTTCTTCCACCGTGTAGTTCACCGAGTCGGCGATGGCGCCGGTGATGTCTTCCGTCACCGTGGCTTCCTGGGTCAGATCGCCTTCAGCGACCGACTGCAGTTCGTTCATCAGACGCAAAATGGCGGCCTGGTTGGCGTCGTTGACGCGCTTGGCTTCCTGCTCCTGGCGCTTGGCGTCCTTTTGCTGCGATTCAGCAGCGGTCTGGCGGCCACGGCTGTCCAGCAGCTGGACACGCGAAATGCCGATACCGCACAGCAGCACGAACAGGCCGGCGAGGGCCAGTGCACCGATCTGCCCGGCGCCCAGGCCGGTCTGGGCAGACAGCTTGCTTTGCAGGTTTTCCAGTTGGCGGCGCAGCGGTTCGCTGTCGGCAATGATGGCGGACTGTGCTTCCCGGGCGGACACCAGACCCTGCAGGTTGCCCAGAATGGCGCTGGCTTGCGTGCGGGTCTGCTCGTACAGCTTCACGAGGCCGTCGAGCTGTTCGCGCGTCTGGCCATCCTTGGTGGCAGCCAGGCGCAGCTCAGGGCTGCCATCCAGCAGGCCTTGCGCGATTTCCTTGAAGGAGTTCAAGTCCTTGCCCAGCAGGAACACGGCCTCGGGGCTCACGCCTTCCATGGTCTGGAATTCGTTGGCGGACTTGCCGATGCGCTGGGTCAGCATCACGAGCTGGCCGGCAGCCGAGATTTCGGCGGCGGGGGCGTTCTGCTGCAGCTTGAGCGAAGACACCGTTTCGGCGATTTCCAGCAGGTCCGACGATTGGCGGTTGATGGTGCGCAGAGCGTCGCCCACCTGGGTCAGGATCTTTTGCTGGCCCATCACCACGCCAGCATTGCGCTCGGCGCGTTCCATCAGGGGCGTCACGGCGTCCAGATCGGGCTTGTAGGGCTCACCCAGCGATTGCACGTTGAGTTCGTTGTCGCCAGCGGTCAGGGCGCGCACGTTGCGCGCCAGCACGCCCGAGCTTTCCACCACGTCGGGGAAGGCCTGTGGGCTACCCACCAGGGCCTGCGATACCGACTTGGCCAGGCGCTGCGACTGCATCAGGGACTGGCCGGTAGCGGCGAGCTGCTGTGCGGAACGGTCGGCCTGCTGCAGCACCCAGAAAGCGATCGCTCCCAGCACCACCACGCCGACGGCAAGCAGTGCCAGCAAACGGCGCTGGTGGCCGGCCGCCGTGGAGGTGCCGAGCACCGGCAGGGAAATCAGGTCCTCGTCGCTGTCGGGTTCGGTAAGTTCGGGGGCGTAGCCGCCGGGGTCACCCTGCACACTGTTCATCGCGTCGCTCTGGTACTCGCGCAGCGCTGCTGCTTCGAGGGAACCGGTCCCCAGCACGTCCTGAGCGTCATCGCCCGCGGCGTGGCCGGATGCGGCGTCTGCCGCTCCGGGTTTCCGGTTGAACAGTTTTCCAAATTGATTGACGACGGACATGGTGCAGCCTTACAGAAAAACTCAAGCACTGATGCTCAGGAAAGCGGGATGTTGGGACAGGATCTGCAAATTGAGCTCCTGCCAGCGCGCACCACCTGCATCGATGTAGGTGGTGCCGAAAAATGCCGGAGATTCCGGAGCGGGAGGCTCCGAGGACACGAAGGATTCCGTTCCACGCAGGCCGGCCAGGCGGTCGACCAGCAGCGCGGCATTCACCTCGAGCACGGCGTTGAAGGCCAGCAGGCTGGACTCGGACAGCGCCTGTTCGGTGCGCGTGACCGTGGTGCCCAGCATGCCGGCAAGGTCGGCAACACCGACCAGCCCGCCGCGCAGGTTGGCGACACCGAGGAACCAGCTTTGCGTGTACGGCACGGGCTGGACGGTGACCCAAGGAAAAATCTCGCCCGACTGGGCGAGAGGCAGAAGGTAGTTCTGTCCTGCTGTCTCGACAGCCAGCCAGGACGATACGGACAAGCCTTCCGTCCTGGCGGCCTGAAGACGGCTGGCCAGTCGGACTTGTAGCTCTCGGAGGGCTTCGCGGTTGGCCATGAACGCGCCGCTGCCTCAGTTCAGCGCGTCAATCTTGGCCTGCAGCTCGGCGGGATCCACCGGCTTGGTGATATAGCCGCGCGCGCCCTGGCGCATACCCCAGACCCGGTCGGTCTCCTGATTCTTGCTGGTGCACATGATGATCGGCACATCGGCGTAGAGCGGATCACGGGTGATCGCGCGTGTGAGCTGGAAGCCGTTCTGGCCGGGCATCACCACGTCCATGAGGATCAGGTCGGGCTTGTCTTCGGCCAGGCGGCGGAAGGCTTCTTCGGCATTTTCAGCCGTGCGCACCTGCATGCCTTTTTTCTGCAGCAGGTCCGTCAGGAACATCAACTCGGTCTTCGAATCGTCGACGACCAGAACTTTCTGGATGGGCATTACATCGCTCCTTGTTGGGCATTGCCAAATTGCTGCACAGCCTGCAGCAATTGGTCTTTGGTAAACGGTTTGGTGAGATATTCCTGGCAGCCGACCATGCGCCCGCGCGCCTTGTCGAATACGCCGTCCTTGGAGGACAGCATCACCACCGGGGTATCTGCGAAACGGGCATTGCGCTTGATGATCGCGCAGGTCTGGTACCCGTCGAGCTTGGGCATGAGAATGTCACAGAAAATCAGCTGAGGCTGGTAATCGTTCACTTTCGCCAAAGCATCAAAGCCGTCGTCTGCCAACAAGACTTCGTGCCCCCCCTGCTTGAGAAAAATCTCGGCGCTTCGGCGGATGGTATTGCTGTCATCCACCACGAGCACTTTGAAAGATGCGCCTGTTGTAGTCAATTGCTAATGCTCCCGATGGAAAAACAAACAGCGCGGCCCGAGCCGCGCATCAAATCTGAACCATCTCGAAATCTTCCTTGCGGGCGCCACACTCAGGACAGGTCCAATTCATGGGGACCTGGTCCCATGGAGTGTTGGGGGCGATGCCGTGCTCGGGCGCACCCTCAGCCTCGTCATATATCCACCCGCAGATCAAACACATCCAAGTTTTAGAGTCGGTCACAGCTTAAAGGGCCTTCACATAGAATGCAACGATTGTATCTAGTCATCTCCCCGGGCTGCGGCTTCCTTGCCACCCCCTATGCTGCCACTGGCCCATGACATCATCCGCCCTCCCCCCTCCCGACACCGAACACGCCGACGACGAATCCGGTGACGAAGCGAGCCCGGCCTGCGTGCTCGTTTTCAACGCCAGCGACCCCAGCGGCGCGGGCGGCCTGACGGCAGACATCACCACCATCGCATCGGTCGGCGGCCACCCCATCGCGGTGGTCACAGGTGCCTACGCACGTGATACGGCGCAGATATTCGACCATTTCAGCTTCGACGACGAGGCCGTCTCCGAGCAAGCCCGGGCCGTGCTCGAGGACATGCCGGTACAGGCCATCAAGGTCGGTTTCGTGGGCAGCCCAGAGAACATCAGCGCCATCGCCGAAATAACCACAGACTATGACGAAGTCCCGGTGATAGCGTACATGCCCAACCTGTCCTGGTGGACGGAAGAGCAGATCGACGAGTACCTGGACGCCTTCCGCGAGCTGTTGTTGCCGCAGACCTCAGTGTTGGTAGGAAACCACAGTACGCTGTGGCGCTGGCTGCTGCCCGACTGGAAGAGCGACCGCAGCCCGACCGCGCGAGACATCGCCCGGGCCGCTTCCGAGATGGGCGTTCCCTACACCCTGGTCACCGGCATCCCCCTGCCCGAACAGTTCGTCGAGAACGTGCTGGCCTCGCCCCAGACGGTGCTGGGCAGTGGCAAGTTCGAGCTGTTCGATGCCACGTTCTCGGGTGCGGGCGACACCTTGTCGGCCGCGCTCACGGCCCTGGTGGCCAGCGGCAACGACCTGGGCGAAGCCACCAGCGAGGCGCTGGGCTACCTGGACCGCTGCCTGGACGCCGGATTTCGCCCCGGAATGGGGCACATCGTGCCCGACCGCATGTTCTGGGCCCAGCCCGACGACGAAGACGGGGAAGACGACGACACCGCGATTGACGACACATCGGCCATCGAAGGCTTTGTGATGCCTCCCCATGACACCAAGCACTGACCTCAACATCCCCCTGTTCGAACGCGCCAAGGCGCTCATCCCCGGCGGCGTGAACTCGCCCGTGCGGGCCTTCAAGGCCGTGGGCGGCACGCCGCGCTTCGTCAAGCGCGCCCAGGGCGCCTATTTCTGGGACGCCAACGACCAGCGCTTCATCGACTACATCGGCTCCTGGGGCCCGATGATCCTGGGCCACGGCCACCCGGCCGTGCTCGATGCGGTGCAGAAGGCGGCGCTGGAAGGCTTCAGCTTCGGCGCGCCGACCGAGCGCGAGGTGGAGCTGGCCGAGGAGATCATCGGCTTGGTGCCCTCGATGGAGATGATCCGCCTGGTCAGCTCGGGCACCGAGGCCGGCATGAGCGCCATCCGCCTGGCGCGGGGCGCCACCGGCCGCAGCAAGATCATCAAGTTCAACGGCTGCTACCACGGCCATGCGGATGCCCTGCTGGTCAAGGCCGGCTCGGGCCTGGCCACCTTCGGCAACGCCACCAGCGCGGGCGTGCCGCCCGAGGTGGTGCAGCACACCCTGGTGCTGGAATACAACGACATTGCCCAGCTCGAAGAGGCCTTCGCCCTGCACGGCAAGGAACTGGCCTGCCTGATGATCGAGCCGATCGCCGGCAACATGAACTTCGTGCGCGCCAGCGTGCCTTTCATGCAGCGCTGCCGCGAGCTGTGCACGGAATACGGTGCGCTGCTGGTGCTGGACGAGGTGATGACGGGCTTTCGAGTGGGCCTGACCAGTGCCCAAGGCGTATATGCCAAGGACATTCCGGGCTTCAAGCCCGACCTCACCGTGCTGGGCAAGGTGATCGGCGGCGGCATGCCGCTGGCCGCCTTCGGCGGGCCGCGCGCCATCATGGAACACCTGGCGCCCATCGGCGCGGTGTACCAGGCGGGCACCCTGTCGGGCAACCCGGTGGCCACGGCCTGTGGCCTGGCCACGCTGCGCGAGATCACCAAGCCCGGCTTCTTCGAAGCCCTGTCCGCGCGCACCCAGTCGCTGGTGGATGGCCTCAAGGCCGCTGCCGCCGCCGAGGGCGTGCCCTTCAGCGCCGACTGCGAAGGTGGCATGTTCGGCTTCTTCCTCCTGCCCACCCTGCCCCAGAGCTATCCCGAGGTGCTCACCACCGACAGCTCGCGCTTCAACCAGCTGTTCCATGGGCTGCTGGACCGCGGTATCTATATAGCACCGGCCCTGTACGAGGCCGGCTTCGTGAGCGCGGCCCACAGCGAAGAGGACATCGCCGCCACGGTGGCAGCTGCGCGAGAAGTGTTCAAAGCCCTCGCGGGCTGAGGCTACAGGAGGCCGCGCAACTCGCGCGCCGCGTCCTGTAACAAGGGCAGCATCTCGCGCTGCAGGCTGCCCTCGTCGAGCTGCTTGGGCGAGGCCACCACATTGAGCGCCGCCACGGTCTGGCCCTGCAGGTTGCGCAGGGGCACGGCCAGGGCGTGCACGCCCAGCTCGTGCTCCTCCACCGCAAGGCACCAGTCGTCGCGCCGCGCCCGGGCGATGGCCTGGCGCAGCGGGCCGACCTGGGTGAGCGTGTGGGGCGTGAGCCGCTGCAGCGCGGCGCCCTTGAGCCAGGCCGTGAGCGCAGTGGCCGGCAGCGCCGCCAGCAGCACCCGCCCGGTGGACGTGGGGTGCGCCGGCAAACGCGCTCCCAAGTGCAGGCCGTAGGCCAGCACGCGCGAGGGCGCGCCATACACCCCGCTGCGCGCCACGATCACCACCTCGCTGCCGTCGAGCACCACGGCCGAAAAGGACTGCTGCGTCTGCGCGGCCAGCCGGTTCAGGGTGGGCTGCAGCACGCGCGGCAGCCGGGCCGATGCCAGGTAGCTGCCCGAGAAGCGAAGCACCTTGGGTGCCAGCCAGAAATAGCTGCCATCGCTCTCCAGGTAACCCAGGTGCGCCAGCGTGAGCAAGTGCCGGCGTGCCGCAGCCCGGGTGAGCCCCGTGCGCTGCGCCGCCAGCGAGGCATTGAGGCGCTGGCGCTCGGTGTCGAAGCTCTCCAGCACGGCCATGCCCTTGGCCATGCCCTCGATGAAGTCCGCCTTGGCGATAGGGGTGGATGTAAGGGTGGGCGAGGTGGTCATGGGGTGGGCGCCCTGGAGCACAGGGCCGGGCACGCAGTGTTTGCGCGATGATCGCACAAAGCATCTGCACATCGCACGCAACCGGCCACGCGGCACCCCACGTTGACCTGCATCAACCTACGCTTGGGCCATGCCATCGAGCCGGTGCTCGGGGCCTTCCTTCCCCCAGCTTTGCGAGGTTCTCCCATGCGTACCCAGGTTGCCATCATCGGCGCCGGCCCGGCCGGCCTGCTGCTCGGCCAGTTGCTGCACACATCCGGCATCGACGCCGTCATCGTCGAACAGCGCAGTGCCGACTATGTGCTCGGCCGCATCCGTGCCGGCGTGCTCGAACAGGTCACCATGGACCTGCTGGAGAGAGCCGGCGTGAGTGCCCGTGCCCATGCCCAGGGCCTGCCGCACGACGGCATCGAGCTCTTGTTCAAGGGCCAGCGCCACCGCATCGACCTGCATGCGCTCAGCGGCGGCAGCCGGGTGACGGTGTATGGCCAGACCGAGGTCACGCACGACCTGATGGATGCGCGCGCCGCTGCGGGCCTGGTCACTGTGTACGAGGCCGGCAACGTGCGCGTGCACGACTTCGATGGCGGCAAGCCGCGCGTCACATACGAGAAGGACGGTCAGGCGCACGAGATCAGCTGCGATTTCATCGCCGGCTGCGACGGCTACCACGGCGTGTGCCGGGCCAGCGTGCCCGAAGGCGCACTCAAGACCTACGAGCGCGTCTACCCCTTCGGCTGGCTGGGCGTGCTGGCCGATGTGCCCCCTGTCTCGCACGAACTGATCTACGCCAACACCGAGCGTGGCTTTGCGTTGTGCAGCATGCGCAGCACCACGCGCAGCCGCTACTACCTGCAGGTGCCCGACACCGACAAGGTGGAGAACTGGAGCATCGACCAGTTCTGGGCCGAGCTCGGCAACCGGCTCGACCCCGAGGCGCGAAACAATCTGGTGACCGGCCCGGCGCTGGAGATGAGCATTGCGCCGCTGCGCAGCTTCGTGGCCGAACCCATGCGCTTCGGCCGCCTGTTCCTGGCGGGCGACGCGGCCCACATCGTGCCGCCCACCGGCGCCAAGGGCCTGAACCTGGCTGCCAGCGACGTGGGCTACCTGTGGAATGCCTTCGCCGACCACTACGGCGAGAAGTCGGATGCCGGCATCGACACCTATTCGGACCGCTGCCTGCGCCGCGTCTGGCGCGCCGAGCGCTTCTCGTGGTGGTTCACCTCACTGATGCACCGCTTTCCGGACACCGGTGAATTCGGCCAGAAAATGCAGGAGGCCGAGCTCGACTACCTGATCCACTCGCGCGCCGCATCCACCGCGCTGGCAGAGAACTACGTAGGGCTGCCGATGGACTTCGGCACGCACACGCCCACGTCCGCCGCACCGGGGCGCTGACGCCACGCGGCCACGCGCGCCGCGCCCCAGGGGAGCCTGTTCATCGGTCCGTCACACCGCCATGCGAGCCTTGGTGGATACCAACGGACCGCCCCACCATGAACCGCCCTCCCCGAGCCCCCCGCCCGCTGACCAACCTGCTGCAGAGCCACGCAACCGAGGACGGGGCGCACACCGACCTGGCCCATGCCAGCCGCCGCCAGTTCGTGCGCCACATGGCGCTCGGTGCTGCCGCACTGGGCACCCTGCCCCTGGCGGCCTGCGGTGGCAGCGACGATGCGCCCGAGGTGCGCTTTGCCCATGGCGTGGCCAGCGGCGACCCGCTGAGCGACCGCGTCATCCTGTGGACGCGGGTCACGCCGCCCGCCAACGACAGCGCCGACATCCCCGTGCGCTGGGAAGTGGCCAGCGATTCCGCTTTTGCCACCCTGGTGGCCCAGGGCACGGCAACCGCGACGGCGGCCCGCGACTTCACCGTGAAGGTCGATGCCACGGGGCTCAGGCCCGCTACCTCGTACCACTACCGCTTCATGGCCTATGCCGCCACATCGGCCACGGCGCGCACGCGCACCCTTCCCACCGGCAGCGTGGCCCAGGCGCGGCTGGCCGTGTTCTCCTGTGCCAACTACCCGGCGGGCTACTTCAATGTGTATGCGGAGGCTGCACGCCGCAATGACTTCGATGCCACCGTGCACCTGGGCGACTACCTGTACGAATACCCCCGGGGCGGCTACGCATCGGCCAATGCCGAGCAGTTGGGCCGCCTGTCCCAGCCCGCGGGCGAGATCCTGTCGCTGGCCGACTACCGCACACGCCATGCGCAGTACCGCAGCGACACCGACCTGCAGGCCCTGCACGCCGTCGCCCCCATGATCGCGGTGTGGGACGACCACGAGATCGCCAACGACACCTGGGCCAACGGCGCCGAGAACCACCAGAGCGCCACCGAGGGCAGCTTTGCCGCGCGCAAGGCCGCGGCGATGCAGGCCTACCACGAGTGGATGCCCACCCGCAACGCACAGCCCGAGCTGATCTACCGCAGCTTTGCCTTTGGCGACCTGGTGGCGCTGCACATGCTCGACACGCGCGTGATCGGGCGCGACGAGCAGGCCGACTACACGCGCTTTTTCACGGGCAATGGTTTCGATGCCGCGGGCTTCACCGCCGCCGTGGGCGCACCCACGCGCCAGCTCCTGGGCAGCACGCAGACCCAGTGGCTGCAGCAGCAGATGGCGGCATCGTCCGCCACCTGGCAGGTGCTGGGCCAGCAGGTGCTGATGGGCCGCATGAACATACCCGCCCCCATCCTCATCGACACCCTGCAACCCGGGGCCGGCGTGAGCGTGTCCCAGTACGCAGCCATCGTGGCCAAGGCGCAGACGGCACCCGCCACGCTGACCGCCACCGACAAGGGCGTGCTGGCCCAACCCGCCATCCCCTACAACCTCGATGCCTGGGACGGCTACCAGGCCGCGCGCGAAACCGTGCTGGGCACGGCGCGCAGCCTGAACAAGAACCTGGTGGTGCTGTCGGGCGACACGCACAACGCCTGGGCCAACGAGCTGGCCGACATGGGTGGCAATGCCGCGGGGGTGGAGTTCGCCACCTCGTCCGTCACCTCCCCCGGCTTCGAGGAATACCTGCCCAAGGAAAGCCCCGCCGTGCTGGCAGGCGCCCTCCAGCAGCTGATTCAGCCGCTCAAGTACTGCGACACATCGCGCCGCGGCTACATGCTGCTCACCGCCACGCCCACCGAGTGCCGCGCCGACTGGGTCTACGTGAACACCATCACCAGCCGCAGCTACACCGCCAGCACAGGCAAGTCACTCAAGGTGGTGGCCGGCACCGCCGGGCGCGGCCGCATCGTGGCGGTCTGAACGAACCGGACCAGCAAAGAAAAAGGCGGCCGAGGCCGCCTTTCTTGTGCGCCAATGCCACCGCTGGCGGCGGCATCGCAACCGGTTCAATGGCGGAAATGGCGCACGCCGCTGAACACCATGGACACGCCGCGCTCGTTTGCGGCGTCGATCACTTCGTTGTCGCGCATGGAGCCGCCGGGCTGGATGACGCAGGTGGCGCCGGCGTCGACCACGACATCAAGGCCGTCGCGGAAGGGGAAGAAGGCGTCGCTGGCCACCACGGTGCCCTGCAGGCTCAGGTTGGCATGGCCGGCCTTGATGCTGGCAATGCGGGCCGAGTCGAGGCGGCTCATCTGGCCGGCGCCCACGCCCATGGTCATGCCGCCCTTGCAGAAGACGATGGCGTTGCTCTTGACGTACTTGGCCACCTTCCAGGCGAACAGCAGGTCTTCCATTTCTTCGAGCGTGGGTTGCTTCCTGGTCACGACCTTGAGGTCGATCAGCGAGAGCTCCTGGTTGTCGGCGGTCTGCAACAGCAGGCCAGAGCCGATGCGCTTGGCGTCCATGGCATTGCGGCCACGCTGCCAATCGGTGGTGCCGCCGTGGGCCGGCAGCGCGATCTTGAGCAGGCGCACGTTGGCCTTGGCCTTGAACACCTCGAGCGCCTCGGCCGTGAAGTCAGGGGCCATCAGCACTTCGACGAACTGCTTGGAGATTTGCTGGGCGGCCGGGCCGTCGACCGTGCGGTTGAAGGCGATGATGCCGCCGAAGGCGCTGGTGGGGTCGGTCTGGAAGGCCTTGCCGTAGCTGTCCAGCGCATCCAGCCCCACGGCCACGCCGCAGGGGTTGGCGTGCTTGACGATCACGCAGGCCGGGGCTTCGAAGCTCTTGACGCATTCCCAGGCGGCATCGGCGTCGGCGATGTTGTTGTACGACAGTTCCTTGCCCTGCAGTTGCACCGCGGTGACCAGCGAACCGGGCGCGGGGTGCAGGTCACGGTACAGCGCAGCCTGCTGGTGGGCGTTCTCGCCGTAGCGCAGGTCCTGCACCTTGGTGAAGATGCCGTTGCTCTGGCCGGCGAACTGGGCGCGCGCGGGCACGTAGGCTTCGGACAGCTTGTCTTCCTCGAAGGTGACGGAGGAAAGGTAGTCGCTGATGGCGCCGTCGTACTGGGCGATGCGGTTGAACGCGGCCACCGACAGCGCGAAGCGCAGCTTGTCCGAGAGCTTGCCCGCGGCCTTGAGCTCGGCCAGCACAGCGGGGTACTGCGATGCATCGGTCAGCACGCCCACGTCCTTCCAGTTCTTGGCGGCGCTGCGCACCATGGCAGGGCCGCCGATGTCGATGTTCTCGATGGCATCGGCCAGCGTGCAGCCGACCTTGGCCACGGTGGACTCGAAGGGGTAGAGGTTCACCACCAGCAGGTCGATGGTGTCGATGCCGTGCTCCTTGAGCGCGGCCATGTGCTCGGGCAGCTCGCGGCGCGCCAGCAGGCCGCCGTGCACCTTGGGGTGCAGGGTCTTCACGCGGCCGTCCAGCATCTCGGGGAACTGCGTGACCTCGGCCACCTCGGTCACGGGCAGGCCCTTGTCGGCCAGCAGCTTGGCGGTGCCGCCGGTGGACAACAGGCGAATGCCCAGGGCATGCAGCGCCTGGGCGAATTCAACGATGCCGGTTTTGTCGGAGACGGAAAGAAGTGCGTTCATGGCAGGTCGGTGGGGTAGTTTGGAATCGGGTGGGGTG
>JAZKEE010000034.1:52098-53158 GCA_040387235.1 Pseudomonadota bacterium
GCACCAGTGGCAGGGCGCGCAGGCGCAAGCCCACGCGCAGTGGGTCTGTCAGAGCAGCTTGTGCTCCACCAGCTTCTTGCGCAGGGTGTTGCGGTTCAGGCCCAGCCATTCGGCCGCGCGCGACTGGTTGTTGTCGGCCTGCTGCATCACGACTTCCAGCAGCGGCCTCTCGACCACGCGCACCAGCATGTCGTACATGCCATCGGGCGTTTCACCGCCCAGGTCGCGAAAGTAGCCCTGCAGGCTCTCGCGCACGCATTCTTCTATGTGTTTCTTGCTCATGCAGCCAATCCCTCTTGTTCTTCGCTGGGGTCCGCGTCGGCAGCCAGTGTGCTGGCGGCGGGAAAGCGGTCCATCTGCTGCGCCAGGGCATCCAGATAGTCCACCACCGCCTGCCACTGGGCCGCGCAGTCCTCTATGGTGTTGATATGTTGTCGAAAGGCTTCGCCGCCCGGCATGCTGCGCAGGTACCACGCAATGTGCTTGCGCGCACTGCGCACTCCGGTCAGCTCGCCATACAGGCGATAGTGGTCGTGCAAATGCTCGAGCAGCAGGCGCCGCACCTCGGCCACCAACGGTGGCGCCAGATGTTCGCCTGTCTCGAGGAAATGCCCGATCTCGCGGAAGATCCACGGGCGCCCTTGCGCGGCGCGGCCGATCATGATGGCATCGGCCCCGGTGGCGGCCAGCACTTCGCGCGCCTTTTCGGGCGAGGTGATGTCGCCGTTGGCCACCACCGGCACGCGCACCGCTGCCTTCACGGCGGCGATGGTGTCGTACTCGGCATGGCCCTTGTAACCCTGCTCGCGCGTGCGCCCGTGCACCGTGAGCATCTGTATGCCCACGGCCTCGAACTGGCGCGCCAGCGCCACCGCGTTCTTGTGCTCCTGGCACCAGCCGGTGCGCATCTTGAGCGTGACGGGCACCTTGTGCGGTGCACAGGCCTCGACCACCGCCTGCGCGATGGACACGGCCAGGGCCTCGTCCTGCATCAGGGCGGAACCCGCCCACTTGTTGCACACCTTCTTGGCCGGGCAGCCCATGTTGATGTCGATGATCT
>JAZKEE010000035.1:0-7454 GCA_040387235.1 Pseudomonadota bacterium
CCGTCACCGGATGCTCCACCTGCACGCGGGTGTTCATCTCGATGAAGTAGAACTCACCGTTCTCGTAGAGGAACTCGAAGGTGCCCGCACCGCGGTAGCCGATCTTCTTGCAGGCGGCCACGCAGCGCTCGCCGATCTTCTCGATCAGCTTGCGCGGGATGCCCGGCGCTGGCGCTTCCTCGATCACCTTCTGGTGGCGCCGCTGCATGGAGCAGTCGCGCTCGCCCAGGTACACCGCGTTGCGGTGCTTGTCGGCGAGGATCTGGATTTCGATGTGGCGTGGGTTCTGGAGGAACTTCTCCATGTACACCGCAGGATTGCCGAACGCAGCACCGGCCTCGGCCTTGGTCATCTGCACGGCATTGACCAGCGCGGCCTCGGTGTGCACCACGCGCATGCCGCGGCCACCGCCGCCGCCGGCGGCCTTGATGATCACCGGGTAGCCCACGGCCTTGGCGATGCGACGGATCTGCACCGGGTCTTCGGGCAGCTCGCCCTCGGATCCTGGCACGCAGGGCACGCCCGCACGGATCATGGCCTGCTTGGCCGAGACCTTGTCGCCCATGATGCGGATCGACTCGGGCGAGGGGCCGATGAACTGGAAGCCGCTCTTTTCCACGCGCTCGGCGAAATCGGCGTTCTCGGACAGAAAGCCGTAGCCGGGGTGGATGGCCTCGGCATCGGTCACTTCGGCGGCCGAGATGATGGCCGGCATGTTGAGGTAGGACAGGGGCGAGGGCGCGGGGCCGATGCACACCGCCTCTTCGGCCAGCTTGACGTACTTGGCATCGCGGTCGGCCTCGGAGTAGACCATCACGGCCTTCACACCCAGCTCATGGCAGGCGCGCTGGATCCGCAAGGCGATCTCCCCGCGATTGGCAACGAGAATCTTCTTGAACATGAGCGCCTTACTCGATCACGAACAGCGGCTGTCCGTATTCCACGGCCTGGCCGTTCTCACCCAGGATGCGGGTGACCGTGCCCGACTTGTCGGCCTCGATCTCGTTGAGGATCTTCATGGCCTCGATGATGCAGATGGTCTCGCCTTCCTTGACCTGGCTGCCGATCTCGACAAAGGCCTTGGCGCCGGGGCTGGACGAGCGGTAGAAGGTGCCGACCATGGGCGACTTGACCACATGGCCTGCAGGCGCGGCCGGGGCCGGAGCGGGCAGCTCGGCCACGGGGGCGGCCGCGGCCTGTGCAGGGGCAGGAGCCTGCTGCATGGGCGCTGGTACATACTGCTGGACCACGGCGCCGCCGCTCTTGACGATACGGACCTTGCCCTCGGCCTCCGTGATTTCGAGTTCGGACACATTCGACTCGGACACGAGATCGATGAGGGTTTTGAGTTTTCGCAGATCCATGAAAGCTCCAACGGCTAAAAACTGAACAGGGCGCGAATTTACTCCAAATTCGGCCTATGCCCGTCTTTGGGCCACAATTTTGATGAACGCCAGTGCGTCAAACGGCTATTCAGGCCGGGAAAAATGGCGTTGAAGGCCCGCCCCGCCTAGCGCAGGGCCGCCCACTGCTGCAGATCCTGCGCGGTGACCTGCCCCATTTTACGGTGCAGGACCCGACCCTCCCCGCCCAGCACCACCGTGAAAGGCAGGCCTCCGGTGAGGTTTCCGAGCGAACGACCCAGGTCCGTGCCCTGCATGCCGGCCAGCCCGACCGGGAATTCCAGCGGCAGCTTGGCCAGGAACTTGCGCACCGAAGACGGCTGATCGATGGCCAGCGCCACCACCTGCCAGCCTTTGGGCGCATGTTCGCGGTAAAAGGCATTGAGCATGGGAAGTTCTTCCACGCAAGGCGCGCACCAGGTCGCCCAGAAGTTGATGAGCAGCGGTTTGCCCAAGAAGCGCTGCAGTGGCAGGGTGGCGCCGTCCGGGGTTTCGAATTCCAGGGCCCACAGGGCTTTCTCGGCCCCGCTTTCGATGGCGTGGGGCTGGAATTTCCACCACGCCACCCCGGCTCCGCCCACAGCGGCCGCGCCGGCCACGCCCGCGTACAGCCAGCGGCGGCGGGCGGGATCGTTGGGGGTTTCAGGGGGCGTGGCGGGTGAAATCTCGGGAGCGGGGATCGTCATGGGGCAGGGGTTTCCGTATCTTGGAGCAGGCGGCGCACGGCCGTGATGTCACCGCGGGGCGAGCGCCCCTTGGCATCGGGCCGCAGTGCGCCGCGCAGGTCGTCGAGGTCATAGATCAGCAGGTGGACCCCGATCATCTCGCCCAGTTCAGGCGATTTGCTGCCCAGGCTCAGGGCCTCGACCGACTCGCCATGGAAACCGGACACCGTGCGCGGCTCGTAATCCACATGGTGGTCGATGAGCGCAATTTCGGCGGATTTGGAATCATCGCAGAACAACTGCAGGTAAATATCCGACAGGCGCGTGGCCGTGCCATGCCAAACGGCCCCACCGAGATGGGGGCGGAAGGCCGCCATGCGCTCCATCCAGACCAGGGCCAGCTGGCGCAGCGCGCGCAGCTCGCGCGGCTGGGTGTCGGCACAGAACAGGGCGATGTACTCGCGCACGGCCTCTTCCACCTGGTCGTTGCCGGGCAGCGCCGTACGGACAGGCAGGCCCATTTCGCGCAGCGCGCGGCGCTTGGCGGGGCCCCACTCCATCCCCTCCTCGACGACGATGCGGGCAGTGGTATTGGCGATTTCGGCACTCAGAGGTGTGTTCATGGCGCAAACCAGGCAGTGGAGGCTCCATTGTGGCGCGAACGCGCATTCGGGGTCTTGCGCATGCCCCCACAGCCCTGCAGCCCACCCAGCCATGGAGCCCCGGAGCTATCAATTTCATAGCCCTCCAGGCAGGCGGCCCCTGCGGCGTGGCCCCTGGGTTTGAAAAGTAGAATCGTCGCCCATGCATATACACATACTGGGCATCTGCGGCACCTTCATGGGCGGCCTTGCGGCCCTGGCCCGCGAGGCGGGGCACCGGGTCACAGGCTGCGACGCGGGCGTCTACCCACCCATGAGCGACCAGTTGCGCGCCCTGGGCATCGAGCTCATCGAGGGCTTCGGCCCGGAACAACTGGCCCTCAAGCCCGACATGTTCGTGGTCGGCAATGTGGTCAGCCGGGTTCGGCTGGCCGATGGAAGCCCCAAGTTTCCGCTGATGGAGGCCATCCTGGATGCCGGCCTGCCCTACACCAGCGGCCCCCAGTGGCTGGCCGAGCATGTGCTGCAGGGCCGCCATGTGCTGGCCGTGGCCGGCACGCACGGCAAGACCACCACCACCTCGATGCTGGCCTGGATCCTGGAGAGCGCGGGCCAGCAGCCGGGCTTCCTGATCGGCGGCGTGCCGCTGAACTTCGGCGTGTCGGCACGCCTGGGCGCCGCCGCGCGTCCCCATGCGGGCGACGGGCCGCTGGGAGCGAGCCCCCTGTTCGTGATCGAGGCCGACGAGTACGACACGGCCTTCTTCGACAAGCGCAGCAAGTTCGTGCACTACCGGCCGCGCACGGCCGTGCTGAACAACCTGGAATTCGACCACGCCGACATCTTCGACGACCTGGCCGCCATCGAGCGCCAGTTCCACCACCTGGTGCGCACCGTGCCGCCCTCGGGCCGCGTGGTAGTCAACGGCCTGGAAGAGAGCCTGGCGCGCGTGCTGCATGCCGGCTGCTGGAGCAGTGTGAGCAGCTTCGGCACGGCCGTGGGCGACTTTTGCGCCGTGGGCGAGCCCCATGCGTTCGATGTGGTGCAGCAGGGCCGCTCCGTGGCACGGGTGGAGTGGGCACTCACCGGCGTGCACAACCAGCTCAATGCCCTGGCCGCCATTGCCGCGGCCCACCACGTGGGTGTGGCGCCCGAACAGGCGGCACGGGCGCTGGGTCAGTTCCAGAACGTCAAGCGCCGCATGGAATTGCGCGGCACGGTGAACGGCATCGCGGTATACGACGACTTCGCCCACCACCCGACCGCTCTGCGCACCACGCTCGATGGCCTGCGCCGCAGCCTGGGGCCGACGGCGCGCATCCTCGCGGTGTTCGAGCCGCGCAGCAACACCATGAAGCTCGGCGCCATGAAGAGCCAGCTGCCCTGGGCACTGGAATCCGCCGATCTGGCCTTCTGCCACACGGCCGGGCTGGACTGGGACGCCGCCGAAGCCCTGTCCCCCCTGGGCGTGGGCCCCGGCCAGCGCGCGCAGACCGCCCCCGACATCGACACCCTGGTGGCCCAGGTCAGCACCGCAGCCCGGCCCGGCGACCACATCGTGTGCATGAGCAACGGCGGTTTTGGCGGCGTGCACGCGCGCCTGCTGCAGGCGCTGGCGAGATAGGAATTAAAACGTCACGGCCATGGCGGGGACGTCCACCCGCACCACGGGCCGTGCCAGCGCCGCGCTGGCGGCACGCGCAAAGTCGCGCGACCACTGCACGTCGCCCATCAGCGGGCTGCCGGCGGCCTGCGCTACGGTGAGCACCTTGTCGGCCAGCAGCACCTTGCCGCTGGCACGCAGGGGTTCACAGTCGAGGCTGGTGAACTGGTCGTCCAGCCAGCGGCGCCCTTCCTCATGGGTCATGGGCTGGGCGTTCGCAAGGTCGAAGCGGAATTCCTGGTTGCCCGCCAGGCGGACGGAGACTTCGGTGTGCATGGGGATGCCTTTCTTATGTAAGCGGGAGGGGTGGAAGGCCCCCGTCGCTGCACAGGGTCAACGGCCAGGGCCCTCGATGGCCAGAAGCTTACACGCAGGCAGACCCTCAGGCGGCGCGGCGTTTTTGCACTGCGGCCGACAGATCGGCCAGCGACTGCAGCGAATCGTCCCAGCCCAGGCAGGCATCGGTGATGCTCAGGCCATAGGTCAGCGCCGCAGCGTCGTCCTTGCCGGGCGTGAACTTCTGCGCGCCGGCCGTGAGGTGGCTTTCGATCATCAGGCCGAAGACGCTGCGCGAACCGCCGGCGATCTGGCCGGCCACGTCGCGCGCCACGTCCATCTGCTTTTGGTGCTGCTTGCTGCTGTTGGCATGGCTGCAGTCCACCATCAGGGTGGCGGGCAGCTTGGCGGCTTCCAGGTCCTTGCAGGCGGCGGCCACGCTCTCGGCGTCGTAGTTGGGCGCCTTGCCACCGCGCAGGATCACGTGGCAGTCCTTGTTGCCGTTGGTGTTGACGATGGCGACCTGGCCGTTCTTGTGCACCGACAGGAAGTGGTGGCCGCGGCTGGCGGACTGGATGGCGTCGGTGGCGATGCGGATGTTGCCGTCTGTGCCGTTCTTGAAGCCGATGGGCGCCGACAGGCCCGAGGCCAGCTCGCGGTGGACCTGGCTTTCGGTGGTGCGCGCTCCGATGGCGCCCCAGGAGATCAGGTCGCCGATGTACTGGGGCGAAATCACATCCAGGAACTCGCTGCCCGCCGGCATGCCCAGGCGGTTGATGTCGATCAGCAGCTGGCGCGCGATGCGCAGGCCTTCGTCGATGCGGTAGGTCTCGTCGAGGTAGGGGTCGTTGATCAGGCCCTTCCAGCCCACGGTGGTGCGCGGCTTCTCGAAGTACACGCGCATCACGATCTCCAGCGTGTCCTTGTACTGCTCGCGGGCCACCTTGAGGCGGCGTGCGTATTCGAGCGCAGCGGCCGGGTCATGGATGGAGCAGGGCCCGATGATGACCAGCAGGCGGTCGTCCTCGCCGGCCATGATGTTGTGGATGTTCTTGCGGGTCTGGGTGATCAGCGTTTCCACCGGCGTGCCGCTGATGGGGAAAAAGCGGATCAGATGCTCTGGAGGAGGCAACACGGTGATGTCCTTGATACGTTCGTCGTCGGTCTGGCTGGTTTTCTCGACGCTGCGGTACCAGGAATCGCTGGTGGGGTTGGCTTGGGCCGTCATGTTGTCTTCCTCGTGGGCTGCAAAGTGGATGGAAATGGGGAGGGCAGAAAAACAAAAACCGCCGGGCTTTGCAGCGTCGGCGGTTGGTATGGTGAGGTTGTGTTTGCTTGCGCGTTCGCCTCTCATCCGCCGGGGACTGAGATAAAAAACCAAAAATAAAACGCGCTGCGAACTTGCATGGGATTCAATGTAGCACAGTCTTGCCGCATTGCAGCAACCCCTGTGCGTTGCGAAGAAGCAACGCCCAGGCGGCTTGCGGGGCGGTCCGGGCAGCGAACGGGGGCCCGCAAATGCGCGGGCCCGATCAGCTTCGCAGGCGCCGCAACCATGCCGCCGCACGCTGCAATGCGGAGCGCGGAGGTGGCTCGTCGCTGGGCAGCTCGCTCACCGGCTCGCTCTGGTGCTCGTACATGTCCACCAGCAGCAGGGCCTCGCCCAGCGTGCGCCATGCGAGCAGTTCGAACTGATCGAAGCATGCGCTTTCGCGGGTGTTGCGCTGCTCCAGCGCCTGCTGCCAGGCGGTGATGGTGTTGCGCAGCTCCCGCAGGGCCCGCTGGTAGGCACCGAACTCGTACAGCGCATGCCAGGCCGAGCCCAGCCCGGTGAGGAACAGCTGGTGCTCGCGCGCGCAGTGCGACAGGCTCACCACCCGGCGCGTGATGGCCGCCGTATCGGTGCTGGTGCGGCGCGTGCGCACCGCCTCGTCGATGTGGTTGGACAGGCCGCTCAGGCTGTCGCGCAACTGGCGTGAATCCTCGTCGGCCACGCTCTCGCGCAGGAAGCGGCTGATGTCGCCAAACGACTGAAGGGTGTGCTGCAGACTGGGGCGCGTGGCAGGCATGGAGAGATTGTGCGCCGCCCAGGACCCATGCGGCTACGGGCAAGCCCCAGGCATGCCATTTGGCAGGTGAAGACCGACCAATTGCAGGCAATGGGCGGCGCGGATGGTGCAACCGTACAACAACCAGCCCAGCCGGTGGCAGGGCCACCCAACCCCGGTGCTACCACCCGACAACCTGCAAAACAGGCGCGCTCCAGGCCAGTGCACCCGTGGAACCGGCTTTGCCGGGCCACCGGGTGCGTCCCCCTCCAGGGAAAGGCGCCGAAGGCGACTCAGGGGGAGCTTATGCCGTTCCGCCGACCGTCAGGCCTTCGATGCGCAGCGTGGGCTGGCCCACGCCCACGGGCACGCTCTGGCCCTCTTTGCCGCAGGTGCCCACGCCGCTATCGAGGCGCATGTCGTTGCCGATCATGGTCACCTTCTTGAGCGACTCGGGGCCGCTGCCGATGATGGTGGCGCCCTTGACAGGGTACTGAATCTTGCCGTTCTCGACCCAGTAGGCTTCGCTGGCCGAGAACACGAACTTGCCCGAGGTGATGTCCACCTGGCCGCCACCGAAGTTGGAGGCGTACAGCCCCTTCTTGATGCTGGCGATGACCTCGGCCGGCTCCCTGTCGCCGCCGAGCATGTAGGTGTTGGTCATGCGCGGCATGGGGATATGGGCATAGCTCTCGCGCCGGCCGTTGCCGGTGGGCGCCACGCCCATCAGGCGCGCGTTCATCGAGTCCTGGATGTAGCCCTTGAGGATGCCGTCCTCGATCAGCACGTTGCGCTGG
>JAZKEE010000036.1:0-3450 GCA_040387235.1 Pseudomonadota bacterium
GCACCGGCGGACGCCGATGCCGCCAGAACCGCCGCGACGGCGGCGACTTGTGTCAACTTCCACATACCCTTGTCTCCTCGTTTGTGTGAATCCGTTTTGTGCGCCGCCTTACCGGTGGCGTTCAGCGCAGTCGGTACTTTAATTACAATAATTAATGAACATATCAGGGCTTTCCCGGGGTGTGCGTTACATGCCAATGGAATCTGGCCGTTATCGAATTACCACCCTTTTTTGCGACTCGGTGCTTTCCCTGCTGCGCGTGCATGCGATAGGTGCGCGGCAATGCCCTTTGTTATCCTCTATCCATGCCCACCATCCTGATAGTCGAAGACGATGCATTGTTGCTGGACGCACTGACAGGCCAGCTCCAGCAACTGGAGTTCAGCGTGTACACCGCCTCCAGTGTGGCCGAGGCCACCACCTTGCTGCAGGGCCAGGCGGTGGACGGCATCATCCTCGACCTGGGGCTGCCCGGCGGTGCAGACGGCATCGAACTCCTGACCTGGGCGCGCACCCACATTGCAGGCCTGCCGGTGTTGATTCTGACTGCACGCGACGGCATCGATGACCGCATCCATGGCCTGAACGCCGGGGCCGACGACTACATCACCAAGCCCTTCAACATGCAGGAGCTGCAGGCCCGCCTGCAGGCCATGCTGCGCCGCGCGCGGCAGCCCGCGTTCACCCAGGCCAGCAGCGCCTCAGGGGGCCCCAGCACCGCCATCGGCAGCCTGCAGATCGACCACGGCAACCGCAGCGCGGTGCTCGGCGGTGAGCCGCTGGAGCTCACGCAGCGCGAATGGGAACTGCTGGAATTGCTGGTGAACCGCTGCGGCGAAGTGGTCACACGCGACGACGTGCTTGCTGCCTGGCGTGCCGGCCCGCCCGAGCCCGGGCAGGCGGCGGCCGCACCGCTCAACTCGAATGCACTGGAGGTCTACGTGCACCGCCTGCGCAGGAAGCTCGACGCATCGAACCTGGTCATCCGCAACATCCGGGGGCTGGGCTACATGCTGGCCAAGCCTGCGGAATGAGCGCCACCGCTGACCGCCACTGACCGCCCCCCAAATGACCGCGATGCGTCCGATTCCCGGCGTCTCCCTGCAACGCAAGCTGCTGCTGTGGCTGCTGCTGCCGCAGCTTGTGCTGTGGCTGTCGGGTGGCTTCCTGGCCTGGCGCATCGCATTGCAAAACGGCGAAAAGGGCATCGACCAGACGCTCACGCAGTCAGTGCGCGCCCTGGCGAGGCAGATCAAGCCCATCGGCGACGGCCTGCTGGTCGACTTCCCGAAGGCCGCGCAGGACATCCTGGAGCAGGATCCGGCCGACCGCATCACCTACATGGTGTCCTCGCCACCGGGCCGCTTCCTGCTGGGCAATGCCCAGTTGCCGCCGCCGCCGCCGGTGAGCGTGGATGTGGGCGAGCCCTTTCTGTACCAGGCGAGGGTGGACGACCGCCCGGTGCGCGTGGCCCTGCTCGACGTGGACTATGGCACCCCGCAGACGCGCCAGCGCCTGCGTGTGCAGGTGGCGCAGAGCCTCACGGTGCGAGAGCGCATTGCGCAGGAGTTGCTCGAGCAGATGCTGCTGCCCATGGGGCTCATGGGCCTGGCGCTCAGCGCCGTGGTGTATGCCGGCGTGCTGCGCGGCCTGCAGCCCCTGAAGCGCCTGGAGGCGCAGATCGAGAAGGCCGGCACGCGCAAGCACAACACGGCCGACCCGCTGCCGCCCATAGAACTCACCTCCGCCCCGCAGGAGGTGCATTCGCTGGCCAGCACCATCAACGGCCTGCTGGAGACCGTAGCGCGCGGCCAGCAGAAGGAAAAGCGCTTTCTGAACGATGCCGCCCACCAGTTGCGCACGCCGCTGGCGGGCCTGATCGGCCAGACCGAGCTGGCGCTGCACGAGAGCCGTGAGCCTGCCGTGCAGGAGCGGCTGCACAAGGTGCTGTCGGCCGCGCGCCGCAGTGCCCACCTGGTGCACCAGTTGCTGCAGCTGGCGAGGTCCGAGAGCAGCGTGGCGATGCAGACGCTGGACTTGCCGGCCCTGGCGCGCGAGGTGGCCCGCGACTGGGCCGCGCGCGCCGTGGCCAGCGGCGTGGACCTGGGCTACGAGGGCGAGGAGCAACTGGCTGTGCAAGGCCATCCGCTGCTGCTGCGCGAGGCCCTGAACAACCTGATCGACAACGCCCTGCACTACGCAGGCCATGGCGCCACGGTGACGGTGCGGGTGGACATTGCCGGTGCGGGCATGGCCACGCTGGCGGTGGAGGACGACGGACCCGGCATGGAGCCTGCCCACCTGCGCGACATGTTCGCGCGCTTCTGGCGCGGATCGGACAAACCCGGCGGCTGCGGCCTGGGCCTGTCCATCGTGGAGGAGATCGCGCTGCAGCACGCCGGCCAGACCTTCGTCGACCCGGTGCTGCCGCACGGCCTGCGCGTGGGGCTGAAAGTGCCACTCAGCGCGGCGGCGCCGCGCGCTTGAGCGCAGCAGCGGCGCGCCCCGGAATCAAGCCGCCAGGATCAGTTTCTCGAGCTTGATGGCATCCACCACGAAGCCGCGGATGCCCTCGGCCAGCTTCTCGGTGGCCATCGCGTCCTCGTTGAGCGCGAAGCGAAAACCCGCCTCGTCGTAGTTCACGGCCGGCAGGTCCAGGGCCTTGGCGGCTGCAGCGTCGAGCGCAGGCGCCAGCGGCGCATCGCTGGCTGCCAGCTGGGCCAGCAGGTCGGGGGCGATGGTGAGCAGGTCGCAGCCGGCCAGCGCGGTGATCTGGCCGGTGTTGCGAAAGCTCGCGCCCATGACTTCGGTGGCGATGCCGAAGTGCTTGTAGTGGTTGTAGATCTGCGCGACGGACTGCACGCCAGGGTCGTTGGCGCCCGAGCGCGCGGCCTCGTCCCACTGGGCGCCGGCCTGCTTCTTGTACCAGTCGTAGATGCGGCCCACAAAGGGCGATATAAGCTGCACCTTGGCCTGGCCGCAGGCCACGGCCTGGCAGAACGAGAACAGCAAGGTGAGATTGGTGTGGATGCCGCGCTGCTCGAGCTTCTCGGCCGCCTGGATGCCTTCCCAGGTGGCGGCGACCTTGATCAGCACGCGGTCGATGTGGATGCCCTCGGCCTGGTACAGCTCGATGATGCGCTCGCCGCGCGTGATGGTGGCCTGGGTATCGAAGCTCAGGCGCGCATCGACCTCGGTGGAGACGCGGCCGGGGATGGTGGCCAGGATCTCGCGGCCGAAGCGCACGATCAGGCGGTCGATGATCTCGTCCATCGGGCGGCCGCGGAACTGGTTCACGGTATCCGTGAGCAGCGGCGCGTACTCGGGCTTTTGCACGGCCTTGAGGATCAGCGACGGGTTGGTCGTCGCATCCTGGGGCTGGAACTGGGCCAGTTGCTTGAAGTCGCCGGTGTCGGCAACCACGGTGGTGAACTGTTTGAGGGCGTCGAG
>JAZKEE010000037.1:0-7358 GCA_040387235.1 Pseudomonadota bacterium
CGTCGGGCCGCAGCGCGTGCAGCGCGCGGATGGCGGTGGTGGTCTGGCGCTTGGCCCGCGCCTCCAGCCACTTGCCCAGCAGCACCAGCGTGACCACCACGGCCGAAGCTTCGAAGTACAGGTGCGGCGCATGGCCAGCATGCGCCGTGAGCCACAGCCATACCGACAGGCCCCAGCCCGCGCTGGTGCCCAGCGCCACCAGCAGGTCCATGTTGCCCGTCAGCGCCTTCAGCGCATGCCAGCCCGCCCTGTAGAAGCGCGCCCCCAGGATGAACTGCACCGGCGTGGCCAGCGCGAACTGCAGCCACGCGGGCAGCATCCAGTCCTGCCCGAAGAGATCGCCTGCCATGGGCAGCACCAGCGGCGCCGACAGCGCCAGGCCCACGCCCACGGGCAGGAAGCCGGCCCAGGGCGACAGGTCCTCGGCCGCATCGGCCTGCCCCGGCGCCAGCGGCTCGTAGCCCGCATTGCGCACGGCGCGGCGCAGTTGCGCCTCCAGCGCCGCGGCATCGCCCCCCTCGGGCACCGCCATGGCCACACGGGCCGATTCGGTGGCCAGGTTCACGGCCGCGTCCTGCACGCCCGGCACCTTGCGCAGCGCGCGCTCCACGCGGCCCACGCAGCTCGCGCAGGTCATGCCGCCGATGCCGAAGTCGAATTGCTGCGCCGCCGGGGCCGGCAGCGGGAGAGAAGAGGGGGTCGATGGGGTCATGGCACGGAAGTTACAGCTTGCCATCATGTCAAGGTCAAGCCCTTGCCGCAGATCAAGTCGGCGCCTTGTCCGATAGAGCCACTCGGGGCCTGGTGGTTGAATTTTCCCCATGACAAGCCCCACACCCCCACGGGCGCGCACCGGCCAGGCCCCCAAGCCCCTGGACCGCGCCGAATTCCGCGAACGCTTCCTGCTCGACTTCCAGGACCCGCGCTTTGCCGATGAAGCCGGCGACGCCCTGGACCGCCTCGAGGCCATCGCCTGGCGCAACTACGACGACAACCGCAAGGCGCCGCGCACGCGCAAGGCCGGGCCCGGCTATGCCGACCCGGACTACGACCTGTCGGTCGACTGGCTCGAGGCCAAGGAGCGCATCGACACGGCGCGTGCGCGCTGGGCCGACCCCGCCAGCCCTTCGCGCGTGCTGCTGGTCTGCGGCTCGGCCCGCAACGACGGCACCTGCCCCGGCGAGATCTCCAAGAGCTGGCGCATGCTGAACATGGCGCGTGACGTGCTGGCCGCCGAGCACATCGAGATCGACCTGCTCGACCTGAGCCGCGTCACCTCCGACTACGGGCGCCACATCCACCCCTGCAAGGGCTGCGTTTCCACGGCCATGCCGCTGTGCCACTTCCCGTGCAGCTGCTACCCCAACCACGCCATGCGCCAGACCGGCGACTGGATGAATGAGATCTACGAGCGCTGGACCGCTGCGCACGGCGTGATGATCATTACCCCCGTTTACTGGTACCAGTCGCCCAGCCCGCTCAAGCTCATGATCGACCGCCTGGTCTGTGCCGACGGCGGCAACCCCGACCCCACCAGCACCCATGGCAAGAAGTCCGCCGAGGCCAAGGCGCTGGAGCTCGCCGGCTGGGGCTACCCCAAGCACCTGGAAGGCCGCACCTACGCCCTGGCCGTGCACGGCGACGTGGCCGGCATCGAGATGACGCGCCGGGGCCTGTCGGACTGGCTCGACTGGATGGGCTTCATCGACGCCGGCCAGGCCGCCCGCCTGGACCGCTACATCGGCTACTACGAAAGCTATGCCCAGAGCCACGAGGTGCTGGACCGGGATGCCGCCATGCAGGCCGAGATCCGCGGCGCCGCCCAGGCCCTTGCCGTGGCCGTGGGCGAACTGCGCGCGGGCACCCTGTCGCGCCCCGATGCCGGCGTGCGCCGCGCCCGGCCCAAGTGAGGCAACGGTCCCCGCACCAGGGTCTTGCGGCAGGGCTTGACCTTGCCACCATGTGAAGGTTTACGCTCCAGTCCATCCAACGACTTTTCAGCAAGGAGCCTTCCATGACAGCACCCACCACCAGCCACGACTTCCAGGTCCAGGGCATGACCTGCGGCCACTGCGAGCGCGCCGTGACCCAGGCCGTGCAGGGCGTGGATCCAGCCGCCAGCGTGCGCATCGAACGTGCCAGCGGCCAGGTGCTCGTGGAACACAGCAGCGCCGATCGCGCGGTACTGGCCGCCGCCATCGCCGAAGAAGGCTACCGCGTCGCGCCATGAAGGCTACCGTGCAGCCAACCGGCAGCGCGCCCCGTGCGCTTGCCTGGCCCGTGCCCATCGGCGAGGCCGCGCGCCGCGCCGGGGTTTCGGCGCGCATGGTGCGCCACTACGAATCCCTGGGCCTGGTGGCCGGCGTGGCGCGCACCGACAGCGGCTACCGCCAGTACACCGAGGCCGACGTGCACGGCCTGCGTTTCATCCGCCGTGCGCGCGACCTGGGCTTCTCGATGGAAGAGATCGCCGGCCTGCTCGCCCTGTGGCAGGACCGCAGCCGCGCCAGCAGCCAGGTCAAGCGCATCGCCCAGGAGCACATCGCCGACCTGCGCGAACGCATCGCTGCCATGCAGGCCATGCAGCGCAGCCTGCAGACGCTGGTCTCGTGCTGCCATGGGGATGACCGGCCCGACTGCCCGATCCTCGACGATCTGGCAGCCGAGGACACCGAGGTGCCCGCTCACAAGCACTGAGACCAGCCACTAGGCGCGCTTGCGCGGTGCCCCTGCAGCCACCGCCGGTGCCGCCTTGCGCGCACGCTTGGCAGGCACCTTGGCCACCGCACCCACCGCACCATCGGCGCGCCGCAGCACCCCCTGGCACAGCGTTTCGATGCACTGCTCGGCCACCTGCTCGGCCGTGTAGTCGCCGCCGGGCTGGTACCAGCGGCCGATCCAGCTGAGCGCTCCGGCGATCACGAAGGCTGTCATCTTCGGGTCGCAGGGCTGCAGCGAGCCCTCCTGCACGCCCTCGGCCACGAGGCGGCGGAACTCCCGGTCGATGGCGGACTTGTGGCGGCGCAGTTCGGCACGGCTCTCGGGCGGCAGCTGCTCGTCACCCACGCGGATCAGGCACTTGCCGAAGTCCATGGTCACGATGCGCGCATACACCTGCATGCAGGTCATGAGCTGGTCGATGGCCTTTCCGCCGGCCGCGCGCGAGGCGTCGATGCCCTCGAGCATCATCTCCAGGCCCTTGCTCACGCACTGCAGCAGGATCTCGTCCTTGTTCTTCACGTAGTAGTACAGCGTGGGCTTGGTCACGTTCAGCCGCGCGGCGATGTCGTCGAGCGAGGTAGCGTGAAAGCCGCGTTCGTTGAACAGCTGGGCGGCCGCCTGCAGCACGGCATTGCGCTTGGCCTCGCGCTGCTGTTCGCGGTGGGACGCGGGCGCCCAGGGCGACGCGGGCGGGCGGTCCGCACTGCGGGGGGGCGACACGGTGGGGCTGGGCATGGCGGGCTGGTTCCTCGGGAAAGTACGGATGCTGGTTTGGCACAGGGCCTTCCAGAATCTACTCGCGAGTAAACAGTTTACGCACAAGTAGGAAATATCCGCCGGTCCGCGGAAATTTTCTGGTCAGCACAAACCCGCATTAGAAAGCCAATGGAGACACACCCACCCGGCATTCCCCCCGCCAGCGCGCCGCCCCTGCTGCAGGTCGATGGCGTCACGCTGGCCTTCGGCGGGGTCAAGGCGCTCACCGGCGTGGGCTTTGGCGTACAGGCTGGCTCCATCACCGCCGTCATCGGGCCCAACGGTGCGGGCAAGACTTCGCTGTTCAACACCATCTCGGGCTTCTACCGCCCGGGCAGCGGCGCCATCCGCTTCAAGGGCCAGGACATCACGCGCGTTCCGGCACCGCAGCGCGCCCGCCTGGGTTTGGGGCGCAGCTTCCAGAACATCGCGCTCTTTCGCGGCATGACGGTGCTCGACAACATCAAGCTCGGCCGCCACGCGCACCTGAAAACCAACGTGCTCGACGCACTGTTCTACATCGGCCGCGCACGCCGCGAAGAGGCTGCCCTGCGCGCCGACATCGAGGAGCGCATCATCGACTTTCTGGAGATCGACCACATCCGCCACGCCCCCGTATCGGCCCTGCCCTACGGCCTGCAAAAACGCGTGGAGATGGCACGCGCCCTGGCCATGCAGCCCGAGATCCTGATGCTCGACGAACCCGTGGCCGGCATGAACCGCGAGGAGACCGAGGACATGGCGCGCTTCATCCTCGACGTGCGCGCGGAATGGGGCGTCACCGTGCTCATGGTCGAGCACGACATGGGCATGGTCATGGACCTGTCGGACCACGTGGTGGTGCTCAACTTCGGCCAGGTCATCGCCCAGGGCACGCCGGGTGAGGTGCAGGCCAACCCCGAGGTCATCCGCGCCTACCTGGGCTCGGGCGACGTGGGCGACCTGCGGGCCCGGCTGCATGCCGGTGCTGCGACGCCGCTCCAAGGGGCCGCGTGATGGATTGGGCCTACCTCTTCGAAATCAGCCTCACCGGCATCTCCGGCGGCGGCCTGTACGCGCTGGCGGCGCTGGCCTTCGTCATGGTCTACAAGGCCACGCGCGTGGTGAACATCGCCATCGGCGAGATGCTCATGGTGGGCGCCTACCTGTTCTTCACCTTCGCCGCCACCTTCGCGCTGCCGCTGTGGCTGGCCATTCCTGCCGCGGTGCTCGGCTCGGGCCTCTTGGGCGCGGTGATCGAGCGCACCATGATCCGCCCGCTGCTGGGCGAGCCGCCGATCTCCGTCTTCATGGTCACCGTGGGCCTGGCCTCGGTGCTCGTGGGCCTGGTGGAGATGATCTGGACGGCAGACCAGCGCCGCCTGCCCGAGTTCATGCCGACCAAGCCCATCATGGTCGGCGAGGCTTTCCTTGCGCCCAAGGTGTTCTGGGGCGCCGTGATTGCCGTGGCCTTCATCGCCGCCGTGCTGCTGGTGTTCCGCTTCTGGCGCGGCGGCGTGGCCCTGCGCGCCACCGCCAGCGACCAGGCGGCCGCCTACTCGGTGGGCATCAACGTGCCGCGCGTATTCTCGCTGGCCTGGGTGGCCTCGGCCATGATCGCCGCGGTCTCCGGGATCATCGTCGGCTCCATCGGCGGCATCTCGTCGAGCATGGGCGTGTTCGGCCTGTCGGTGCTGGTGGTGGTCATCGTGGGCGGGCTCGACAGCGTGCTCGGCGCGCTCCTGGGCGGCCTGCTCATCGGCCTGGTCGAAGCATTGGCGGGCGCCTACCTGGGCGGCGAATACAAGCTGCTGGCCACCTTCATCGTGCTCGTGGCCGTGCTGCTGGTGCGGCCGTACGGCCTGTTCGGTACGCACGAAATAGAACGTCTGTAAGGCACGCCATGCGCATCGGAACCCTCAAGGAAAGCTACGTCGCCGACGCGGCGCTGTTCGACTCGCGCACGCAGAAGGTCTGGCTCGCCGTGGCCGCTGCGCTGCTGCTGCTGTTCCCCTTCATGGCCAGCGACTACTGGCTCTACCTGGCCTGCCTGGTCAGCATCAACGTGGCCAGCGCCACGGGGCTGAACATCCTCACGGGCTACACCGGCCTCGTGAGCCTGGGGCAGGCGGCATTCATGGGCCTGGGGGCATACACCGTGGCCGTGCTGGAGACGCGCGTGGGCACGCCCTTCGCGCTCAACCTGCTGGCCGGCGGCTTCGTGGCCATGCTGGGCGGCATCGTCGTGGGCATCCCCTCGCTGCGCGTCAAGGGCCTGTACCTGGCCATAGCCACCATCGCGGCATCGTTCATCGCGCACTTCATCTTCGCCAACTGGAAGTTCACGGGCGGCACCGGGGGGCTGAGCGTACCGCCGGCCAAGCTGTTCGGAATGCCGCTCGACACCTCGTTCCGCCTGTACTGGGTGATCGTACCGGTCACCGTGCTCATGCTGCTGGGCGCAGCCAACCTGTTTCGCACACGCGTGGGCCGCGCCTTCATCGCCATCCGCGACCGCGACATCTCGGCCGAGGTGCTGGGCATACCGCTGCTGCGCTACAAGCTGCTGTCGTTCGGCCTGTCCTCGTTCTATGCGGGCGTGGCCGGCGGCCTGTGGGCGTATTTCTTTCGCGTGGTCACGCCCGAGAGCTTTCCGCTGCTCATGTCCATCTTCTTCCTGGCGGCCATCATCGTCGGTGGCATGGGCTCCATCCTGGGCGGCATCCTGGGCGCGGTGTTCATGACCATGGTCCCCGAGCTGCTCAAGCTGGTGGTCGCCCTGCTGCCCGGCGGCAACGAGCTCACGGTGTTCCTCTCGCCCGTGCGCACCGTGATCTTCGGCCTGTTGATCATCGGATTTCTGGTGTTCGAGCCGCAGGGGCTCGCAGAAGTGTGGCGGCGCATTCGCCGCTTTTTCCATCTGTGGCCGTTCCGCAATTGAGAGAGCCGCTGCAGCCCATAAAACCATGAAGGAGACAGGCACCATGCCCACGACCACCACCCCATCTCTCGCATCACAGCGCCGCCGCTCCCTGTTGCTCGCCGCGGGCGCCGCCCTGGCCGCACCGCTCACCGCCACGGCCCAGGCCGGCGAAGACATCGTCATCGGCGGCTCCATCCCGCTCACGGGCGTGTTCGCCTTCGCAGGCGTGGGCATCAATGCCGGCATCGGCGACTACGTGAAGATGGTCAACGACGCGGGCGGCATCAAGGGCCGCAAGCTCAAGTACGTGCCCGAGGACACGGGCTACAAGGTCGACGTCTCGGTAGCGGCCTACAAGAAGATCACCAGCCAGAACAAGGTGAACCTCTACTACGGCGACTCTACGGGCTTTTCCAAGACCATCAACCCCGAACTCGACCGCGCAGGCACCACGCTGATGGCCGGCGCCTCCTTCGCGTCCGAACTCAACGACCCCGCCAAGTACCCCAACCAGTTCCTCGTGGGGCCCGACTACACCGAGATGTTCGGCATCCTGCTCAAGCACATCGCCAAGGAAAAACCCGGTGCCAAGGTGGCCTTCGTGTATTCGGATTCCGAGTTCGGCCGCGACCCCATCGACAAGAGCGAGGCCGCGGCCAAGGCGCTCGGCCTGTCGGTGCCCGTCAAGATCATGACGCCTGCCGGCAGCGTGGACGTCTCGGGCGAGGTCATCAAGCTGCGCCGCGCAGCGCCCGACTACACCATCTTCCACGGCTACATCCTGGCCCCCATCCCCGAATTCATCACCCAGGGCAAGCAGCAGGGCATGACCAGCAAGTGGATGGGCACCTTCTGGACCATGGACAGCTCCACCGTGATGAAGATGGGTGAGGCCGCCGACGGCTTCATGGGCGTGATGCCCTACCGCTACTACTACGACACCGAGAAGGCGCCGATGCTGGAGAAGATCCGCGCGCTG
>JAZKEE010000038.1:0-22923 GCA_040387235.1 Pseudomonadota bacterium
CGCTGACCACGCAGGTCAATATCCCGGGTGACAGCTACATCGACGACGACTTCGCGTTCGCCACGCGGGACGGATTGATCGTGTCGCTGGAGAAGAACGTGGCACCTGCGGGCTACGAGTCTCTGGGCATCACCGCGCCGTTCACGCGCTCCGTGTTCAACTTCGTGCTGCCCAGAGCCGAAAGCGAGGATGAGGCCTTGCCGCTGACGCGCATGGAGCGGGTGGCTGCACCGGGCTGACGGTGTGCTGCGGGGCTACACGCCCCGTGGCAAACCCAGCGCTGCCATCTCGGCCGACACGCCTTCCCAAGCCACATCGAACGCCGGCGCACTGCGCTCCGGCGGCACGGCGTTGGCGCGCAAGGCCCAGTGGGCGCCCGCCACCACGCTGTCGATTACGGGCACGCCCACCTGCGACTGCACGGCCGCCGCCATGCCGGCCAGGCCCGCGCCGCCCAGGATGACGGACTGCACGCCCATCTGGCGCACCACGTCGCGGCAGGCCTGTGCCAGCAGGGCACGCGCAGCCACAGGGTCTGCCGCCAGTTGGGCACCCGTGGGGGCCACGGTGTGGATGCCGGCCAGCGAATGGGCATGGCCCAGCGCCTGGGCCAGGCGCTGCAGCATGGGGCCCCAGCGCTCGCCGCCGGTGACGATGGCATAGCGGCCGTGGCGCGCAGCTTCGATGAAGGAAGCCTCGGCCAGGCCGGTGACGGGCACGGGGCTGCTCTCGCGCAACGCCATGAGGCCGGGGTCGCCAAAGCAGCCGATGAGCACGGCGCTCGGTGCCGGGATGGCTTCGGAATGGGTGGACACGTCGAGCGCCCAGGCATCGAGCGCGGCATGCGCGGCCACGGCGTAGCTGGCCTCGCAGGCGATGTAGGGCGCGCCAAAGCGTGCGGTGGCCGTGCGCACCACCACATGCGAGCCTGCGGCGGTCTGCACATGCTGCTGCAGCAGCGCACTCACCCTGGGCGAGGTATTGGGGTTGATGACCAGCAGGTGGCGCATGCTGCTCAGCCCGCCATCCCCAGCAGGCTCATGAGATCCGGCGCCTCGCTCGCAGGCGGGGTGAACTCCAGCTGCGACTCGATGCGCGCCAGGTGGTCAAGCATGCGCCGCGCGGCCTCTTTCGCGTCGCGCAGGCGGATGGCGTCGATCAGCGCGCGGTGCTCGCGGCAGCCGCAGGCCGTGGCCTCCTCGCGCTCTCGCGCATGGCTGGGGCTGTACGTCATGAGGATCAGCGAGGTGCGCGAAACCAGTTCGCGCAGGATGCGCCCCAGCGTCTGGTGCCCGGCGGCCTGCGCAATGTGCAGGTGGAAGTCGCCCGACAGCCGGATGGCGCGGCGCATGTCGCCGCTGGCGCGGGCAGCCTCCTCGTCGTCGATGCAGGCGCGCAGGGCGGAGATGTGCTCGTCGGTGGCGTTGGCGATGAACAGCTCCACCAGGCGCGGCTCCAGCAGGCGGCGCGCCTCGAAGACTTCAAGCGCTTCCTCGGGCGTGGGCTGGGCGATGGAGGCGCCGCGGTTGGGCGTGAGCGTGACCACCTGCTCGTTGGCCAGGCGCACCAGCACCGGCCGCACGCGTGTGCGCGACACGCCGAAGGCGGCCGCCAGCTTGTCCTCCACCAGCTTGGTGCCGGGCGGCAACCGATGGTCGAGGATGGCCGAGACCATGCGCTCGTACATGTCGTTGTCGCTGAGCAGGCCGCCGCTGGCAGCACCTTCCGTGGTCAGGTCGACGGGATCGGCGGGTGCGGCCACAGCAGCACGGCGCCGGGGCTTGGGGGCAGCGGTCATGGAATCGTCGGCACGGATGCGCATGGAGATCTCATCACAGGTCAGCCGGAGTGGCCACCCTTCTTGCGCTGGCCCAAGGCCCATACCAGGGCCAGCGTGATGCCCATGACCACGAACGACACCACCGTGGTCAGCGTGCCCAGCGCGTAGATCGATGGCGTGGTCACCGTGCTGGTCAGGCCCTGCAGCTCCAGCGGCAGCGTGTTCACGTCGCCGATGGCCTGCGAGGTGCGGGCGATCTCGTCCCAGCTCAGGGTGAAGCCGAACATGCCGATGCCCACGACCGAGGGGGCGATCAGCGGCAGCACCACGTGGGCGAAGCCCTGCCAGGGGGTGGCGCCCAGGTCGCGCGCCGCCTCTTCGTACGCGGGATTGAAGCGGTTGAACACCGCGAACATGATGAGCAGGCCGAAAGGGAGCGTCCAGGTCAGGTGCGCGCCCAGGGCCGATGTGAACAGGCCCAGCGAGGTGCCGTAACCTTCGAGCGTGCTTTCCATGCCCAGCCATTCGAGGGCGGCCTTGATGCCGTTGTCGATGAGCCGGAACTCCAGCCCGATGCCCAGCGAGACGATGATGGACGGCATGATCAGGCTGGCCACGACGATGAAGAACAGCGTGTTGCCCCCCGCCAGCCGCTTGCGAAAGGCCAGGCCCGCCAGCACCGACAGCAGCACCGTGCACAGCATCACCGCCACGCCCAGGCCCAGCGAGCGCCACAGCGCCGCGCCGATGTCCACCACGCCCAGGCCCTCGGCCAGCTTGTAGAACCAGTGCAGCGACACGCCGCGCATGGGGAAGGTCAATCCGCCCTCGGGGCCCTGGAAGCTCAGGATGAAGATGACGAACATGGGCCCGTACATGAACAGCACGAACAGGCTGAACACGATGGCCAGCAGCCAGAAGCTGGCGGGGCGGGATTCGCGGATGCGGGCTTTCATGCGGGTGTCCTGTGGAGGTTGTCGGCAGCGTGGGGGTTCACAGCTCTTTGCGGATGTCGACCAGGCGCGTGAGGCCCCAGATGATCATCAGCACCACCGCGAGCAGGATCACGGCATTGGCCGCAGCCAAAGGGAACTGCAGGTACGAGGTCTGCACCTGGATGATCTTGCCGATGGAGGCGATCTGCTGCCCGCCCATCACGCCGATGGTGACGAAGTCGCCCATGATGATGGTGATCACGAAGATCGAGCCGATGATGATGCCGGTGCGCGAGAGCGGGACGATCACGTTCCACAGCGTCTGCCAGCCGCTGGCACCGCTGTCGCTGGCCGCCTCGATGAGGCTGCGGTCGATGCGCATCATGCTGTTGAAGATGGGCACGATCATGAACATGGTGTACAGGTGCACGAAGGCCAGCACCACCGAGAAGTCCGAGAACAGCAGCCACTCGATGGGCTGATCGACCATGCCCATGCTGATCAGGCTCTGGTTCACCAGGCCGTTGCGCCCCAGCAGCGGAACCCACGAGATCATGCGGATCACGTTGGAGGTCCAGAACGGGATGGTGCACAGGACGAACAGCAAGGTCTGCATGCCCGACGAGCGCACGTGGAAGGCCAGGAAATAGGCCACGGTGAAGCCGATCACCAGCGTGATCAGCCACACGAGAAAACTGAACTTGAGCGTGGAGTAATAGGTCTTGAGCGTGACGCACAGGCCCTCCGACGCATCGCCACAGCCCGCGAAGATCGACACGTAGTTCTTGAACGTGAAGCCGGGCAAGAGCTCGTACTCATTGAAGTCCCAGAAGCTGACCATCACGATCAGCGCCAGTGGAACGAGGAAGAACAGCGCGAACACCAGCGTGAACGGCGCGGCCTGCCACCAGGCGGCAATGCCGCGCCCGGGGGCGGCGCTCGATGGCAGAGTCGGTGTGGTGGTGGTGCTCATGGTGTTCGCTATTCAGATATACGTTGCGCTGCGCGCCAAGCTTTGACACTGGCGCTGCAAAAAGCCAGTGCTCCCGCGCAAGGGCCGCCCCGCCGCGCTGGGAGCGTTCCCCTCCCGAACCGCGCAGCGGGTCGAGAGAGGGGTGAAGGCGCGCAGCGCCTCAGGGGGTGCTTCCTATGCAGCGACGAATTCGTTCCACTTCTGGACCATGTAGTTGTTTTCGTCCATCAGCGCGTTCCAGCAGGCGATGCCGCCCATGCGCGACTCGTAGCTGCCGCCGTCGCGCACCGCGCCGGTCTTGGCCAGCACGTCGCCGTTGGGGCTCTTGATGTCCTGCGTGGCGGGCTTGCCTTCCATCCAGTAGGCCCACTCGTAGGCTTCCATCTTGGACTTGGCGGTCTCCAGCACGGCGCTGTAGTAGCCCTGGCGGTTCAGGTAGGCACCGGCCCAGCCGTCCAGGAACCAGTTGATGAACTCGTATGCGCCATCGAGCTTCTTGCCCGACAGGGTGGCCGGCAGGCCGAAGCCGGCGGCCCAGGCGCGGTAGCCTTCCTTGAGCGGCTGGAAGTTGCAGGCGATGCCCTTGGTGCGCACGGCGGTGACGGCGGGGCTCCACATCGACTGGATCACCACTTCGCCCGATGCCATCAGGTTCACCGACTCGTTGAAGTCCTTCCACAGCGCGCGGAACTGCCCTTGCTTCTTGGCCTCGATCAGGGTCTTGATCGTGAGATCGATCTCCTTCTTGGTCATGTTGCCCTTGTCAGGGTACTTGTAGATGCCCATGGCCTCGACCACCATGGCGGCGTCCATGATGCCGATCGAGGGGATGTTCAGGATCGCGGTCTTGCCCTTGAACTCGGGGTTGAGCAGCTCGGCCCAGGAATTGATGGGGCGCTTGATCAGGTCGGGGCGGATGCCCAGCGTGTCGGCGTTGTACACGGTGGGGATCAGCGACATGAACTGCGTGGGCGCGGTCGCGAACTTCTTGGACTTCTCACCTTCCAGGTAGATCACCTTCTTGGGCGCGGTGCCCTGGTCGCCCACGGCCTTGCCGGCCACCATGCCGTTGGTGAACAGCGTGGTGATCTTGTCGGCGTTCTTGATGCGCTTGGTGTCGATGCCCTTGAGGTTGCCGGTGGGCACGATCTTTTTGAGCGAGAAGTACTCGGTGTCGATCAGATCGAAGCTGTTGGGCGCGGTCACGGCGCGCTTGGTCACGTCGTCGGTGGTCACGGCCACGTACTGGATCTCGATGCCGGTGTCGGCCTTGAACTTTTCGGCAATGGCCTTGTCCTGGTTCACCGCCGTGCCCAGGTAGCGCAGCACGATCTTTTCCTGCGAGTGGACGGCCGGGAACACGCCTGCGGCCAGGATGCCTGCCGTGCCCTTGAGCAGCGAGCGGCGCTGCACGCCGCCGGTGGTGTCGGATGCGGCAACAGCGGGGGAATCAGCACGAGAGTCGTCGGACATGGGAAAGCTCCTTGGTTTGCAAAGTGGAGGGGTTGAAAACGAACAGACAGACAGCGGACAACAAATAAATACGGGCTCAGGCCGGCACGGCCTGCGCAGTGGCCGTCGCCACGGGTGCCGGCGCAGGCGCCGCACGGGCGTAGAGGGGGTGGGCCTGCTCGGGCGTCCAGTGCAGTTGCACGCCCTGCCCCACCGCGTAGGGCTGGGCCGCAAAGGCGGCTTCGGAGACCATCACCGAATACGCGGCCGTGGAATTCGCCGACAGCGCCACGCCCTGCTTTTGCAGGCCCAGCAGCACGTAGGTGCCCTGGTACTCCACGTCGGTCACCACCGCCTGCATGTGCAGGGCGCCCCAGGGCAGCGGCGTGCCCTGCGGCAGCACCTGCAGGTGGTCGGTGCGCACGCCGACCTTGCCTTCGGGCGTATCGATCACGTTGTGGCCACCCATGAAGCGCGCCACGAACTCGCTCGCAGGGCGGTTGTAGACCTCGTGCGGCGAGCCCACCTGCTCGATCACACCGTGGTTCATCACCACCATGGTGTCGGCCAGGGCCATGGCCTCTTCCTGCGAGTGGGTCACGTGGATGAAGGTCAGGCCCAGCTCCTTTTGCCAGCGGCGCAGCTCGGCGCGCATCTGGATGCGCAGGAACGGGTCGAGCGCCGAGAGGGGTTCGTCCAGCAGCAGCACGCGCGGCTGGGTGATCAGGGCGCGGGCCAGCGCCACGCGCTGCTGCTGCCCGCCCGAGAGCTCGGCCGGCTTGCGCTCGGCCAGGTGGCCCATGGCCACGCGTTCGAGCAGGTCACGCGCCTTGGCCTGGCGCTCGGCCTTGGCCACGCCCTTCATCTTGAGGCTGAACGCCACGTTGTCCAGCGCCGAAAGGTGCGGGAACAGCGCGAAGCTCTGGAACATCATGGCCGTGCCGCGCGCGGCTGCGGGCAGGTCGGTGATGTTGCGGTTCTCGAGCAGTATGTCGCCGCTGGTCACCGACTCGTGCCCGGCGATCATGCGCAGCGTGGTGCTCTTGCCGCAGCCCGAGGGGCCCAGCAGGCAGCAGTAGCTGCCGCTGGCAATGCGCAGGTCGATGGCGTCCACGGCGGGTTTGCCGCTGGCATAGCGCTTGGTAAGCGCCACTATCTCGATGGCGGCCGGGGTCTGGGCAGGCGTGGTGTCTTGCATGCCAAGGGCTACGCAAACCACGTGCCAGCTTTTGCGCACAATGTTCCCGGCAATTTGTATACAAAATGCACCGATATCGTGCGCAACGCTGCCCGACGCCGGGGCACACGGCACCAAAACCGACCACCCGCCCCGTCGCGCTCCCGCCACATACGCCATTCGGCACCATCTGCGCCCACGGGACAAACGTCCTGCCAGCCGGGTCGCTGGCTATACTGGCCAGTCACGGAAACATTTCTTTACGAGGCGCCCCTCCGTCCCACCGCAGTACTGCAGGATGACGAATCTCGACCCTCGCTCCATGATCGCCCTGGCGGGATTCATGTCCGCCCTGATGGCCATCGTGCTGGCCTGCATGCGGCGCTATTACCCGGCCCACATCCGGGGCATTGGATCCTGGGCTGCGGCGCCGGTTCTGTGGCTGGCGTCGACCGCCCTCTTCAGCGCGCGCACCCTGGTGCCTGACTGGATGAGCCTGGTGGGCGCCAACATGCTGCTGGTGCTGGGCACCATGACCTACTACATGGGCACCCGTGCCTTCCTGGGCCATGCCCATACCTGGCGCATCTGGGGCGGTGTGTTGGCCGTGTGCTTCGGGGTTTTCACCTGGCTGTCCTTCGGCTGGCCCAACTACAGCGTGCGGCTGACCTTCTTCACGCTGGTGATGTGCTGCATCTATGGCGCCCAGTTGCGCTTTCTGCTGCGCCATGGGGGCAGCAACTTCCCGGTGCGGCTGGTGGAGGTGGTGCTGGTGCTGCACCTTATGGTGCTGCTGGTACGGCTTGGCTCCATCTTCGCGGGGTTCGCGGGCGACAACCTCATGGAGCCATCGGTCTACCAGAACCTGTACATCGGCGCCTACGCGCTCACGGTGCTCATGCTGTCCATCGGCGCGCTGCTGATGGCCACCGACCGGTTGCGCACCGAGCTCGAGCACCTGGCCACGCACGATTCGCTGACCCCGGCGCTCAACCGGCGCGCGCTGCTGCAGCGCTGCGAAGAGGAACTGGAGCGCGCGCGCCGCTACGGCGGCGGCCCCTCGCTGATGATGCTGGACCTGGACCATTTCAAGGCCGTGAACGACAGCTGCGGCCACCAGCACGGCGACGCGGTACTGGTGCACTTCGTGCAGCGCACCCTGGCCGTGTTGCGCACGCCCGACCGCATGGGCCGCTATGGCGGCGAGGAATTCATGGTGGTGCTGCCCGGCACCGATGCCATCGCAGCGCTCAACGTGGCCCGGCGCATCCACGCCACGCTGGCCGTAGGCCACCCGCTCGATTGCCGGGTGAGCATCGGCCTGACGCAATGGAGCGGCCCCGGCGACACGCTGGACGCGATGCTCACGCGCGCCGATCAGGCGCTGTACCAGGCCAAGGCACAGGGGCGCAATCAGACTGCCGTCGGCTGATCCCCTGCGCGGGCTGAGAGCGTGCGCGCCGCCAGCGCCAGCACCGGCGCATCGACCATGCGGCCATCGAGCCGGAACACCGCCCCGCCATGCGCGGGCGCTTCGTCCAGCACGCGGCGCGCCCAGATGAGCGCGGCCGGGTCCGGCGCAAAGGCGGCCTGCACCGGGGCCACCTGGGCCGGGTGGATGCACAGCTTGCCGCCAAAGCCCATGCGCCGGCTGCGCGCCGTGTCCTCGGCCAGTCGAGCCAGGTCCTCGGTGGCCGTGGTCACACCATCCACCGGCGCGGCCAGCCCTGCGCGGCGCGAGGCGCGCACCAATGCCAGGCGCACGGGCAGCAACTCAGCCTCGTCGGCAGCGCATTGCATGCCCAGATCCACCTGGAAGTCGAGGTGGCCAAACGCCAGCCGCACCACCTGCGGCGCCCGGGCGATGGTGTCCAGCGCATCCAGCCCTGCATTCGATTCGACCAGCGGAACCAGCAGGCCCTGGGGGCCCAGCGCCCGGGCCAAGGCTGCCAGCGCCGCTGCCGACTCGGCCTTGGCCGGCATGGCACCGGCCAGGCCCAGGGCCACGCAGGCGGCCACGGCCGCCACATCGTCGGCGTGCCAGGGCGTGCCGGCGGCATTGGTGCGCACCAGCAGGCGCGCGCGCTGCGCTGGCTCCACTGCCTTCATGGCGGCCAGCAATGCCGTGCGCGCCGCAGCTTTTTCATCGGGCGCCACCGCGTCTTCCAGGTCCACGATCACCGCCCCTGCGCCGCTGGCCAGGGCCTTGGCGATGCGCTCGGGCCGGGTGGCGGGAACGAAGAGGAAGGTGGTCGCACGGGCGATCGCCTGGTGCGAGGAGGGCCCTGCCATCAGATGGCCTTGCTGGCGCGCAGCGCCGCCAGGTGCCCGTCGCCACGCCCCAGTGCACGCAGGATGGCTTCGGTGTGCTCGCCCACGGCGGGAATGGGGTCCATGCGGTAGTCGAAACTGCTGTGCACCCCGGGCGGCAGCAGGGCATCCAGAGGCCCTTCGGGCGACTCCACCTGCTGCACGCGTCCACGCGCCTGCAGCTGCGGGTGCGCCCAGACCTCGGCCATGGTGTTCATGCGTGCGTTGGCGATGCGTGCCGCCTCCAGCCGCTCGATGACCTGCGCGGCCGTGAGCGTGCCGAACACGGCGAGGATCAGGGCCCGGAGCTCGGCCCGGTGTTCATTGCGCCGGGCATTGCTGTCAAAGCGCGGGTCGCTGGCAAGCTCTGGCTGCAGCAGCACATGCTCGCAGAACAGCTTCCACTCGCGCTCGTTCTGCAGGCCCAGCATCACCGTGCCGCCATCACCGGCCAGGAAGGGGCCGTAGGGGTAGATGGTGGCGTGCGATGCGGCATTGCGCGGCGGCGGCGTGGCGCCGCCGTAGGCGTAGTACATCGGAAAACCCATCCACTCGGCCAGCGATTCGAGCATGGAGACGTCGATGCGCGAGCCCTGCCCCGTCTTCTCGCGCTGCATCAGCGCGGCCAGCACGCTGGTGTAGGCATACATGCCCGCCGCGATGTCGGCGATGGAGTTGCCCGATTTGCAGGGTTCTTCGGCCGTGCCGGTCACCGACAGGTAACCCGCCTCGCTCTGGATCAACAGGTCGTAGGCCTTCTTGTCGCGGTAGGGGCCATCGCCGCCATAGCCCGAGATGTCGCAGACGATGAGGCGCGGGTTGTGCTTGCTCAGCGCCTCCCACGACAGGCCCATGCGCGCGGTGGCACCGGGCGCGAGGTTCTGCACCAGCACGTCGGCGCTGGCCAGCAGCTCCCACAGCACGGCCAGTGCTTCAGGCTGCTTGAGGTCGAGCGTGAGGCTTTCCTTGGAGCGGTTGACCCACACGAAGTGCGAGGCCATGCCCTGCGCCCTGGTGTCGTAGTCGCGCGCAAAGTCGCCGCCGCCCGGGCGCTCGACCTTGATCACACGGGCGCCCAGGTCGGCCAGTTGGCGGGTGCAGAACGGGGCGGCGATCGCATGCTCAAGCGACACCACGGTGATGTGGTCCAGGGGGCGGGTCATGGTTGTGCTCGGCTCAGTCAACGGTCGCGCCGGAGGTCTTGACCACCTTCGCCCACTTGGCCAGGTCCTCCTGCAGCAGCGCGGCAAATTGGTCCGGCGTGGTCTTGGGCGCGATCTCCACGCCCTGCGCCTCCAGGCGCTCGCGCAGGTCCTTGGCGGCCAGCGCGGTGGCCATGCCGTCCTGCAATTTGGTCTGGACGTCGGCCGGCAGGCCTGCGGGCGCGAACAGGCCGATCCACAGCGTGCCGTTGTAGCCGGCCACCGTCTCGGCGATGGTGGGCACGTCGGGCAGCACGGGGGAGCGCGTGGCGCCGCTCACAGCCAGCGCGCGCAGCTTGCCGGCCTTGATGTGCGCCAGGGCCGAGGGCATGCTCGCGAACACCATCGGCAACTGGCCGCCCAGCACATCGTTGATGGCCGGTGCCACGCCTTTGTAGGGAACATGCTGCAACTGGATGCCGGCCATGCTGTTGAGCATTTCACCGAGCAGGTGGTTGAGCGTGCCATTGCCGGCCGAGGCGTACTGGTAGTGGCCCGGCTTGGCCTTGGCCAACGCCACCAGCTCGGCCATGTTGCGCGCGGGGAAGGACGGGTTCACCAGCAGCACGTTGGGCACCGCACCGATCAGGCCCACGGGCTTGAAATCCTTGACCGGATCGAACCCGGGGTTCTTGAAGAGGGCCGGGTTGATGGCCTGGCTGCTGCTGATGGTCATGAGCAGGCTGTAACCGTCCTTGGGCGCCTTGGCCACGAACTGCGTGCCGATGTTGCCGCCCGCGCCGGGCCGGTTCTCCACCACGGTGGCGCTGCCCAGCACCTCACCGAGCTTCTGGCTCACCAGGCGACCCACGATGTCGTTGGTACCGCCCGCGGCCTGCGGCACGACCATCACGATGGGGCGGCTGGGGTAGCTGGCCTGGGCCGCTGCCCACAGGGGGGCGGCCAGCAGGGCAGCGAGGGCGGTGCGGCGCGCGACGGCGCGGGGCGAGGCGAAGTTCATGCGGTTTGTCTCCTTGGCGTGTTCTTGGAATCTGCGCGCATGTTCGCCGCACCGCCGCCCACGCACAATCACGCATTTCAGAACCAAGCCTTCGCAAAAACCGAAAGCTCATGGCCCACGCAGTACCATGGCGCCATGCAATTCGACCTGACCGACCTGCGCCTGTTCGTGCTGACCGCCGAGGAGGGTGCCCTTTCTCGCGCCGCTGCCGCACGCCACCTGTCGCTGGCGGCGGCCAGCGCGCGCATCAAGGCGCTGGAGCAGCAGGCGGGCATGCCGCTCCTGTACCGCGAAGCGCGCGGCATGCGCCCCACGCCGGCGGGCGAGGCCTTTTTGCACCACGCGCGCGGCGTGCTGCGCCAGACCGAGCAGCTGCGCACCGACCTGCAGGAGTACAGCGGCGGCCTGCGCGGCCATGTGCGGGTGTTCGCCAACACAACGGCGGTGACGGATTTCATGCCCGAGATCCTGCCGGCCTTCCTCGCGGCCAACCCGCGCGTGAACGTGGAGCTTCAGGAAAAACCGAACGCCGAGATCCCGCGCGGCGTGCTCGATGGCCGGGCCGACATCGGCATCGTCGCCGGCCAGGTGGACACGCTGGGCCTCACGGCCATCCACTTCAGCACCGACCGCCTGGCCCTGGTGGTGCCGCGCGGCCACCGCTTCGCGCGGCGCCGGCGCATGGCTTTCGCGGAGACACTGGACGAGCCCATGGTAGGCATGCACCCGGCCAGCACGCTGCAGCTCTTTCTGGCCCAGGTGACCGAGCAGCTCGGCCAGCCGCAGAAACTGCGCGTGCAGCTGTCCAGCTTCGACGCCATGTGCCGCATGATCGGTGCCGGCGTGGGCATCGGCATCGTGCCCGAGAGCGCCGCCCGGCGCTACCTGGCGCCCATGGGCCTGGTGCTGATCGACCTGGAAGACGCCTGGAGCGTGCGCGAGCGCTACATCCTGGTGCGCGAGGAGGCGCGCATGCCGGCCTACGCGCAGTCGCTCATCGACCTGCTGTGCGCGCACCACCAGAAAATACCCCAAGCCGCAACCACCAAGGCCGAACACGGAAAGCGCTAAAGCATCTGGGGTTTCATAGCACTGCGCTTCGTCCCACGGCGCATGAAACTGGCGCGCCACGAGCCAGTGCCCCCGTGCAAGGGCCGCCCCGCCGCACCGGGGGCGTCCCCCTCCCAGATTGCGAAGCAATAGGAGAGAGGGGTGAAGGCGCGAAGCGACTCAGGGGGTGCTTCAGTTGCGGTTATCGACACCTGCCGATTCGAAGCTGGCCATCTCCGCCAGCACCGCGCAGGCCGACTGCAGCAGCGGCCAAGCCAGCGCTGCGCCCGAGCCCTCGCCCAGGCGCAGGCCCAGGTCGAGCAGGGGCTCGGCCTGCATCTGCGCCAGCATCAGGCTGTGGCCACGCTCGCCCGAGCGGTGGGCAAAAACGCAGCGCTGCAGCACGGCCGGCTGCAGGCGACTGGCCACCAGCACGGCGGCGCTGGTGATGAATCCGTCGACGACGACGACCCTGCGCTCTGCCGCGGCCTGCAGCACGGCGCCCACCAGGGTGGCCACCTCGTAGCCGCCCAGTGCCGCCAGCGCACCGAAGGGGCTGGTGGCTTCAACGTTCACGTCCAGCGCCTGCTGCAGCACGGTGCGCTTGCGCTCGATGCCGGCGGCGCCCAGGCCGGTGCCGGCGCCCGTCACCTCGGCCAGCGGCAGGCCGGCCAGGCGCGCCAGCAGCAGCGAGGCGATCGAGGTGTTGGCAATGCCCATCTCGCCCAGCAGCAGCGCGTTGCCCGGCAGGCCGCGCACCACCTCCATACCGTTGGTGATGGCCTGCTGGCACTGTTCGGCAGTCATGGCCGGACCTGCCGATGCATCGGCCGTACCGGACGCCACCTTGCGCACCAGCAGGCGCGGCGCACCAGGGGCTGTATTGCGCTCGGCAATCGGCTTGGCCACGCCGCAATCCACCACCGTGAGGGCCAGGCCGTGCTGGCGCGCGAGCACGCTCACGGCCGCGCCGCCGGCCAGGAAGTTCTCCACCATCTGCCAGGTCACGTCGCTCGGAAAAGCCGACACGCCGCGTGCCGCAATGCCGTGGTCGCCCGCGCAGACCAGCATCTGCGGCTGCACCAGCTGGGGCGACTCGGTGCCCAGCACCTGGCCGATGCGCAGCGCCAGCGCTTCGAGCCGACCCAGAGAGCCCAGGGGCTTGGTCTTGAAGTCGAGGATGTGCTGCAGGCGCGCCGTGAGCGTGGCGTCGGTGATGTCGGCAATGGTGGGGATAGCGAAGGACATGGGTTCGTCAAGTAAGGGAATGGAGGGTCAGGTCACCAGCGCATTCAGCACGCCGGGTTCGAAATGCGCATCCACCGTGCGGGCCAGGCCCTCCATCACGGCATCGAGCGTGGGCACGGGGGTCGCGCCCTCACGGCCAAACAGGGCCTGCAGCGCGGCGGGGTCTTCGAGCAGGCCGTGCAGGTACAGGCCGAGCACATTGCCCGCGCCGTTCTGCCAGGCCAGGCCGGGCACCACCTCGCGCGCCACGTCGCCACCGGCCGCCATGGCCGGGTGCTGGGCGGTCTGGCCGTGGTGGATCTCGTAGCCGCTGGCCGCTATGCCCGAGAGCGCCGCCCAGGCGCCCTGCAGAACGCCGAATCGCGCCGTGGTGCGGCGCACGGTCTTGGCCGGCTCGAAGGTGGTGACCAGCGGCAGCAGGCCCAGGCCGGGCGCATTGCCGTCGATGCCGGCGGTGTCGATCAGCGCCTCGCCCAGCATCTGCAGGCCGCCGCACACACCGAGCACGCTGCCACCCTGCCCCGCATGCGCGGCAATGGCCTCGTCGAGCCCCTGCGCGCGCAGCCAGGCCAGGTCGGCCGCGGTGGATTTGGAGCCGGGCAACACGGCCCAGTCCGTGGGCTTCAGGCCCGCCAGCCCGGCCGGGCTGCGCACCCACACCAGGCGCACGCCGGGCACGTTCTTGAGCGGTTGGAACTCGTCGAGGTTGCTGATGCGCGGATAGGCGATGACGGCCACCGTCGTGTGCACGGCCCCGGCGGCGCTGCTGCTGCGGTCGTCGAACACGCCGTCTTCCTCGGGCAGGCCATGGTGCCACTGCATGGGGATGGTGGCCACGGTGGGCACGCCGGTCAGTTCCTGCAGCATCTGCGGTGCGGGCGCGAGCAGCGTGGCGTCGCCGCGAAAGCGGTTGAGCACGAAGCCATGGATCAGCGCACGCTCGTTCTCGGGCAGCAGGGCCCAGGTGCCGTACAGGTGGGCAAAGGCACCACCGCGGTCGATGTCGGTCACCAGCAGGCAGCGCGCGCCGCTGTGGCGCGCCACGCGCATGTTGACCACATCGCTGGCATGCAGGTTGATCTCGGCGGGCGAGCCCGCGCCCTCGATCACCACCACGTCGTTCTCGGCACGCAGGGCGTCGAGCGCGGCCGCGATCTGCGGCCACACGCGCTCGCTGCGGCCGCGCCAGGGCAGCGCGGTGAGCTCGGCGCTCACCTGGCCGAGCAGCACCACCTGGCTTTTGGTGTCGGCCTCGGGCTTGAGCAGCAGCGGGTTCATGCGCACGTCGGGCACGGTGCGCGCGCCGATGGCCTGGAAGTACTGCGCGCTGCCGATCTCGCCGTTGCCATGGTCGCTGGCGACCACGCGCGCGTTGTTGCTCATGTTCTGCGCCTTGAAGGGCGCCACCTTGTAGCCCTGGTTGCTGTACCAGCGGCACAGCGCCGTGGCCAGCCAGCTCTTGCCGGCGCCGCTGGTGGTGCCCAGCACCATCACGCAGCGCGCCAGATGGGGGGAATCGAAAGCGCTCAAGGCAAGGGCCGCACCATGCGGTCCATGATGTGATCGAGCGCCGCCGCCGCATCGGTGCAGCGCCCCGTGTGCGCCGGCGAGGTCTGGATGATGGCGCTGCGCCTGGCCGTGAGCCAGTGGAAGCGCTGGCGGAAGGGCAACTGCGCAATCGGCCCGCAGCCCGTGTCGCCCGCACAGATGGCGACGATGGCATCCAGGTGGCGGCGCACGGTGTCGATGTCCACGTGCGGGTCCATCGCCAGCAGGCGCTCCTCGTCCAGGGCGATGGCAGCCTGCAGGAAGCCGCTCTTCTGGCACGAGAGGATGACGCCGGCGTTGATGAATTCCTCGCGCTCCACGCGCGGCACCACCCGCACGATGGCGTAGTCGTACACCTGCATCTCAGCCGTGTGCATCGATGGCTCCTTGCACCCAGGCTTGCCGGCCGGCCAGGCGCGCGCAGAAATGGTCCACATAGGCCTGGCGGTGGCTGGTCGGCTGCGACAGCGGGCCTTCGGCGTGCTCTGCCCCGGCAATGGCCAGGAACTCGTCGGGCACATCGGCCAGGATGCCCGTGAGCACCTCGCGTGTGAGCAGTGCGGCCAGCTCGCCATCCACCTGGGCCAGTGCCGTGGCCTGGCGCAGCAGCACATGGTCGGCAATGGGTGCAAACGGCTTGGCTGGCTGCGCCACGGCGCCGTTCCAGGCATGGTGAAAGGTGAGCGAGGCGCCATGGTCGATGAGCCAGGGCTTGCGATGCCATATGAGCAGGTTGGTGTTGCGCGCGGTGCGGTCCACATTGGCCACCAGGGCATCGAACCACACCAGGCGCGAGGCGAAGTCATCGCTCACCTCATCCACGGCGGGGTCGAAATTGAGTGCGCCCGAGAGGTAGTCGAGCCCCACGTTGAGGCCGCCACTGGCGCGCACCAGGTCCTGGATCTCCGGGTCGGGCTCGGTCTGGGCCAGGCCCGTGTCGAGCTCGGCAAGCACGATCTCGGGCACGGGCAGGTTCAGCGCCCGGGCGATGCCGCCCGAAATGATCTCGCCCAGGAGGGCGCGCACGCCCTGCCCTGCGCCGCGGAACTTGAGCACATACAGGCCCAGGTCGTCGCCTTCGACCACGGCGGGCATGGAGCCGCCCTCACGCAGCGGCGTGACATAGCGGGTGACGGTGATGGTTCTCATCAGGAGTTGTCGCTTTCCTTGGGTTGTGCCCTGGATCGTACGGCCATCGCAGCAGGCCAGGCGGCACGCAGCGCATCCTGCGCTTCGGGCGCGAGCACGCCCATGCGCACCGCACCGGGCAGGCCGAACGAGGTGGCATCGCGCAGCTTGATGCCGGCCGCGCGCAGCGCCACCAGCGTGGCAGGCAGATCGGGGCAGGCAGGCTGCGCACAGAAGTAGTTGGCCAGGCTGCCCGCATGCACGGCCCAGCCGAGATCCAGGCACAGGGTGAGCTGGCGCTGCTTCCAGTCGCGCAGGGTATCCAGGCTGTGCACCAGCCAGCGCTGCACACCGGGCTGCACCCAGGCTTGCAGCAGCGCCACACCGTGCGCCCCCACGGTCCAGGATGGGGCCAGGGCCTGCAGCGCCTGCGCCTGGGCTTCGGCACCCTTGGGTGCCACGGCATAGGCAGCGCGCACGCCCGTCAGGCCCAGGGCCTTGTTGGGGGTCCACAGCTGCCAGCAATGCGCGGGCGGCAGCGCGGGCGATCCGGTCCAGGGGCCCATGCCATCGGCATCGAGGCGCAGCGGGGCATACGCACAGTCGAGCACGCGCAGTGCCATACCTGCATCTGCAGGGGCTGCGGCCCACGCGTGCACAGCAGCATCCTCCCGGCCCAGGGGGCTCGACGGCTCACAGGCCCACTGCAGCCCGGGTGCGGCGCTCGCTGAACGCAGCAAGGCGAGCCCGCGCGCCTGCGCCGCCTGGGCATAGTCGCCATAGCTGTGCAGCGGCAGGCCCACCTGCACGGCGCCCTGCTGCACGGCCAGGGCGGTGACGCGGTGGATGAACTCGCTGGCGCTGCCGGCCAGCAGGATGCGCCCGGCCGGTACGCCGTGGAAGGCGGCCAGCGCCTCGCGAAGCGCCGTGTAGTGCGGGTCGGGGTAGCGCGCGGCATCGGCCTGCTGCACGGCGCGCAGTGCCTCGGGGCAAGGGCCGCAGGCGTTGCTGTTGGTCGAAAAATCGTGCATGGGCGCACCCAGCGCATCGGGACCGCCGTGGTGGTGCAGCAGGCCCTCGCCCATTGCCGTCATGCCCCCAACCACGTGGTGACAATGGTGATCAGCAGGTGGGCACCCACCCCCATGGGGACCAGCGACAGTGCCACCAGCGACCCGAGCTTGGCCGCACGCCGGGTATCGAGTGGGCCGGGGTCGCGCGCACTGGCATTGAGCACATAGACCCCGGGCTTCCCGAGCCGCACACCCAGCGCCAGCGCCATGGCCGCCATGGGCCAGCCGCTGTTGGGCGATGGTGTGCGGCGCGCCTGGCGCCGCAGGGCGGACAGCGTCAGTCCCCGCGCCAGCAGGGCCAGCAGCAGCGCGGTGATGCGCGCGGGCAGCCACGAGAGCACGTCGTCCGCCCGGGCCGCCCACTTGCCGGCCCACTGCCAGTAGCGCCCGCCGCGCATGCCGGGGTAGCCCCACATGGCATCGGCGGTGTTGGCCAGCCGGTACAGCGCGGCTCCGGGCAGCCCCAGCAGCACGAACCAGAACAGCGGCGCCACGACCGAATCGTTGAGGTTCTCGGCCAGCGACTCGATGGCCGACTCGCGCACCTGCCCGGCCGTGAGTTCGCTCACGTCGCGGCTCACCAGGCGCGCCAGTTGCGCGCGTCCCTCGGGCAGCGAGCGGGCCAGGGCTGCCTCGACCGCCAGCACCTCGTCGTGCAGCATGCGCCAGGAGAGCATCGGCTTGAGCAACACCGCCAGCAGCGCTGCCGCGATCACGTCGTGAAAGCGCAGTGCCAGCCACTGCAGCCCCCAGGCCGTGGCCATCACCGTGCACGCCAGCAGGCACCAGGCCAGCGCCATGCACCAGAAAGCCCTGAGATCGCGCGGCACGGGCGACAGCGGCGCCCAGCGCTCACCGCACCACTGCAGGGCCTTGCCCATCCACACCACGGGATGGATGGCCGCCGGCGGCTCGCCGCGCCACCAGTCGAGGGCCAAGGCCACGAAGGGCACCCAGATCAGCACGCGCAATGCGTCCCACCGCGTGCCGGGGAGCAGCAGATCGGCTAGGACTTCCATACGATCGGACGTGGATGCAACATGGTGGCGCGGATGTTACAGGGCCAGGAATGTGGGGACGACTTCAGGCCACGAACGGTGGCAGCCGTGCCACGATGCCGCTCCTGAGGCGCGCGGGCCGCTCGTTGCGGTTGAGCATGCCGTCGCTGGCGCGCGCATGCATGGCGCCGCACTCCAGCACATGGCGCGCGGTCTCTTCATCGGGCTTGAGGTCGCCGAACACAAAGGTGTGCTTGCCGGTGGCCTGGAAGGCGACCGAGCAGGCGCGCCCGCAGCTGCTCAGGCAGGCCACGCCGCGCACGCGCACCTGGGCCCAGGCGCCGGTATCGTCTTCGAGCTGTGCCACCTGAACGGCCTCGAACAGCAGTTCGCCGTCGGCCGGCAGCTCGCGGGAGGCTCCGGCCGGGCGACAGGTGGTGCAGACGATCACGTCGGTGGTGGTGGGCAATGGCATCGGGGATGCGGCTTCGGACATGGGAAAAGCTCGTTGTTTCAGGAAGACACGGGTTCGGGCATGCGGTGCTCGGCCTGCCAGCGTGCGGCCCAGGCGGCACACCGCCCCACGGGCCGCAGCGGGTCGTCGAAATCCACGACCACGACATGCGTGGCCGCAGCGGGCGCGGCGGGCTGCTCCAGCGTGCGGCCATCGGTCAGCAGCCACAGGCACGACGGTGCGGCCGCGCCGCGCTGGCGCCGCGCAGCGCGCAGCAGGCGCTCGGCCTCGGCAAGGCCTGCCGCCAGGGGCGTGCCGCCACCGCCGCCCAGCGGCCGCACGCGGGCCGTGCCGGCCGTGCGCGCGGGGCCGGGGGGCAGCAGCAGCTCCACCCCCTGGCCGCCAAAGCACAGGAGCGCCACCTCCTCGCCAGCCCGCGCGGCCTGCTCGATCAGGCGCGCGGCGTACCCCTTGGCCCAGGCCAGGCGCCCGCCCTGGCGCATGGAGCCCGAGGTGTCGAGCGCGATCAGGTGCAGGCAGGGCTGCACGGCGCTGGCCGGGCGGCGGCGAAGGTGGGCAGGCTGCAGGCGTGCGGGGCCCTTGGCCACCAGGGTGCGCAGCCAGGCTATGCCCGCGCCTTGCACGTCGGCGGGCCGGCCCACGGCCTGCGGCGTGCGCAGCCAGGCATTGCGGGGGGCTTGCCACCGCCAGCCTGCGCTTGCCTTGTTGGTCTTCGGCGAGCGCGGGCCGGGGTGGCTCAGGCTTTTTTTGGCGGCCACGCTCCGGTGCTGCGCACGCGCGCCATGGGTTGGGGTTCGGGCGGCAAGGCACCCCAGTCGCCCTCGGGTGCGTTCTGGGCAGAGGCGGGGGCCTGCCCGCTGGCGGGCGATGGCTTCGGTGCGGAGGAAGGCGGTGGCTGCGTCGCGCCAGACGGAGGCGCAGAGCCGGCGTTGCTCTCCGTGCGCCGGTGCGCCAGCGCCAGCTCGGCCACGGCATCCACATGCGCCAGGCCCACACTGTCGGCCTGCTCCAGTGCAGCCAGCGCCCGCGCGGCGCGCAGCATCACCAGGTCGGCGCGGATGCCATCCACCCCGGCGGCCAGGGCCAGGTGGGCGGCATGCTGCACCACGGCGTCGCTCCATTCCAGGGCCGCCAGAGCGGTGCGGGCGCCGGCCACGGACGCCGCCAACCCGGCCTGCGCCGAAGCATGCCGTGCCACCACGGCCGCGGGGTCGGCATCGAAGGCCAGGCGGGCGCGCACGATGGCCTGGCGCTGCGCCGCATCGGCCGGGTTGTGCAGGGCCACCGACAGGCCGAAGCGGTCCAGCAGCTGCGGGCGCAGCTCGCCCTCCTCGGGGTTCATGGTGCCCACCAGCACGAAGCGCGCCGCATGCTGGTGCGACACGCCGTCGCGCTCCACCGTGTTCACACCGCTGGCGGCCACGTCGAGCAGCGAATCCACCAGCGCATCGGGCAGCAGGTTGACCTCGTCCACATAGAGCACGCCGCCATGCGCACGCGCCACCAGGCCGGGCGCCAGGCGCACCTGGCCGTCGCGCAGCACGTCTTCGATGTTCAGCGTGCCCACCAGTTGCTCCAGGCTGGCCGCCAGGGGCAAGGTGACGAAGGGCGCATCGGGCAGCAGCGCGGCCAGCGCGCGCGCCGAAGTGGACTTGGCCGTGCCGCGCGGGCCGCTGATGAGCACGCCGCCCATGCCAGGATCGATGGCGGCCAGCAGCAGCGCGCGCTGCAGGGCCTCGTGGCCGACCAGGGCGGTGAAGGGGAATGTGGTGGCGGGCACAGGGGACAAAGAAAAAGCGGTCATGGCAAGGGTCCTTCGCCCTGGGTTTCGAGACGGTGTTCGAGCTCCAGCAGGTGCTGCTCGATGCGCTCGCGGTGCTCGCCCGGCTCGGCCCACAGGCCGCGCTGTATGGCTTCGAGCAAACGCTCGCCGATGCCGCGCAGGGCCAGCGGGTTGTGTTGCTGCAGAAAGTCGCGCGTGGCGTCGTCGTGCAGGTAGGCGTCTGCCACCAGCGCGTACTGGTGGTCGCCCACCACGCCGGTGGTAGCGTCGAAGGCGAACAGGTAGTCCACCGTGGCAGCCATCTCGAACGCACCCTTGTAGCCGTGGCGCTTGACGCCATCGATCCACTTGGGATTGACGGCCCGGGCCCGCACCACGCGCGCCACCTCTTCGCTCAGCGTGCGGATGCGCGGCGCGCCGGGCGTGCTGAAGTCGCCGTGGTACAGCGCCGCCGGCGCGCCGGCCAGGTGCTGCACGGCCGCGGCCATGCCGCCCTGGAACTGGTAGTAGTCGTCCGAGTCGAGGATGTCGTGCTCGCGGTTGTCCTGGTTGTGCAGCACCGCGTCCACCGCGGCCAGGCGCTGCTCGAAGGCGGCGCGCGCCGCCTCGCCATGCTGGCCCTGGCCGTAGGCGAAGGCGCCCGCGCGCAGGTAGGCCTGGGCCAGGTCGTCGGAGGTGCTCCAGCGCCCGCTGGCCATCACCTCCTGCAGCCCTGCACCGTAGCCGCCGGGGCGCGGGCCGAAGACGCGCCAGGTGGCGCGGCGCTGCGCATCCTCGGCGGCCATGCCGCTGGCCTCGCTGTCGGCGGCCTCACGCCGCACGCGGGCGCGGATGGGGTTCACGTCGTCGGGCTCGTCGTCCTCGGGGATGGCGGCCACGGCACGCACGGCCGTGTCGAACAGGTCGATCACGCCCGGAAAGGCATCGCGAAAGAACCCCGACACGCGCAGCGTCACGTCGATGCGCGGGCGATTGCGGATCGCCATGGGAAGCACCTCGATGTCCACCACGCGGTGGCTGCCGGGCGCCCATTTGGGCCGCACGCCCAGCAGAGCGAAGGCCTGGCCGATGTCCTCGCCGCCTGTGCGCATGGTGCTGGTACCCCAGACCGACAGGCCCACCGCAGTGGGAAAGCTGCCATGGTCCTGCAAATGGCGCTCCACCACGCGGTCGGCCGCCAGCGCGCCCATGCCGTAGGCAGTGGGCGTGGGCACGGCGCGCGTGTCCACCGAGTAAAAATTGCGGCCCGTGGGCAGCACGTCGGGCCGGCCACGCGAGGGCGCACCGCTGGGCCCGGGCGGCACGAAGCGGCCCGCCAAGCCACGCAGCAACTGTCCCATCTCGTTCGGGCCGCAGGCGTCGAGCCGGGGCGCCAGCACCGTGCGCATGCGCGCCAGCACCGGTGCGCTTTGCGGCCACTGCGCGGCGTCCATGGGCGGGCCGACGATGCGCCCTGCTCCGTCCACCGCCAGGTGCTGCTGTACGCACTGCGCAGCGAGCTTTTCGAGCCGCTCGCGCGCGTGGCCCACATGGCGCCAGGGCTCGTCGCCCATCACTTGCAATGCCTCGGGGCGCGGCCCGGTCCAGGGGGCGGCCCACTCGGGGTTCAGCGGGTCGAAGTCGCCAAGGCCCAGGTCGCGGGCCAGGGCCACGAGCAGGCTGCCCTGCTCCGGTGCCAACCCGCCCGGAAAGCGCGCCAGCGCCACCAGCGTGTCGGTGCGCTGGCGATCCCGAGGCGAGCGGCCCAGAATGTGCAGGCCGTCGCGGATCTGCGATTCCTTGATCTCGCACAGGTAGGCGTCGAGCCGGCCGAGCAGGGCTTCGCGCTGCACATCGTCGGCCGGCGGCGCAAAACCCAGCTCCTGGTGCAGGCGGTGCTGCAGCACCTGGTCGAGGATGCTCTGGCGCAGCAGCTTGGCGCGGCGCGGGTCGAGCGACAGGGCTTCGTAGTACTCGTCCATGGCGCGCTCGAGCTGCTGCAGCGGGCCGTAGGTCTCGGCCCGTGTGAGGGCGGGCATCAGGTGGTCGATGATGACGGCCTGCGTGCGCCGCTTCGCCTGGCTGCCTTCACCCGGGTCGTTGACGATGAAGGGGTACAGGTGCGGTAGCGGGCCCAGGATGGCATCGGGCCAGCAGGCGGCGCCCAGCGCCACGCTCTTGCCCGGCAGCCATTCGAGGTTGCCGTGCTTGCCCACGTGCACCACGGCGTCCACCGCGAACACGCGGCGCAGCCAGAAGTAGAAGGCCAGGTAGCCGTGCGTGGGCACCAGGTCGGCATCGTGGTAGCTGGCCACCAGGTCCAGGTCGCGGCCACGCGCGGGCTGTATGCCCACGAAGACATTGCCCAGGCGCACGCCCGGCACCATGAAGCGGCCGCTGCGCACGATGGGGTCTGCGCCGGGCAGGCCCCACAGGGCGCTCACCGCGTCCTGGCTGGCCTGCGGCAGGGCCCCGAAGTCGGCCAGGTAGTCGGCCATGGCCAGGCTCTGGCCCGCGGGGCGGTCGGCGTTGGCGTCGAGGTTGTTGGTCACGCCCTCCACCAGCTGCGCGATCAGCGCATCGCCGCCCTCGGGCAGTTCGCCGGTGGTGTAGCCCGCATCGCGCAGCGCCTGCAAAATGAGCACGGTGGAGGCCGGTGTATCCAGGCCCACGCCGTTGGCCAGTCGCGCATCGTCGTTGGGGTAGTTGGCCAGGATGAGCGCCACGCGCTTGCCCACGTGCGGCTTGCTGCGCAGCACGCACCAGCGGCGCGCCAGCTCGGCCACGAAGGCAATGCGCTCGGGCTCGGGCTGGTAGCGCACCACGTCGACCTCGGTGCGCTCGCAGCGCC
>JAZKEE010000039.1:0-37566 GCA_040387235.1 Pseudomonadota bacterium
TCGACCTCAACCTTGGCAAGGTTGCGCTCTACCAACTGAGCTATTCCCGCATTTTACCGAAGCCTTACATTGTACATCGTTTAGTACGTTGTGTGCTGCGATGGAATGAATTGTAGCGCATTTTTTGGGGGTCTCTGAAAGTCCCCTCAAAAAATTTGCGATCCCTTCATTCCATCGACTTTTTTTACCCAGCCGCTTCGCTCACGCCGTCTCAGTGCTTCAGGCCATCTGCCGCGGGCGTGGCCTTGTCGGTCGATGGCGCTGGTGCCACGGCCACTTCCTCGTCCGTCAGGGGCACGGGCATGCTTTCCAGGGCGATCTCCAGCACCTTGTCGATCCAGCGCACGGGCACGATCTCCAGGCCGCTCTTGACGTTGTCCGGGATCTCGGCCAGGTCCTTCACGTTCTCTTCGGGGATAAGAACCGTCTTGATGCCGCCGCGCAGGGCTGCCAGCAGCTTTTCCTTCAGGCCGCCGATGGCGGTGACTTCACCGCGCAGCGTGATCTCGCCAGTCATGGCCACGTCGGCGCGCACGGGAATGCCCGTGAGTGCGGAGACGAAAGCCGTGGTCATGGCGGCACCGGCGCTCGGGCCGTCCTTGGGTGTGGCGCCGTCGGGCACGTGGATGTGGATGTCGCGCTTCTCGAAGGCTTCGTCCTTGATCCCGAGGATGCGCGAGCGGCTGCGCACCACAGTGCGGGCAGCCTCGACCGATTCCTTCATCACGTCGCCCAGCGAGCCGGTGCGCGTGATCACGCCCTTGCCGGGCATGGCGGCGGCTTCGATGGTCAGCAGGTCGCCGCCCACCTCGGTCCACGCCAGGCCGACCACCTGGCCGACCTGGTTCTGCGCCTCGGCACGGCCATAGGTGTACTTGCGCACACCCAGGAAGTCGGGCAGGTTGTCGGCGGTCACGACCACCTGGGGCTCGAACTTCTTGAGCTGCAGGCCCTTGACCACCTTGCGGCAGATCTTGGACAGCTCGCGCTCGAGCGAGCGCACGCCGGCTTCCCGCGTGTAGTAGCGCACCATGTCGCGCACGGCAGGCTCGGTGATCTCGAGCTCCTCGTCCTTCACGCCATTGTTCTTGAGCTGCTTGGGCAGCAGGTACTTCATGGCGATGCTGGTCTTCTCGTCCTCGGTGTAACCCGACAGGCGGATCACTTCCATGCGGTCGAGCAGGGCCGGCGGGATGTTCATCGAGTTCGAGGTGGCGACGAACATCACGTCGGAGAGGTCGAAGTCCACCTCGACGTAGTGGTCGCCGAAGGTGTGGTTCTGCTCGGGGTCCAGCACCTCCAGCAGCGCACTCGAGGGGTCGCCGCGGAAGTCGGTGCCGAGCTTGTCGATCTCGTCCAGCAGGAACAGCGGATTGCGCGTGCCCACCTTGGACAGGCTCTGCAGCACCTTGCCCGGCAGCGCGCCGATGTAGGTGCGGCGGTGCCCGCGGATCTCGGCCTCGTCGCGCATGCCGCCCAGGGCCATGCGCACGTACTTGCGGCCGGTGGCCTTGGCGATGGACTGGCCCAGCGAGGTCTTGCCCACGCCAGGAGGGCCTACCAGGCACAGGATGGGCGCCTTGACCTTGTCCACGCGCTGCTGCACTGCAAGGTATTCAAGGATGCGGTCCTTGACCTTGTCCAGGCCGAAGTGGTCTTCGTTGAGCACGCCTTCGGCATTGACGAGGTCGTGCTTGATCTTGGTCTTCTTGCTCCAGGGCAGCGCCGTGAGCACGTCGATGTAGTTGCGCACCACGGTGGCCTCGGCCGACATGGGCGACATGAGCTTGAGCTTCTTGAACTCGGCATCGGCCTTCTTGCGCGCTTCGGCGGGCATTTTGGCGAGCTTGATCTTCTTCTCGATCTCCTCGATGTCCGCGCCCTCTTCGCCTTCGCCCAACTCCTTCTGGATCGCCTTGACCTGCTCGTTGAGGTAGAAGTCGCGCTGGTTCTTCTCCATCTGGCGCTTCACGCGGCCACGGATCTTCTTGTCGACGTTGAGGATGTCGACTTCGCGGTCGAGTTGCTCGAACAGGTTTTCCAGGCGCGCCTTCACGTCCGACAGGTCGAGCACGATCTGCTTGTTCTCAAGCTTGAGCGGCAGGTGCGCGGCAATCGTGTCGGCCAGGCGGCCCGGATCGTCGATGCTGGAGATGGTGGTGAGGATCTCGGGCGGGATCTTCTTGTTGAGCTTGACGTACTGGTCGAACTGCTGCATCACCGCGCGGCGCAGGGCCTCGATCTCGCTGGGCTTGGCGGCCTCGGCAGCAGGCTCCACGGGAGTCACGGTGGCGGTGAAGTGCGTCTCGCCATCCTCGATGGACGACACCAGCGCGCGCTGCTGGCCTTCGACCAGCACCTTCACGGTGCCGTCGGGCAGCTTGAGCATCTGCAGGATGGTGGAGACGCAGCCGACGTCGAACATGTCGGCCACCGAGGGCTCATCCTTGGCGGCGGCCTTCTGGGCCACCAGCATGATGCGGCGGTCGGCCTCCATGGCCAGCTCCAGCGCCTTGATGCTCTTGGGGCGGCCCACGAAAAGCGGTATCACCATGTGGGGGAACACCACCACGTCGCGCAGGGGCAACAGCGGCAGGTCGATGGGGGTGGCTGGCAGGGGGGTATGTCCGGACATGGAAATCCTCAGTTAACTCTGTGGAATATGGACCACATAAGGGGATTTTCAACCCCCGCTCCCAGCCGTACTGAAAGAAGGGTTGAAGGGCAGCACAGGCGGCTGCCCTGCGCGGCGCATGCAATCAGTTGCGTGCGCCGCCGGGACATTGCAGAACGCTCAGGAACGCGTGCTTGCGTTCCCAGGGCCTAGGCCTTCTTGGCCGCTTCTCGGTAAACGAGCAGCGGCGGCTTGCTTTCCTCGATGGTGGATTCGTCCACCACGACTTTCTCGACGTTGCTCTGGTTGGGCAGGTCGAACATGGTACCGATCAGCGACTGCTCCAGGATCGAGCGCAGGCCGCGTGCACCGGTCTTGCGGGCCAGGGCCTTGCGGGCGATGGCCTTGAGCGCGGCGGGGCGGATCTCCAGGTCCACGCCTTCCATCGCCAGGAGCTTGCTGTACTGCTTGACCAGCGCGTTCTTGGGCTCGGTCAGGATCTGCACCAGCGCATCCTCGCTCAGCTCGGCCAGCGCCGTGACCACGGGCATGCGGCCCACCAGCTCGGGGATGATGCCGAACTTGATCAGGTCCTCGGGCTCGATCTCGGTGAACACCTCGGTCAGTGAACGCTGCTTCTTGCTCTTGACCGATGCGCCAAAGCCGATGCCCGATGCCTCGGTGCGGTTCTCGATCACCTTCTCCAGGCCCGCGAACGCGCCGCCGCAGATGAACAGGATGTTGGTCGTGTCGATCTGCAGAAAGTCCTGGTTCGGGTGCTTGCGCCCGCCCTGGGGCGGCACGCTGGCCATGGTGCCTTCGATCAGCTTGAGCAGCGCCTGCTGAACTCCCTCTCCCGACACGTCGCGGGTGATGGAGGGGTTGTCCGACTTGCGCGAGATCTTGTCGATCTCGTCGATGTAGACGATGCCGCGCTGGGCCCGCTCGACTTCGTAGTTGCAGCTTTGCAGCAGCTTCTGGACGATGTTCTCCACGTCTTCGCCCACATAGCCGGCTTCCGTCAGGGTGGTGGCATCGGCCATCACGAAGGGCACGTCCAGCATGCGCGCCAGCGTCTGGGCCAAGAGCGTCTTGCCCGAACCCGTGGGCCCGATCAGCAGGATGTTGCTCTTGGAGAGCTCGATATCGTCCTTGTGCGCCTTGTCCTTGTGGCGCAGGCGCTTGTAGTGGTTGTACACCGCCACCGCCAGCGTGCGCTTGGCCACGTCCTGGCCGATGACGTAGTTGTCCAGGTTGGACTTGATCTCCAGGGGCGTGGGCAGGTCGCTCTTCGCGTCCTTGGCCAGGTCGCCGGAGGGCAGCTCGTCACGGATGATTTCGTTGCACAGGTCAATGCACTCGTCGCAGATAAAGACGGACGGTCCGGCGATCAGCTTCTTCACTTCGTGCTGGCTTTTGCCGCAGAAAGAGCAGTAGAGGGTTTTCTCGCTGGAGGAGCCTTTTTTCTCGGCCATGGGGGCAATGCCTTGTTACGGAAAGTTGTCGGGAGATGATAACCAAATAAAAAGCGGCGTTGTTTCCCCGGGAAACTGCCTGCTTTCCAGGGGTGGAATGCAGTGCACTCCACCCCAAGGCTACAGGAAGGAGGCACCAGGCAAGCCGGGTGCCTCCGTTTTCAGGGAAACGAACGCCGCTGACCGATCACATCGCCTATATCAGGGGCGCTGGGCGATCACCTGGTCCACCAGACCATATTCCTTGGCCTCATCGGCCGTGAGGAAGTAATCGCGCTCGGTGTCGTTCTTGACCTTTTCCAACGGCTGGCCCGTGCGCTCGGCCAGGATGCGGTTCATCTGGTCCTTGGTGCGCAGGATGTCGCGCGCATGGATCTCGATGTCGGTCGCCTGGCCGCGTGCGCCGCCCAGCACTTGGTGGATCATGATCTTCGAGTTGGGCAGCGAGAAACGCTTGCCCTTGGCGCCAGCCGCCAGCAGGAAGGCGCCCATGCTGGCCGCAAAGCCCACGCACATGGTCGACACATCGGGCTTGATGAACTGCATGGTGTCGTAGATGGCCATGCCGGCCGTCACGCTGCCGCCAGGCGAGTTGATGTAGAACGAAATGTCCTTGTCGGGGTTCTCGCTCTCCAGGAAGAGCAGCTGCGCCACCACCAGGTTGGCGGTCTGGTCGTTGACCTCGCCCACCAGAAAGATGATGCGCTCCTTGAGCAGGCGCGAATAGATGTCATAGGAGCGCTCGCCGCGTCCCGACTGCTCGATGACCATGGGGACCATGCCCAGGGCTTGTGTATCCAGTGAACTCATGTTTTCTCCAGTGCAAGCAGGTACTGTACCCAGAAATGAATTGGGGCTTGTGCATGAAAGCACAAGCCCCTGCGGCAAGCTATCGCGGGCCATCCGCACAAGGATGGCTGGCGAACACCGGCTTTAGCCTTGCTGGCCCATCAGTTCATCGAACGACACGGCCTTGTCAACGACCTTGGCCTTGCCCAGCACGAAGTCGGTCACGTTGTTCTCGATGACCACGGCTTCCACTTCGGCCAGGCGTTGGCGGTCGCCGAAGTACCAGCGCACCACGTCTTCGGGCTTCTCGTAGCTGGCAGCCAGCTCGTCGATGTGGGCCTTGAGCTGCTCGGGCTTGGCCTGCAGTTCGTTGGCACGCACCAGCTCGGCCACCACCAGGCCCAGGCGCACGCGGCGCTCGGCCTGGGGACGAAACACGTCGTCAGGGATCTCGGCCTTGTCGGCGTCCTTCAGTCCGCGCTGCTTGAGGTCGGCGCGGGCGCCTTCCAGCAGGCGGCCGATTTCGGCCTGCACGCTGGCGTTGGGCAGGTCCAGCTCGGCCTTGGCCACCAGGGCGTCCATCACGGCTTGCTTGTTGCGGGCCAGCAGGCGGAACTTGACTTCGCGCTCCAGGTTCTTCTTGATGTCGGCGCGCAGGCCGTCCACCGAACCGTCGGCGATGCCCAGCGACTTGGCCAGGGCGTCGTTCACTTCGGGCAGGTTGGCGGCTTCGATCTTCTTGACCGTGACCAGGAAGTCAGCCGTCTTGCCGGCCACGTCCTTGCCGTGGTAGTCGGCCGGGAAGGCCAGCGGGAAGGTCTTGCTTTCGCCGGTCTTCATGCCGCGCACGGCTTCTTCGAATTCCTTGAGCATCTGGCCTTCGCCGACCAGGAACTGGAAGTCCTCGGCCTTGCCGCCGTCGAACGGCTCGCCATCGATCTTGCCTTCGAAGTCCACGGACACGCGGTCGCCGTCTTCGGCAGCGGCGCCCTGGGCGCGCTGGGCGAAGGTGCGGCGCTGCTTGCGCAGGATGTCGATGGTCTTGTCGATGGCCGAATCGGTCACGTCGGCCGACAGCTTCTCGACTTCGGCGTCCGACAGGTCGCCGATCTTGACTTCGGGGAACACTTCGAAGATGGCGTCGAAGGTCACCTGGCCTTCGGGGGCGCCGTCTTTTTCGGTGATGCGGGGCTGGCCGGCCACGCGCAGCTTGGCTTCGTTGGCGGCCACGGCAAAGGCTTCACCGACCTTGTCGTTGAGCACTTCGTACTGCACGGAATAGCCGTAGCGCTGGGCGACCACGTTCATGGGCACCTTTCCGGGACGGAAACCGTCCATCTTCACGGTGCGCGCCAGGCGCTTCAGACGCGTGTCGACTTCGGTCTGGATCGCGGTCAGGGGCACGCTCAGCGTGATCTTGCGCTCGAGCTTCTCAAGGGTTTCAACAGTAACGGACATGGCTATTCCTCTAAGACTCTAAGAATGTGATCGTGCTCGCTGCTGCGCAGTGTTCCGCAAGGTCTCACATGGATGGTGCGCGGGGGGGGACTCGAACCCCCACACCATTGCTGGCGTCAGGACCTAAACCTGGTGCGTCTACCAATTTCGCCACCCGCGCGGTTCAACAACAAACAAACAGGCGGCAAGGTATGCCCGCCGCCTGTGTGAAATCGGTCAACCTTAGATTTTAACCTGAGAAGCGGGGCTCCCCGATTTCCGCACGCCTGTGGCATGCAAGGGTTCACCCTGCCCCCGCCCACGGCAGGGGCATTGCCCTGGGGGCTCAGGCCGCGGCCAGCCGCTCGTCCTCGGGCCGCTTCACGCGGAACCAGGCCGCGTACATCGCCGGCAGGGCCAGCAAGGTCAGCACCGTGGCCACGATCAGCCCGCCCATGATGGCCACGGCCATCGGGCCCCAGAACACGCTGCGCGACAGCGGGATCATGGCCAGCACGGCCGCGGCGGCCGTGAGCACGATGGGGCGCAGCCGGCGCACGGCGGATTCGACAATCGCGTCCCACGCGGGGATGCCCTTGGCGCGGTCCTGCTCGATCTGGTCGATCAGGATCACCGAGTTGCGCTGGATCATGCCCATCAGCGCGATCACGCCAAGCAGCGCCACAAAGCCGAAGGGGCGGTTGAGCAGGATGAGAGCGCCTGCCACGCCGGCCAGGCCCAGCGGCCCGGTCAGGAACACCAGCATGGCGCGGCTGAAGCTGTGCAGTTGCAGCATCAGCAGCGTGAAGGTGACGAACAGCATGATCGGGATGCCGGCCGCAATGGAGGCCGAGCCCTTGGAGCTTTCCTCCACGGCACCGGCCACCTCGATGCGATAGCCGCCCTGCCCGGCCTCGCGCCACTTGGCCTCGATGGCGCGCAGGTTGGGCAGCAGTTGCGCGGTGACGGTGGCGCCCTGCACGCCTTCGGTCACGTCGCCCTGCACGGTGATGGCGTAGTCGCGGTTCTCGCGCCACATCACGCCCGGCTCCCAGGTGAACACCGGCTTGGCGATCTGCGTGAGCGGGATCGACTTGCCCGAGGCCGTGGGCAGGTAGGCGTTGGCGATGTCGGTGATGGCGTTGCGTTCATCAAGCGGCTGGCGCAGCATGATGTCGATGAGCTTGTCGCCCTCGCGGAACTGGCCCACCTGCGTGCCCGAGAGAATGGTCTTGCTGGCCTGGGCGATGGACTGGCTGGTCACGCCCAGGGCGCGCGCCTTGGCCTGGTCCACCTCCAGGCGCAACACCTTCACGGACTCGTTCCAGTTGTCGTTCACGCCGCGCATCTGGGGGTTCTCGCGCAGGGCGGCCTTGACCTCGTCGGCGCGCTCGCGCAGCACCAGCGGGTCCAGACCGACCACGCGGAACTGCACCGGGTAAGGCACGGGCGGCCCATTGGGCAGCAGCTTCACGCGGCCACGCACTTCAGGGAACTCCTGCGCCAGCAGGCCGGGCAGCTTGATGCGCAGGCTCTCGCGCACCTTCAGGTCCTGCGGCACCACGATGAACTGCGACACGTTGCTCTGCGGGAACACCTGGTCCAGCGGCAGGTAGAAACGCGGCACGCCCGAACCGACCCAGGTGCTCACGGTGTTCACACCCGGCTCGGCCAGCAGGCGCGCTTCCACGCGCTTGGTGACCTCTTCATTGCCTGCAAAGGACGTGCCTTCGGGGAACCACACGTCGACGATGATCTCGGGGCGGCTCGAATCGGGGAAGAACTGCTGCTGCACCTTGCCCATGCCGAAGATGCCCAGCGCAAACGTACCCACGGTGAGGGCGATGGTGATCCAGCGGTGGAGCACACACCAGGTCACCAGGCGGCGGAAGAAGTTGTAGAACGGGCTGTCGAACACCTCGTGCCCGCCCGCCTCCACGCCGTGGTGCTCCTGCGCGTGGGCCACATGGGCCGGCACCTTGAGCAGCAGCGTGCCCAGGTAGGGAACGAAGTAGACCGACACGATCCAGCTCAGCACCAGCGCGAGCACCGTCACCGCGAAGATCGCGAAGGTGTATTCGCCGGTGGTCGACTTGGCGATGCCGATGGGCAGAAAGCCCACCGCCGTGATCAGTGTGCCCGTGAGCATGGGCATGGCCGTGAGCTCGTAGGCGAAGGTGGCGGCACGCACCTTGTCGTAGCCCTCTTCGAGCTTGAGCACCATCATCTCCACGGCAATGATGGCGTCGTCCACCAGCAGGCCCAGCGCGATGATCAGCGAACCGAGCGATATCTTGTGCAGCCCGATGTTCCAGTACCACATGCCCAGGAAGGTCACGGCCAGCACCATGGGGATGGTGATGCCCACCACCAGGCCGGGGCGCGGATCGATGTACCAGCGCTTCCACAGCGGGTTCTTGCCGGGCCGCTTGTGAAAGCCCAGGGCGACGAAGCTCACGGCCAGCACGATGACCACGGCCTCGATCAGCACCTTCACGAACTCGTTGACCGAGGTGGCCACGGCCTTGGGCTGGTCCTGCACGTTCACCAGCTTCACGCCGGCGGGCAGCGCGGTGGCAATGCGGTCAGTGGCGGTGTGCAGCGCCTTGCCCAGGGCGATGATGTCGCCGCCCTTGGTCATGGAGACACCCAGGGCGATCACTTCCTTGCCCTGGTGGCGAACCTTCACGGCGGTGGGGTCCACGTAGCCGCGCTTGATCTCGGCGATGTCGCCCAGGCGCAGCTGCGCGCCGGAAGGGCCGCGGATCGGCATGGCCGCGAGGTCTTCGATGGCATTGAACTGGCCGGCCACGCGCACCTGCACCTGGTCCAGCGGCGTCTGCACGGCGCCCGCGCCTTCCACGGCGTTCTGCTGGCCCAGCTGGGCCAGCACCTGGTTCATGTCCAGGCCCAGCTGCGACAGGCGCTTTTGCGAAATCTCGATGAAGAGCTTTTCGTCCTGCACGCCGAACAGTTCGACCTTGGCCACATCGGGCACGCGCAGCAGTTGCTGGCGTGCGTCGTCGGCAAAGTTCTTGAGTTCTGCGTAGCTGAAGCCCTCGGATTCGAGCGCGTAGATCACGCCATACACGTCACCGAAGTCGTCGTTGAAGAACGGCCCCTGGATGCCCGTGGGCAGCGTGTAGCGCATGTCCCCGATCTTCTTGCGCACGGTGTACCAGACGTTGGCCACCTCGCTGCCCTTGGACGAGTCCTTGATCTGGAAGATGATCTGCGACTCGCCGGGCTTGGAGTAGCTGCGGATCTTGTCGGCGTAGGGCACCTCCTGCAGGGTTCGCTCGAGCTTGTCGGTGACCTGCTCGGCCACTTGCTGCGCCGTGGCGCCGGGCCAGTAGGTGCGCACCACCATGGCGCGGAAGGTGAACGGCGGGTCTTCGTCCTGCCCCAGCTGGAAGTAGGCGGCAAAGCCCAGCAGCATCAGCACCACCATCAGGTAGCGCGTGAGCGCCGGGTGGTCGAGCGCCCATTTGGAGAGGTTGAACCCCTCTTTTGGTTGGATCTGGCTCATGGCGGGCCCTTACTTGGAAGCAGGGGCCGCAGCCACGGGCGTCGCCGCTGGCGCGGGGGCCGCAGCCGGCAGCGCCGCATTCCCTGCAGCCGTCTGCGCCTTGGCCGCCGGGGCCCCGTTCGACTTGGGCTGGTAGATCATGACCTTCTGCCCTGGCGAGAGCACGTGCACACCGGTGGCCACCACCTGCATGCCGGGGGTCAGGCCCGCGGCCACCACAGCGTCGTTGCCGTCGGCGGTGGCGATCTGCACGACCTGGGATTTCACGGTGCTGGTGGCCGCGTCGTACACCCACACGGCAGTGGCCTGGCCCTCCTGGCGCAGTGCGCTGGTGGGCAGCTTCATGGCCACCACGCCGGCATGGCCCAGGGCCTTGGGCTGGGCGTACACGGTGGCGCCCAGGGGCAGCGCTTCCTTGCCCTCGATGGCGACCTTGACCTGGAAGGTGCGCGTGGCCGCATCGGCACTGGCCGCCACCTCGCGCACCTTGCCCGCCAGCTCGGCACCGCCCGACCAGCCGCGCACGGCCACGTCGGAGCCCACGGTGATCTGGGCGACCTTGTCCTCGGGCACGGCAAACACCACGTCGCGCGGGCCGTCCTGCGCAATGCGCACCACCGGTGTGCCGGCGGAGACGACCTGGCCCGGCTCGGCTTCGATGCCCGTGACCACGCCCGACACATCGGCCACCAGGCGCGTGTAGGTGGCCTGGTTGCCTTGCGACGACAGCTGTGCGCGCGCCTGGTCCAGCGTGGCCTGCGCGGCCTTCAAGGTCGCGTCACGGCGCTCCAGCTCGGCACCGCTGATGAAGTTCTGGTCCTTGAGCGTCTGGTAGCGCTTGTAGTCGGCCGCGGCCAGGTCACGCTGCGTGGTGGCCGAGGCCAGTTGCGCACGCGCCGAGTCGGCAGCCAACTGGTAGTCGCGCGGGTCCAGTTGGGCGAGCACGTCGCCGGCCTTCACGCGCTGGCCCAGCTCGGCCTGGCGCTGCACGATCTTGCCTGCCACGCGAAAGCCCAGGCGCGATTCCACGCGGGCACGCACGTCGCCGGCGTATTCCACCTGCGACTGCAGGGCACCCACGCCCACCGTCATCAGCTTGACGGAACGCACCGGCTCCTCGGGCGGGGCCGGCTGCGAGCAGGCTGCCAGCACCAGGGCCGAGGCCGCCAGCAACAAAAACCTGGAGGGCCGGTGAATGGGCCGCGAGGCGGAGGGTGTGCGCATGGAAAATCCGGTGAGTGAAAAGGGCAACACGAAGCTCGGCCAGCGCCACCCCCACGGCTGCCAAGCCGTGGCAGGGTTAACACTGACCAAACAAGTTACTGACTGACTGGTTAGTAATCTATGAGAACGCCTGCGCCTTGTCAAGCGACAATCCATGCCGTGAATCCATCCCCTAGCCCCCAGCCCGCTGCCCCCCCCTCTGCCGTGACCGCCGTGGCACCGCCGGTCACGCACTATGAGAATTTCCCGGTCGCATCGCTGCTGTGCCCGCCACACCTGCGCCCGGTGATCGCCGCGATCTACGCTTTCGCGCGCACGGCCGACGACATCGCCGACGAGGGCGATGCCCCGCCCGCCCAGCGCCTGGCCGACCTGGCCGCGTTCAATGCCGACCTGTCGGCCATCGCCGAAGGCCACACCCCCTCGCCCCGCTGGGCCGATGTGTTCGTGCCGCTGCAGGCCGTGCTGGTCAGCCACCGGCTGCCCGTGCCGCTGCTGGCCGACCTGCTCAGTGCCTTTGCCCAGGACGTGGAAAAGACCCGCGATGCCGACGGCTACGCCGACCGCACCGAGCTGCTGGACTACTGCCGCCGCTCGGCCAACCCCGTGGGCCGGCTGCTGCTGCACCTGTATGGCGTGGACGGCGACAAGGCCCTTGCGCAGAGCGACGACATCTGCACCGCCCTGCAACTGGCCAACTTCTGGCAGGACCTGAGCGTGGACATCCCGCGCGGGCGCCACTACCTGCCGCGCGAGGACTGCGCCGCCCACGGCGCCTGCCAGGCCGAGTTGCTGGAGCTGCGCAGCAACCCGCAGAACGCCCGCCTCATCCTGGACTGCGCCGCCTGGGCCCGTGCCAGCATGCTGCGTGGCGCCCCACTGGTGCACCGCCTGCCCGGCCGAGCCGGCTGGGAGCTGCGCCTGGTGGTGCAGGGCGGCCTGCGCATCCTGGACAAGGTGCAGGCCCTCAAGGGGGCCAGCCTGCACACCCGCCCCAAGCTCAATGCCTGGGACTGGTGCGTGATGCTGGGGCGCGCGCTGGTGATGTAAGCGGTCGATGCCCGGCGGGCGGCTCATGCCACCGCGAGCCAGTCGCAGAACGCCACCGACGCCGCATCCTGCGCGGCCCGCGGCGAGAGCATCCAGTAGTACTTCTTGTCGCCCGAGAGCAACTCCGGGAAGGGCATGGCCAGCAGCCCGCTGGCCAGCGCCTCGCCCAGGAAGCGCGGATTGCCCAGCGCCACGCCCAGGCCCTGGATGGCGGCCTGCACGCTCAGGTGGGCATGGTCGAACACCAGGTCGCCGGCGGGCTGGATGTCCTGCGTGCCCGCCTCATGCAGCCACTGCTGCCACACCAGGGGAGTGGACCGGCTGTGCAGCAGCGTGTGGCGCGCCAGGTCCTGCGGCCGGTGCATGGTCTTGCCTCCCGCCAGGAGCGCAGGGCCGCACACCGGGGTAAGCACATCAGGAAGAAACGCACCCGCACTGATGCCGCGCCAGGGTATGCGCTGCTGCAGCAGCGCCAGTTCGCCATCGGCAAAGCAGCGAATCGACACGTCGTAGTCCGCCGGCTCGAAGTCCAGATGCCCCACGGTGGTGACGAGCTGCACGTCCAGCCCCGGCATCTGCGCGCAGAAGGCCGCCAGGCGCGGGATCAACCACTGCGTGGCAAAGGTGGAGGTGGCATTCACCGCCAGCGTGTTGCGCCGCGTGAGCCGCTCGATGCCGGCGGTGGAGCGGGCCATCAGGTCCAGCGCGCTGGTCAGCCCCGGCAGGTAGGCCGCCCCCGGCGGCGTGAGCGCCAGGCCCCGCCCCTCGCGCTGCACCAGGGCCACGCCCAGCCATTCCTCCAGCGCCTTGATCTGGTGGCTGACGGCGCTTTGCGTCACCGAAAGCTCGTGCGCAGCCTGCGTCACGCTGAGCAGCCGGCCCGCCGCCTCAAAGGCACGCAGCATGTTCAGCGGCGGCAGGCGGCGCGGCGCACCCGGGACGACGGGAATGGTTTTGGCATGAGCTGGTTTCATGAATTCGCGAATTATTGTCGATAGTCATCCGGATCGCCACTGCGTAGCATCGGCCCCATGCAAGGACACAACTGGTTAGATTTGCTCATCATGTGCCGGGCCTGTGACATGCCCGCGCAGCGGCCCGCACGGCAGGGCCAGGCACAAAGCCCTCCCGCCAACCGAGGGCATGCCCACCCTGCCATGACCCTGCAATCCAAAGGCTCCACACTGGCCCTCCCCCTGCCTTCCATGACCTCTTCCAGCACCAACGTCCCGGCCTCTGCCGCCGCAACGGCACACCCGGCGGCGCCCGCCACGGCCGCCAGCCGTGTGGCAGCACACGCCACGCGCGTGGCTTTCTTCATCAGCGGCTTTGCCATGGCGGCCTGGGCGCCGCTGGTGCCGTTCACCAAGGACCGGCTGGGCCTCAATGAAGCGACGCTGGGCGTGTTGCTGCTGTGCATGGGCGCAGGCTCCATCCTCTCCATGCCGCTGGCCGGTGCGTTCAGTGCACGCTGGGGCTGCAGGCGCGTGCTGGTGGCGTCGGCCCTGGCGGTGTGCCTGGCCTTGCCGCTGCTGGCCCTGGTGCCCACGGCGCCCTGGCTGGGGGTGGCACTGTTCCTGTTCGGCGCGGGCATCGGCGGCCTGGGCTGCGCGGGCAACATCCAGGCCATCCTGGTCGAGCGGGCCAGTGGCCGGCCCATGATGTCGGGTTTTCACGGTCTGTTCAGCCTGGGGGGCGTGGCGGGGGCCGGCGGCATGATCGTGCTGCTGGGCGTGCTGGGTGCCTCGCTGGGTCAGGCCACCGCCGCCGTGGCGGCCGTGGTGCTGGCACTGCTGGCGCTGGCGGCGCCCCATTTCCTGGCCGGCGGCGGCGCGCAGAGCGGCCCGGCCTTCGCCCGCCCCACGGGCGTGGTCTTGTTCATCGGCACGCTGTGCTTCATCCTCTTCCTGGCCGAAGGCGCCATGCTGGACTGGAGCGCCGTGTTCCTCACCCAGGTGCAGGGCATGCCCGCCGAGCGTGCGGGCCTGGGCTATGCCGCCTTCGCGGTGGCGATGACGCTGGGGCGCCTCACGGGGGACCGCTGGGTGCGCCGCATCGGCCCGCAGCGCACCGTGCTCACGGGCGCCCTGCTGGCCGCAGCCGGCCTGGCCCTGGCCACGCTGGTCCCCACATGGCCGCTGGCACTGCCCGGCTTTGCGCTGGTGGGCCTGGGCTGCTCCAACATCGTGCCGGTGCTGTTCTCGCTCGCTGGCAGGCAGCACGCCATGCCGGAAAGCCTGGCGGTGCCGGCGATTGCCACCATGGGCTATGCCGGCGTCCTCATGGGGCCGGCGCTGATCGGCTTCGTGGCGCACGCCACTAGCCTGGTGGCGGCCATGCTGCTGCTGGCGGGCCTGCTGGGGGCCGTGGCCGCCAGCGCCGGGCGCCTGGACACGCTGGACTGACGGAACGAACACCGCACGACCGAAGTCACAGCACCATGGCCACCGATTGCAGCACCGCCCCGCCCGCCGCCGGCACGGCTCGCGCACCAACGCGCGTGGCAGCCCGGCTGCGCGTGGGCGTGCGGCATGCTGCCACGTCGCTGTGCCTGCGCATCGCCTGCCTGAACACCGCTGCGGCCGCCAGCCCTTCGCCCAGTACGGACATGGAGCACGGCATGGCCCAGGTGCTGGCTGCCGCCGACCGTCTGCTGCGCGAGGCCGGCAGCCACAGGCACCGCATCCTGTCGTGCGAGCTGTTCGTGCGTGAACCTGCCCAGACGGCGGATGCCAGGCGCATGCTGTGCGGCTGGATGGCCGGCGGCCTGGTCCGCCAGCAGGTGGCGCCACCCGCAGTGCACGCCCACTCGCTGGTGCGGCGGCCACCACCAGGCGCAGCCAGCGCGGCGGACCATGCGGCGGCAACACCCCTGGTGGAGATGGCGCTGGTGGTGGCGCACAGGGCAGACAGCGGCGCAGTGTAAGAAACATTCATGGGCGGAAAGCGGGGCCAGCTACGTCTTTGCCGATGGCTCCTGGATGGCCAAAATTCCTTTCCAGCAATCACACCGATGCTATTTAAAACATAGCAAATCAGAAAATCCACTGGTTTTGCGGCCTGGCAAGGCTGCGTGGCTCAGGGATAACGCGTGTGCTGTCGCCACCGGGCACGGTTAGCCTCGCGGCACTCCTGCACCAAGAGTGCAGGCAGTGCGAAGGGCGCATGTTGTTTTGCCCATGACCCACCAGCGATGGCGCTACCCGCGCCATCGCTGTTTTCTCGGTCTGCCTGCCGGCCAGCGGCATGCAGCCCATCGCCATTCACGGAACCCACCGGTATCCCCTCGAAAGCACAGCACTCCATGTCCGTCAGCGTTTTCGACCTCTTCAAGATCGGCATCGGCCCTTCCAGCTCGCACACCGTGGGGCCCATGATCGCGGCGCGGCAGTTTGCCTGCCATCTGCAGGCCACGGTGGGCCTGGCGGCCGTGCACAGCGTGGTGGTGGAGCTGTTCGGCTCGCTCTCGGCCACGGGCATGGGCCACGGCACCGACACCGCCGTGCTGCTGGGCCTGGCCGGGCACGAGCCCGACCGCATCGACCCCGACCAGATAGCCCCCACCATCGCCCAGATCCGCGCCAGCCGCAGCCTGGCCCTGCTGGGTGAGCGCAGCGTGCCCTTCATCGAGAAGGAGCACCTGCTGTTCCGCCGCCGCAGCCTGCCCCTGCACCCCAACGGCATGGCCTTCCATGCGCTGGACGCCAACGGCGTGAAGATCGCCGAACGCGAGTATTACTCGGTGGGCGGCGGCTTCGTGACGGATGCGGCCGGAGAGCGCGTGTTGAACTCAGCTGCGGCATCGGGGCCCGACGCTGCAGGGCATGGCAACGGCCTGCCCTACCCCTTCAGCACCGGTGCCGACCTGCTGGCCCGGTGCCAGGCCACCGGCCTGACGGTGGCTCAGATCATGGTCGCCAACGAACTGCACTGGGGCAGCGCCGCCGAGCTGCGCCGCCGGCTGCTGGCCATCTGGCACACCATGGCCGGTGCCGTGCAGCGCGGCTGCGCGGCCACCGGCACCCTGCCCGGCCCCATGCACGTGCGCCGCCGCGCGGCCGAGTTGCACAGAAGCCTGAACACCCAGCCCGAGGCCGCCCGGCACGACCCCTTGTCGATGATGGACTGGGTGAATCTGTACGCCATGGCCGTCAACGAGGAAAACGCTGCCGGTGGCCGCGTGGTGACCGCACCCACCAACGGCGCGGCCGGCGTGATCCCGGCCGTGCTGCAGTACTACGTGAACTTTCTGCCCGGCGCGGATGAGGAGGGCATCGCCGCCTTCCTCCTCACCGCCGGCGCCATCGGCATCATCTACAAGAAAAACGCCTCGCTGTCGGGCGCCGAGGTGGGCTGCCAGGGCGAGGTGGGCGTGGCCTGCTCCATGGCCGCCGGTGCCCTGGCCGCCGTGATGGGCGGCAGCCCCGAGCAGGTGGAGAACGCCGCCGAGATCGGCATGGAGCACAACCTCGGGATGACCTGCGACCCCGTGGGCGGCCTGGTGCAGATCCCCTGCATCGAGCGCAACGCCATGGGCGCCATCAAGGCCATCAACGCCGCGCGCATGGCGCTGCGCGGCGACGGCCAGCACGTGGTCTCGCTCGACAAGGTGATCAAGACCATGATGCAGACCGGCGCGGACATGAAGGTCAAGTACAAGGAGACCTCGCGCGGCGGGCTGGCGGTGAACGTCGTCGAGTGCTGAGGGCGGTGCCTGGCACACCCCTACTCCGGTAGGGTTCTCACGGACCGGGCAGGCCCACAGAATCGGGCTTTTTGCCATGACCACACTGTTCCCTGCCACTTCACCGACTGCCCCGCTCGCCCGACTCTCGCTGCTCGCCCTCGCCGCCGCACTGGCCGGCTGCGGCGGCGGCAGTGACGACCCGCCCCTGCAGGACCTGGCCCTGCTCGCGGGCGACTGGCAGTCCCAGGGCTGCACAGTGATCGGCAGCCGCCTGAGCGAACGCGGCCTCTTGCGCCTGGTGCGCCAGGACGCCACGCGGTTCACCCAATCCTATGGCGTGGTGACCCATGCCAACGGCGACTGCACGGGCAACGGCACGGTGCGGCTCCTGCCGCCGGAGAGTGCCACCCCTCTCGTGGTACGCAGCTCGGCCTCCACCGGCTCCCTTGCCGTCTTCTGGGCGCACTGGACGCAGGATTCGGCCGACAGCACTCCGTATGGCCGCTGGGCGCTCCAGGGAGATTTCATGTGCCCCGCGTTCTACGCTGTCGTGCTGGCCATCTTCCCCCCACCACCGCCGCCACCGCCGCACACCTCCTACGACCTGGAAACCGCCACACGCCAGACCGACGAGATGCTGCAGCGCAGGGCCTGTTACACGCGCCTGCCCGCGTGAAGGCGTCTTTCGTGCGCCACCAACGCACCGGGTCCAGATGAGCACCTACCCGTGCAGTGGGGAGCACAGGGGGCCCAGGCCCTTCCTGCAGAGCCTCCGGCAGATGTGGCGGGACCCTACTCCAGCCGGATCCCCCGGGCCGTGATGATGCCGCCCATGATCGCGGCCTCGTCCTTGACGCGGCTGACCAGGCCGTCCGGTGCCGTGCCCACGGCCTGCCAGCCCTGGTTGAGCAGCTTCTCGCGGGTTTCAGCGCTGCGCATGATGCGGGGGACCTCGGCATTCAGCCGTTCCTGCGCCGCCCTGGAGAGCCTGGATGGGCCCACCAGGGCGGTCCATACCTCCAGGTGGAAGTCACGCACGCCTGCATCGGCCAGCGAAGGCACTTCGGGCGCCACGGTGCTGCGCCCACCCGCAAGACCGATGGCCCGGAGCTTGCCCGCCCGCACCTGCGGCATGGCGATGCCCGGGGGCACCAGCGCCATCTGGATCTCGCCCCCCAGCAGGCCGGTGACCACCTCAGGATTGCCCTTGAACGGTACGTGCATGGGTGCCAGGCCCTTGGACTTCGTCTTGAGCACTTCCATGCCCAGGTGCCCCACCGAGCCGTTACCGACCGAGCCGTAGTTCCACCGGTCTCCATTGCGGGCCGCTGCGGCGAAGAAGGCGGCCCCGTCGGACTCTTTCGCGGGCGCCACCAGCACCAGGGGTGCCGTGGCCAGCAGGGAGAGGTAACTGAAATCCCGCGCGGGGTCGTAGGGAAGCTTCGGGTACAGCATTCGGGCCGAGGTCAGGTTGCCATTGATGACGACGCCCAACGTGTGGTCGTCCGTGGCCTTGGCCACCTGGTCCGCAGCGATGTTGCCCGAAGCCCCGGCCTTGTTTTCGACGATGACGGCCTGCCCGAGCACCCTGGACAGCGGCTCGGCCAGGCTGCGTGCCACGATGTCCGGACTCGATCCGCCCGGAAATCCGACGAGGATGCGCACCGTCTTCGTCGGCCATGCGGCCCCCGGGTTGGCCTGGGCGTGCGCCATCAGCGGCACGAGAGCGATGCATGCCGCCATGCAAAGGCTGCGTCTGTTCATGTCTGTCTCCAGTGGTTTTTGTGCATTGGGTTCCGGGGTCAGGCCTTGTCACGCCCCAGGTAGGCGCCGGCGGCTTCAAGCTCGTGCTGCAGCCGGGGGACAGGCAGGTCGCGCGGGCGCAGGTTGGTGCTCGCGGCCAGCGCGGCAGCCGTACCCGCGGCCTGGCCCATCACGAAGCAGGCACCCGACACGCGCGCAGCCGATTGGCCCATGTGGGTCATCGATGCACACCGGCCCGCGACCAGCAGGTTGTCGACCTGCAGCGGCAGCAGCATGCGGTAGGGCAGATGGTTGAACCCGCGGCTGTGTGGAATGTCCTGCCACTTGAAAGCGATGTTGCCGGCAACGTGTTCCTCGATCATCCAGCCGTTGACGCCGATGCTGTCGTCAAAGCTAGCGCACTGCAGCACGTCCTCCTCGGTCAACTGGTACTCGCCCAGCACGCGGCGGGTCTCGCGCACGCCGACCTGCGGCGCGATCTCCAGCAGGTAGGCGTTTTGAAAGCCCGGCGCGCATTCGCGCAGGAACTGGAAGAAGTCGACGATCTGGCGCCGGCCCTGTACCTCTGCATCGCTGAGCTGCGCGGCATTCGTGCCGTCCACAGGGCTGCCGTCGCCGTTGGCCAGCTGGGTCACGTTGGCACGCCACTCCGCGGGGTTCTTCTGCGGGCGGATGATGGGCGTCTTGCGCGGGAACTTGCGCCCGCGCTTTTCGGCCTCGTCCATCAGTTGGCCGAAGTGGTTGTAGGCATCGCCCGCCACCGCCGCATCCACGCCGTTGACCCGGAACATGGTCGAGGGGTACATCATGCCGTGCCCGTCCGTGCCTTTCTCGAAGGGCGCGCCGGCAAACGCCGCCAGGTCCCCATCGCCCGTGCAGTCGATGAAGACCCTGGCCAGCACGGCGTAGCGGCCGGACTTGGTTTCGATCAGCGCAGCGCGGATCTCCTGCGGCCCGTTCATCAGCACCCCGACCAGGGTGGCGTGGAACAGCAGCTGCGCGCCGCTGGCGAGCACCAGGTCGTCTGCGGCCACCTTGAACGCGGCGTTGTCGTAGGCCTGGGCCGCGATCTTGTTGCCGAAGAGCACATGCGGCTCGTTGAGGCCTCCGAGCGCGCCGATGCGTGCCAGCAGGTCATCGGCAACGCCGTGCACCACCTGTTCGATGGTGCCGTGCACATTGGCATGCAGGCCGCAGAAGTTCGTCACGCCCGCGGCCGTGCCCATGCCTCCCAGGAAGCCATAGCTTTCGATCAGCAAGGTGGACTGCCCGGCCCGCGCCGCCGCGGTGGCCGCTGCAATGCCGGCAGGCCCCCCTCCAAGCACGACGACGTCGTATTCACCCCAGACAGGCGTGTTGCGGCTGGGTTCGGTCAGTGTGGCGGGGCGGGTGTCTTGCATGGGTCTGTCTCCGTGATTGCAGGGTTGCCCGAATGCTAGGTTCCAGGCACTATTTCGCCAATGCCATGGTGTCAATACCTTCAAACGTAAATTTAAATAATGGACCTGAAACTGCTGGCCGTTTTTGACGAGGTCTACAAGACACGCAGCGTGTCGCGCGCAGGTGAGAACCTGGGCATTGCGCAGTCCTCCATCAGCATCGCGCTGGCGCGGCTGCGGCGGCATTTTGGCGACCCGCTGTTCGTGCGCACGTCGGACGGCATGCTGCCTACGCCCCACGCCACGTCGCTGGTAGAGCCGATCCGCCAGGCACTGGAGCTGCTGCGCGGTATCACCCGGCAGCGGGCCGTCTTCGACCCGTCCAGGGCGCAGCGCACCTTTCGCATCTGCATGACCGACATCACCCACCTGGCACTGCTGCCGTCACTGATCAACCGCCTGGGCGAAATCGCCCCCGGGATCAAGGTGCAGATCACGCACATCTCAGGGCAGACGCCGAAGATGCTCGAGTCCGGCGAGGCCGACCTGGCGGTGGGTTTCATGCCGCAACTGGAAGCCGGCTTCTACCAGCAAAAACTCTTTGACCAGGACTTTGCCTGCGTGGTGCGCAGCCAGCATCCTCGCATCCGCTTGCGCCTGTCGATGGCGATGTTCAAGCGCGAAAAGCACGTGGTAGTCACCGGGGCCGGCACGGGCCAGAGCCTGGTGGAAGACGAACTCGAACGGATCGGCATAGAGCGCCACGTGGCCTTGCAGTTGCCCAACTACCTGGGCATCGGCGCTCTGGTCGCGAACACCGACCTGGTGGTAACCGTGCCACAGCGCCTGGCAGAGACCCTGGTGCGCATCGCCGACGTCAAGGCCCTGGCACCGCCATTCGCCCTGCCGGTCTTTGCCATCAAGCAGCACTGGCATGACCGCTACCAGCAGGACCCTGCCAACCGGTGGTTGCGCTCCGTGATTTCCGATCTGTTTCTGGAGTAGCGGCGACAAGCCACCGCACCAGGAGGCGACCGCACCGGTCCGCTCCGCGCCCCTGCACACATGCGCAAGGACAGGCCGGATAATCAACCAACCAAGGAAACGCCCCATGTCCAACAGCCAGTTCGCCTTCATCCAACGCACGTCCGTCCCCGACCGCGCCACGCTGCAGGCCTCGCTGGAGCGGCTCGGGTTCGATCTGCAGTTGCACCCGGACTTCACCCGCTTCGATGACTCGGGCTTTTTGCCCTTCACGCTCAACGGCGCGGAGGGGCCGGGGTTCGAGATCCATTACAGCGAAGCGCAGGATGTGGTGGGTGACGACGAGGGCTTCGCCGCCATCGCCGATGGCCGCGACTACTGCATCACCATGACATGGGGCGGCCGCATGAAGGACCTGGCCTGCGTGATGATGGTCAGTTGCGCACTGACCCAGGACTTTGGCGCGGCGGTGTCGTACGAGGGGGAAGAGCCCGCGCCACTTGCGGAGATGCTGCACACCGTGCAGGTGGCGCTCAAAGAAGCGGCGAAAGAGAAATAGGCGAACAAGCAGGCAAGCTGCCGCCCCGCTCCTACGCGAACGGCCTTCTTGGCACCTGCCGGGCCAGCTCCGCAAAATGGCCCACGCTGCCCCAGGCGGTGCGCGAACCCACCACATACAGCCGTGACTTGGCGCGCGAGGCCATGACGTTCAGGATGTTGGGCACGCCGCCGGCCCATTGGCGGGCACCCTTTTCACCCGCCATGGGGGCACCCAGCACGGCGATCACGGCGTCGGCTTCCTTGCCCTGGAACGCATGGATGGTGCCCACGCGCTCGTCGAGCCACTTGCGCGCATCGACCCCGAAGAGTTCGAACAGTTGGGGCTCGGCGCGCAGCAGCAGGCGCATTTCCTGCGCCACCACGCGGAAGGGGCAGATCACATAGATATCGGGGTTCTGCACGCCGGCGCGGGCCAGCTTGCGCAGCATGCGCATGACCACCTGGCCCTCTTCGGCGCTCCACTTGGGCGCACTGGCGGTGGAGCTGGTGTCGGGGTCGAACCAGGCCGATGGGCCCAGCACGTCGGCGACGTCGCCCACGCTGTCGGGCCCCATGGCCGGCACCATGCGGTTGTCGTAGGCAATCGCGTTGGACACGCCGAACATGGGCTCCTGGAAGCGGCGGCGCACCAGCAGCGGCAGGCCCACCACGCGCGAGCCGTCGGGCGTGGTGAAGCGCGCCTTGATGGCGCTGGCGCTGTCGGCCAGGGTCTGCACGGAGGCCTGCGGCGCGCACCACAGGCCCCGGTCCACGCGCTGGTGCTGGGAGATCTGGTTCACCAGGTTCTCGGGGATGGTGACCACGGGCGGGATCTGCAGCGTGTCGCCCACGATGACCGCGCGCCGCGCGCGCATGATTGCGCCCACGGCCGCCTGGGGCGTGGCCTGCCCGGCTTCGTCCACCAGCAGCCAGCCGAACGATGCCGGCGCCAGGTCGCCCAGCATGCGGTGGATGGACGCGAAGGTGGTGGACACCACGGGCACCACCAGGAACAGGCTGGACCACAGGTCCGGCAGCAGCTGGCGCCGGGCTGCGTCCGGGAAGGTGCCCGATTGCAGCGCTGCCATCAGCACGCCCAGGTTGTGCTCCATCTTGTGGGCGGCCACGGTGACGAAGGCCTTGTGCACCTCGAGCGCGGCGACGAAGAGCTTCTCGCGCTCCTTGTGGATCTGGTCATTGAGCCAGGGCACGGCCAGGTTCCAGGCCTCATGGCCGCGCTCGAAGAAGGATTCGTCCACGAAGCGGTCACCGATGCGGGCGTAGGCTTCCTTGAGCATGGCGCCCAGGTTCTCCGCCTCGCGCTGCGCGGTTTCGAGCTGGGCGTTGACCATGCCCAGCTCCTCGGCAAAACCCTTTTGCCGCTGCGCAGCGGTCTCCAGCGCGGCCTGCGCCTGCGCCTCGGCGCGCACGGCCTCGCGGTGAACACCTTCCCGGGCCGACGCCTCGGACATCCAGCGCCGGAACGCCTCCGAGACGAACAGCCGCGCCGAGACGCCGGGGCGGGCCGCCTGCAGCGCCTGCAGCTCGCGCTCGGCAGCCACCACGGCGGCGCGGGTCTTGCTCGAGCCCTCGATGGCCAGCGCGTAGGCGGCAGCCGCCGTGCTCAGCGACCGCGCGGTGGCCGCGTGCCGGCCGTGCAACTGGTTGATGTCGTCGTTCAGGCGGGTCAGCCGGGGGGCCAGTGTCCGCGCCTCTTCGAGCCGGGCCAGGATGGCTTCGACCGAGCGCTTGAGCTCGGTGAATGCCTTGCGCGCCCTTTTCCACTGCTGCAGCGCCGCGTCACCGCTGAGCGGCCGCTCGGTCGCGACGATGCGGGGCGCCACCATCCGGGGTGGCTGGCCTTCGATGGCGGGCTCCGGCCGCGACACGTCCAGCCCGCGCGCCGCCTTGAGGTAGGTGGAAAAGCCGAAGTCTTCGTGCAGCCAGAACCGCTGGCGGAAATCCCTGCGGTTCCTGCTGTTGCCGAGCGCGGCGGCCATCAGGCCCCAGGGCTGGTCGGCGGGGTCAGCAGGGAAGTTCTTTTCCTCGCCGTAGAGCAGGGCCCGGGCGATGGATGAAAAGTACCGGGGCCCGGGCTCGATGCTGCGGCCAGCAGGCAGCTCGCGGCTGACGCTTTCCACGGCCTTGTTGTTGCTCGACGCGACCAGCACCTCGAAGCCCTTGATCCGGGGGTCCAGCCCATGGAGGTGGAGGAACTCGCCATCGCCCACCTGGAACCGCTGGCCCGTCGGGATGAACGCCTTGTTCGGATCGTCGAACTCCACCAGCCGGGACGCGCGGCTTTCGACGCAGTGGGCCACCAGGTCGCGCAGCAGGGTGATCTTGCCGGTGCCCGGCGGGCCGTTCACCGCCAGGATGCCCTGCCTGTCGCCTGCAAATTCGGTGCGTGCCGCGTTCACGGCCGCCTGCTGCAGCGTCACCACCGGGTGGCTGCCCCGGCTGGGCCAGCGCGCCACCGGAAAGTGTGCGGGTGCGATCAGCTCGGCAATGGCCGCGGTGTCCTTGAGCAGGTCGGCTGCGGGCGCCGGTTTCAGGACGGACAGGTAGCGCAGCAGGGTCTCGGGCGCAGCCCCTGAATCCACCATGGCGCGCGCCTGGGCCAGGTCGTCGAGGTAGAAGGAATTGACGGGCGGCAGATCGGGCGCGCCCTCCAGCTTGGGATGGCGGTACAGCCGCGCCACGAAGCTGGGCGGCAGCACATGGTCGGGGCGCAGCCCCAGGGTGCTGCACAGCCAGGCATGGCTGTCGTGGATGGCCTTCAGGTCCAGCGGCAGGGGCCGGCCTTCGCCGTCCATCCGGACCAGGCGCCGGTGCAACTGCTCGCGCAGCAGCCTTTCGGCATCGGGCCAGCGCGCGAGCGTGCCGGCCTTGCCGCGCAGCACGGCAGGCACACCCCAGGCAAAGCTCGAGATGGACACGGTTTCGGGGCCTGCAGGCAGGCCGTCCTGGTCCACGATGACCATGGCGATCGGCGCCCGGTGCCTTTGAAAGGTGCGTGTCTCCTCATCCTTGCCGAACGAGGACAGCAGGTCGGTCATGCACATTTCCATGCTGACCTCGCCCAGCACGACCAGGTAGAAGAGCCTGAACGGCGGCTTGTAGGATTGCTCGCCCCTTTGCCACGGCAAGGGCTCGCCATCGATCCTGGCAATGGCCGCACGGTCGCCGCCGACGAGGGTGGCCGGGTCGGTGTAGGCCAGCGGGGCCAGCACCTCCAGCGACAACCAGGCAGACAGGATGGCGCGGGCCGAGTCCTGCGGGGCGTGCGCGGCGGCAGAGGGTCCCGACTCCAGCGCAGCCAGGGCAGTCTTGGCCTCGTTGTCGCTGACCGCGTTGGCCGGTGCGTCGACCCGCCCGGACATGGATGCCGATGCCTGCCCGGCATGGGGCGCGGCAGATGCCAGGGGTGCGGCGTGGCCCGCGGGCACACCGACCGGCCGCGGCGACGCGGGAGGAAACGAAAGGGGAAACGCTGCCCGGTCCACGGTATTGGCCTGTCCGTTCAGCGCGCGCGCACGCTGGCCGCCGTCGGCCAATGGTTTGCCTTGGCCGCCCAGCGCTGCGCGGGCCGGCGGGCGATGTTCCTGTTCTGCGGCAGTGGCATTGGCGACCTCCCTCGTACCCTGTGTGGCTTCGTGCGGCGTTTGCAGATCGGCAGTGCCTTCCCCGGTGTCGGGACGGTTGGCATGGGGGGAGGACATGTCTATCAAAAAATGCGCGCAGCCAAGCATGTTACATGCGACAGCCCGCCGCTCCCAGTGCCTGGCCCCCGCAGATGCATGCACCTGGTGCCGCCACACCACAAAAGCCTGGGATTGCATACATGGAAGAAGGCGTGGGTGGGCCCCATGGTCCATGCCAATCGCCAATTCTTGGTGCTACCGCCCGGCCGGGTGCGTGCCTACAGTCCCTCACCATGGACACACGCTCAATCCCGCACACCCCCACCGCGCCGCCCGCTGCGGCCGACCTGCAGGCTTTTGGCCCGGCACTGCGCCATGCCGACAGCGATGCCGACCTGCGGGCCTGCTGGCCCGTGATGCAGCAGTTGCGCCCCCGGCTGCAGAGCGCCGAGGACTTCATCGCCCGCGTGCACCGCATGCGGGCAGACCGCTACCGCCTCCTGGCTGCCTGGCAGGACGGCCAGACCGCCGTGGCGCTGGGCGGCTACCGCCTGGCGGAGAACCTGATCTACGGGCGCTTTCTGTACGTGGACGACCTGGTCACGCTGGACACCGCGCGCGGCGCGCGCTGGGGCCAGGCGCTGATGGATGCCATGGCGCGCATTGGCGAAAAGGAAGGCTGCAGCTGCCTGGTGCTGGATACCGGCCTGTCGAACGCGCTGGCCCAGCGCTTTTACTTCCGCCAAGGGCTGCTCACGCAGGCCATGCGCTTCGGGCGCCCGCTGCAGTCCACGCAGAACGGCGGCGGAGCGGCGGCATGACCATGAACATCCTGCACATCACCTGCAGCGCGCGGGGCGAGGAATCGCAGAGCACGCGCTTTTCGTACCGTGTCGTGGAGCGCCTGCAACCGGCCAAGGTCACCCTGCGCGACCTGGCCAGGGCCCCGCTGCCGCACGTGGACGGCGCGTACGCCCATGGGCTGGCAGGCAGACCGCCGGGGGACCGCGACGCGCCGACCCTGGACACCCTGGCCCGTTCAGACCAATTGATTGCCGAGCTGGACGCCGCCCACGCCGTCGTGATCGGCCTGCCCATGCACAACTACACCATCCCCTCGTGCCTGAAGGCCTGGGTAGACCATGTGCTGCGCATAGGCCATACCTTCGCCCCCTCACCCGAGGGCAAGCGCGGCCTGCTGCGCGACCGCCCGGTGTACATCGCGGTGGCCTCGGGCGGGTTCTTCACGGGGGCCAAGGCCAACCAGCCCGACTTCGTCACGCCCTACCTGCAGGCCGCCCTGAACACCATGGGGCTGCGCACGCTGCACTTCTTTCCGCTGCAGGGCATGGTCTTCGGCCCCGAGCGCGTGGCGCAGGCCTGGGGCGAGGCCACAGAGGCGCTGGACGCCGCGCTGGCGCCCGAGAGCGCTGCCGCGGTGATCGCATAGCAGCCCTGCTTCCTTCCCATTTTCCTTGTTTTCCCATCAGGAGTTCCCATGTCCCAGCGCCTCGACCACAGCAAGATCGCCCCCAACGCCGCCAAAGGCTTCTACGCTGCCAGCGCCTACCTGTCCCAATGCGGGCTGCCCATCGTGTTGATCGATCTGGTGTACCTGCGGGTATCCCAGATCAATGGCTGTGCCTACTGCATCGATATGCATTCAAGGGACTTGCTCAAGCACGGCGTCAGCGTGGACAAGCTGGTATTGGTGCCTGCCTGGCGCGAGGCCGGCGCCCTGTTCGACGCCCGCGAGAGCGCTGCGCTGGCCTGGACCGAGGTGCTGGCGCGGGTGGACCAGACGGGCGCCCCCGATGAAGACTTCGCCGCCGTCTCCAGCGCGTTCAGCGAGCGCGAGGTGGTGGACCTGACGATGGCCATCTGCCTGATGAGCGCCTTCAATCGCCTGGGCGTAGGCATGCGGCTGGTGCCCCAGGCAGCGGCACGCGCCCAAGCGGCGACGGCCCAAGCGGCGACGGCCTGAGCGTTCAGCCCTGCATCAGCGCCATCAGCCGCGCGCAGTGCACGGCCGCCTCGTGCCCCGGCACATTGGCCACCCCCAGCACCAGGCCGGCATGGTGGGGCTGCGGGTCGGCGTACCAGGGCGACAGCGGCACCGGTGCCAGGCCGTGCTGGCGCGCCTGCAGGGCCAGCGCCAGGTCGTCCGTGCCGGGTGGCAGGCGCAGCAGCACCGCCAGGCCAGCCGCGCGGCTGGTCACCGGGGCAGCCTGCTGCAAACCGGCCACGATGGCATCGCGCCGACTGGCATACAGCTGCTTCATGCGGCGCAGGTGCCGCAGCAAGTGACCGCCTTGCAGGAATTCGGCCACGGCCTGCTGCAGCAGCGGCGCAGGGGCCGAGCCGAACAGCGCTGCCGCCTCGTCGAAGCGCCCCACCTGCGCTGCCGGCACCACCAGGAAGCCCAGGCGCAACGATGGGCTGATGGTCTTGCTGAAGGTGCCCATGTGCAGCACGCGCCCGCCAGCATCCTGCGCGGCCAGGGCGGGCATGGCACGGCCCGGTGGCAGCTGCAGCTCGCCCAGGTAGTCGTCCTCCAGCACCCAGGCGCCGGCCTGCTCCGCCCAGCCGAGCAGGGCCTGACGGCGCTGCGCCGACAGCGTGGCACCCAGCGGCGCCTGCTGCCCGGGGGTGACCACGGCCAGCGCAGCATGCGGTGCGGCCGCCATGCCGGCCGCCACGTCCAGTCCCTGCGCATCCACCGCCACGGGCACGCTGGCCACGCCAAGGGCCGCCAGCGTGCGGCGCGTGAGCGGGTAGCCAGGGTCTTCGCACCATGCCTGGCCCCTGAGGCCCAGTGCCTGCACGGCCAGGGCAATGGCCGCCGTGTGCCCGCTGGTGACGAACACCTGCGCCGCGCTGCAGGCCATGCCACGCGCCACCGCCAGGTAGGCAGCAATGGCCGCACGCAGCACCACCTCCCCCCGCGGATCAGGGTAGCGCAGCGGGGCGTCGGCCGATGCACGCGCGGCGCGCATGACGATGCGCGCCCACACATTGGCCGGGAAGGCATCCTGCGCCGGCACGCCCATCTGGAACATGCCGCTCACGCTGCGCGGGTAGTTGGCCACCGGGTCGCGCAGCACCGCGGCGGACGAAGCGGCTGCAGGCACCTGCTGTGCGGGCGCCACGTGGCGCGCGACAAAGGTACCGGCAGCACCCAGGGCCACGATCAGTTGCGCGTCGATCAGGGACTCGTACGCCGCACGCACGGTGCCGCGCGCCACCCCCAGCTGCGACGCCAGGTCGCGCCACGACGGCAGGCGCGCACCCGGCGCCAGCCGGCCCTGCGCAATCGCCGCATGCAGCGCCCTGCGGATCTGCTCGGTGACTGGCTCGCGCGCACTGCGGTCCAGCGCCAGGTGCAGGGTGGCGGGCGGGGATGCGGGGGAGCCAGGTGGGGGCGGTGTCATGCAGCGGGCAGGCGTTCAAGGGCGGCAAGGGGACAAGCCGGTCTGTGGATCATGCCAATGATCCGCTGCCTGCGTCGCAACAGGGCCGGCAGCGGCGAATGTGGCGGAATGCCGACGCATGGGCGGCGAGAAAGTGGCAAACCGGCCACAGCCCCTTCACAATCCGCGCACCGCTGGGCTGGCCCATGCGATGCCCACAAGGCATGTCTGGGGTGCGCGTCTTTGGGCGCCTTTTCTTTCGTCGGGCATCCACCCGACTCTTTTTTCTCTCTTCCTTCCATGAAATCTGTTTCGATGCTGCGCCACGTGGCGCTGATGGCGGCGATGGTGCTGGCCAACGCCCCCGCCTGGGCCGAAGACACGCTGGCACGCATTGCCAGCGCGGGCGAGCTGCGCCTGGGCCACCGCGAAAAGTCGCTGCCCTTCTCGTTCAAGGACGCGGCCAGTGGCAAGGTACAGGGCTACACCGTGGACATCTGCCTGCAGATCTATGAGGAGATCAAGAAGGAATTGAAGCGCCCGGACCTCAAGCTCAAGTACCTGCTGGTGGACGGCAAGAACCGCATCACCGACGTGAAGGACAATGTGGTGGACCTGGAGTGCGGCGGCACGGCCAACACGGCGGCGCGGCAAAAGGAGATTGCCTTCAGCCACCACATCTTCGTGGCATCGTCGGCCTTCCTGGTGCGCAAGAACTCGGGCATCAAGACGCTCGACGACCTGCAGAACAAGAAGATCGCCGTGCAGGGCAAGACCACCAACGAAAACCTGCTCAAGGCCAACGAGCGCACCTTCAACCGCAAGTTCAACTACGTGCCGGTGGACAGCACGCTGGACGCCGTGAACGCGCTGGCCAAGGGCGAGGCCGACGCGGCCTTTGCCGACGATGCGGGCATCTGGATCCCACTCACGCGCCTGGGAAAATCCATGGACGACTATCTGTTTCTGGACAAGCGCCTCTCGGTGGAGCCCTACAGCATCGGCCTGCGCCGTGAGGATCCCAAGTTCAAGGAGCTGGTGGACCGCGTCACGCGCCGCATGATCCAGGGCGGCGAGATGCTGACGCTGTACAAGCGCTGGTTCAGCTCGGACCAGGGCACGCTGCCGATGAGCATCTTCATGAAGGAAGCGCTGCGCCGTCCCAGCGACATCGGGGTCGAGCAGATCGCGTTCTGACGCGCTCAAAAGCGGCCCGCCGCATCAGCGTGCGGGTGGCGTCCACACCTCGTCGCGGTGGTGCTCGAACCAGGCGCGTACGTCCCCGTCGCTGAAGAGTTCGGTCCACCGGCCGCCTTGCCTGTACGCCGCGCCGCCATAGCCGGCCAGCAGCATCACGCCATCACGCACTGCGAGGTTGCCGGCACAGTCACGCACGCAGGACTCCACCTCGGCCTCGACCAGTTGGCCCTTTCCGTCCAGCACCCACAGGCCGTAATCGCTGGTCGCCCACAGCCGATCTTCGTACCAGACAAGATCCTTCAGCGGGATGTTCTGGGCCAGGGGGCGGCCCAACCGCTCCCAGTCGTTGCCCCGGCCGCGATAGAGCGCAGTGCCGGCGGCCACGTAGACATGCCCGTCGCCCGCGCAGCAAACAGCCGACAGCCCCCAGTTGCTGGGGAAACGGCACTGGCTCCACGCCGTGCCGTCAAAGTGCCAGATGTCGCCGCTGCCGCCCACGGCGTACCAGTCCTCTGGGCCGAAGCGGTCGAAGTCCTCGAATCCCGTGGTCTGTCCCACGGCCTTCTCCATCGGCGGGCCGATCAGTTGCCAAACCCCAGGGCCCGGCCGCTCGAACAGCTGGCGCGCGGTGCTGGCAATCACCAGGCTTCCCCCAAAACACCGTGCCCGGGTCACCGCACCACGCAGGATGCCGCCATCGGCGCGGGACAGTATTTCAGGTTCGAAACCGGTGGACGAGGGTTTGGGCACCCACGCCTTGGAGCCGATGTCGACCACCGCGACCTTGTCCTCGGGCGTTGCGGCCAGCGCGCAACAACTCATGTCCATGCCCTTGAGGTTCACGGCAGACCAGGTATTGGCATCCGGCGCCTGCAAGCGCACGCCCAGCACCCGCTTGATGAGCCGGCCTTCGGGCGGCGGCTCATTCATGTCGTGCCAGCCCCGGTGCTGGGTATAGTCCTCGCGGGCCAGGAGGTAGAGCACCTCGCGATTCTTGACTTCGCAGTCGATGACGTTGAATCCGGCGATCCGGGGCCTGAGGTAGGCGGTGGCGATGCCCATGGGGTGTGTCGATTGGGGTTGATGGCGGGTACGGCCGGCATGGCAGCGGCCTGCCAGTTGCCTGCCACAATGGCTGGTGATTTTCCACAGGCGCACCCGCCAGCGCAGCAGCCCCGGGCTGCAGGGATCGCGTGCATCTTGATCTCCGTCAAGCCACCGCTCACTTCCTGACATCTGGCCAAATTGCGGTCGGCGATGGACCATAGTCGCCTTATAGTCGATAGTAATAATTTGTAGCTATTGCATGACGACGACAGATCCTCTCATGTCAGCCGGCGTGGACGCGGCCGACAGCCCCCACTACCTGCGCGCGCTGACCGACATGGCCGACGAGCGCACGGTGGTGGCCAGCGCCGCCATCTACACCGACAACGGGATCAAGCTGGTGGAAAAGGGCGCGCGCATCGACAGCCGCTTGTACGACCGCCTGGTGCAGCACAAGCTGCGCGAGCCCATCGACAAGCATCTGACCATCGACAACCCGGTGACGGTGGAGGCCCTGATTGCCGCCGGCCAGGAGCTGGCGGCGCAGGATGTCCTGGTCAATCTGCTGGCCGAGGCCATCGGCTCCGCCGTGCGCCTGTTGGCACCGCTGCGCACCCTGGCGCTGCCCGGGCCCGTTGCCTGCAAGCTCACGGTGATGCGCGACCAGCGGCCCGAGCTGTACCAGCATGGCCTGCGCATGATGATGGTGGCGGTGTTCCTGGGCTTCAAAACCGGCATGCCCGAGCGCGAGTGCGCCACGCTGGCCGCAGCCGCCCTGCTGCACGACCTGGGCGTGCTGCACATGGACCCGGCCTGGAACGACCCCGATTTCAAGGCGGTGGGCGTGCAACGCAAACACCTGGTGGCGCACCCGATCACCGGCATGCTCATGGTGCGCGACACCAACGCCTACCCCAAGGCGGCCGAGACGGCCGTGCTGGAGCACCATGAACGCATGGACGGCAGCGGCTACCCGCGCGGTCTGGCGGGGGCCGACATCTCGCCCATGGGCCGCATCCTGCTGCTGGCCGAGGTGGTGGCCGGCTTCTACGAAAAATACGAGGACATGCCGGCGCAGCGCCTGTCGCTGGTGCTGCGGCTCAACCACCGCAAGTTCCCCTCCGCCCTGGTGGTGCACATCCTGCCGCTGCTGCAGGAAGAGGTGGCGCGCGAGTCGGCCCTGATGCCACTGGGCGACGATGCCCCGCGCCAGGCTGAACTGCTGGCCGACGCCTTCATCCGGTGGGACGAACTCAAGGCCGCCCTGCCCCCGGCCATGGTCAAGGCCATGCCCGCGACCAGCGCCTTTGCGTTCACCGATGCACGGCTGATGGCGCTGCAAAAGGCGCTGGTGGAAGCCGGCTCGCACCCGCAGCACCAGGCGGAACTGATGACCCAGCTCCAAGGCGACGCCATCGGCCTGGCGGAGGTGGCCCTGGTGGGGCGCGAGGCGCTGTTTCAGCTGCAGAGCGTGCTCAATGCCTGCCACCGCCGCTGGCCCGAACTGGAGAAGCGCGCCACGCCCGGCGATGCGGCCGTGGCCAACTGGTGTGATTGGGCGGTGGAGCGGCTGTAACCCCTGGCGGCCAACGCATCCCCGTCAAAAAACATAGCTGCCCGTCCTTTGTGACAGGCGAGCTACCGCCCCTGCAACAACCCCCTCTGTGCCGGCACCCCGCCAGGGCATGGGACAATCGCCCCCCATGACACCGCAGCAGTACGTACAACAAAAAGCCGTCGCCTCAGGAAGCAGCTTCTACTACGCCTTCCTGTTCCTGCCGGCGCCCCGGCGCGCGGCCATCACGGCGTTCTATGCGTTCTGCCGTGAAGTGGACGACGTGGTGGACGAAGTGAGCGACCCCGGCGTGGCCCGCACCAAGCTGGCCTGGTGGCAGGCCGAGGTGGCCAAGGCCTATGCCGGCCAGCCCACCCACCCCGTGATGCAGGCACTGATGCCGCTGGTGGCGGACTACGGCATCGAGCAGCGCCACCTGCAGGCCGTGATCGATGGCTGCCAGATGGACCTGGAGCAGACCCGCTACCTGGACTTTGCCGGCCTGGCCCAGTACTGCCACCTGGTGGCGGGCATCGTGGGCGAGGTCACGGCACGCATTTTCGGCCAGACGGATGAGCGCACCACCCAGTACGCCCACACCCTGGGCCGCGCCTTCCAGCTGACCAACATCATCCGCGACGTGGGCGAGGACGCGATGATGGGCCGCATCTACCTGCCTGTGTCCGAGCTGCAGCAGTTCGACGTGAAGGCGCACGAGATCCTCAAGCGCCAGTATTCGGATCGCTTCACGGCACTGATGAAGTTCCAGGCCGAACGCGCCCACCGCACCTACGACGAGGCCCTGGCCCTGCTGCCCGACGCCGACCGCCGCGCACAGAAACCCGGGCTGATGATGGCCAGCATCTACCGCACGCTGCTGCGCGAGATCGAGCGCGACAACTTCCAGGTGCTGCACCAGCGCATCCGCCTCACGCCGCTGCGCAAGTTCTGGCTGGCGTGGAAGGTGCAGGCGCTGGGGCGCATGTAGTCGCCGCCACGGGAAGCCCGCCATGAACCGGTCCGCCATCTCCCCGCCCTTCCTGCGCCTGGCAGGCGCCGCCGTGATGGTGCTCGTCCTGGGCGGCACCGCACTGCCCCTGCCCGCACACGCATTCTGGGGCCTGCTGGGCAAGGCAGCCAGCGGCGCCGGCAAGGCGGCTGGCGGCACCGCTGGCAAGGCCGCCGGAGCGGCGGGTGCAGCCGGGGCGGCAGGGGCCGCTGGCGAGGCAGCCACCGCGGCCGGTACGGCCGGCAAGGCGGCGGCTGCCGGTGCAGGCGCCGCCACGCTGGCCGACGATGCCGCCCGGGCGGGAAGCAAGGCAGCAGGCACTGCCGACGCTGCGGGCGGCGCGGCCCATGGGTTCAGCGCCGTCAATGCGGCGCTGCCGCCCGAAGTGGCCATGTACCTGGCCAAGCCCGCCGCCAGCCTGACGGGGACCGATACGGCGGCCATGATGAACCTGTACCAGCGCATGGTGGCGCAGGCGGGCAAGACCGGTGATTTCAGCGTGATCGAGCGCATGCCCCAGGTGCATGGCGCCAAGACACTGCCGCAGTCTGCCAACCCCGTGCCGGTCAAGGCCGGCGCCACGGCGCAACAGCCATCGCCGGTGGCTGCTGCGCCGTTGCCATCGGCGGTAGCCGAGATGAGCCTGGCCGGACTGCGCCTGCTCGCGCACGCCGCATCGGCCGGCCACCGCGCGGCCCAGAATGAACTGCGCGATCGCTGCGCCGACCCGGCCGTGCTGCGCACCGCTCCGGCCGACGTGCAGGCGCAGTGCAAGGCGGCCCTGGCGACCAAGCCTGCCGCCGCAGCCAAGCCCCGGCCTTCCGCTTCATGAAGATCGCCGTCGTCGGCGCGGGCTGGGCCGGCATGGCTGCGGCCATGGCGCATGCGCAGGCCGGCCACGCCGTCACCGTGCTGGAGGCCTCGCGCACCGTGGGCGGCCGCGCCCGCGCCGTGCAGGCCACCCTGCCCGACGGCACGCCCGCCACGCTGGACAACGGCCAGCACATCCTCATCGGTGCCTACACCGAAAGCCTGCGCCTGATGCGCCTGGCGGGCGTGGATGAGCGCACCGCCCTGCTGCGCCTGCCACTCACGCTGCAGTTCCCCGACGGCACGGGCCTGGCCCTGCCCGACCTGCCCCCACCCTTGGACGCCCTGCTCGGCATCGCGCGTGCACGCGGCTGGGGCTGGCGCGACAAGCTCGCGCTGCTGCGCGCGGCCAGCGGCTGGCAACTGGGCGGGTTCCGCTGCGCAGCACACACCTCGGTGGCGCAGCTGTGCGCCGGATTGCCCACCCGGCTGATGGCCGAGTTCATCGACCCGCTGTGCGTGTCGGCCCTCAACACGCCGGCGGCCCAGGCCAGCGGCCAGGTGTTTCTGCGCGTGCTGCAGGACAGCCTGTTCAGCGGCCGGGGTGGTTCCAATCTGCTGCTGCCACGCATCAACCTGGGCGCGCTGTTTCCGGAAGCGGCGGCGCGCTGGCTGGCAACGCAGCACGGCGGCGCGGTGCACACCGGCCAGCGCGTGCAGGGCATCGCGCGGCTGGCAGACGGCCGCTGGGACGTGCTCGGCACGGATTTCCCGGGCCCTTATGACCACATCGCGCTGGCCTGCCCGCCCTGGGAGGCCAGTCGCCTTGTCACTGGTGCCACGGGCCTGCCGGCGGCGCACGATGCGGCACGCTGGCAGTGGTGTGCCGCAGCCGACGCGCTGTGTTTCGAGGCCATCACCACCGTGTACGCGCACGGCGCCGGCGCACGGCTGGCGCAGCCCATGCTGGCCCTGCGCAACACGGCAGAAATGCCCGCGCAATTCGTGTTCGACCGCGGCCAGCTCGACGGCCTGCACGGCGTGCTGGCCTTCGTGGTGAGTGCCAGCACCGGCGAGCGCGCGGTGGTCACCGGGCAGGTGCTGCGCCAGGCCGCCGAACAGCTGGGATTGCCTTCACTGCAGCACGTGCAGACCGTGGTGGAAAAGCGCGCCACCTTTGCCTGCACGCCCGGCCTCGCGCGCCCCGGCATGCAGGTGGCGCCCGACCTGGTGGCCTGCGGCGACTATGTGGACGGCCCCTACCCCGCCACGCTGGAGGGTGCGGTGCTGTGCGGCACGGCGGCTGCCGCACTGGCCGCGCCAGCGCACTGACAGACCACCTCGGGAAAACCCCGAGACGATATGTGCCCACGAGGCCCAGCATGGGCCCCGACTGACAGCATTCCGAAAGCAGGCTGGCGCCACCATCGGCGCAGGCCACTTTTCTTTCGAGCCGCTTTGCCTTTGACGGAGACAACCCCATGCATTCACACCCCCACGACGATCATTCATCCCTGGACGCTCGGCGCCGCCAGTTCCTGGCCGCCGGGGGCGCGCTGGGCCTGTCGGGCCTGCTGCCCGGCATGGCCCGGGCGCAAGCCGCGTGGCCCGCCAAGTCCATCCGCTTCGTGGTGCCCTTCGCACCGGGCGGAAGCTCGGAGATCGTGGCCCGCTCCACGGCGGCCGAACTCTCCAAGACCCTGGGCCAGAGCGTGTTCGTGGACAACAAGCCCGGCGCGGCGGGCAACATCGCCATGTCCGAAGTGGCGCGTGCGGAAGACCAGCACACCCTGATCCTGGGCCACATCGGCACGCTGGCGGTGAACCCGTACATCTTCGACAAGCTGCCCTACGACCCCAACAAGGACTTCAAGCCCGTGAGCCTGCTGGCCAAGGTGCCCAGCCTGTACGTGGTGCACCCCGACGTGCCGGCCAAGAACCTGCGCGAGTTCATCGCCTACGTCAAATCCAAGCCCGGCAAGCTCAGCTACGGCTCGGCCGGCAACGGCAGCGCCGGCCACCTGGCGTTCGAATACCTCAAGATGACGGCCGACGTGTTCATGCTGCACGTGCCCTACCGGGGCACCGGCCCGATGCTGACCGACCTGCTCTCGGGCCGTGTGGATGCCTCGGCCGTGGGTGCCGCAGCCATCCTGCCGTTCATCAAGTCGGGCAAGGTGCGCTGCATCGCCACCGGCTCGGCCAAGCGCCTGCCGCAGCTGCCCGACGTGGGCACGGTGGCCGAGCAGGGCTTCCCCGGCTTCGAGATGACGCAGTGGTACGGCATGTTGGCCCCGGCCAACCTGGCGCCCGCCAACCTGGACAAGCTGGCCGCCGAGACCGCCAAGGCCGTCAAGTCGCAGGGCTCGCTGGAGCGCCTGAACGCCGATGCGGCCGAAGCCATTGGCGACACGCCGGCACAGTTCGCGCAGTTCATCGCGGCCGAGCAGGCACGCTGGAAGAAGGTGCTTCTTCGCGCGAAGGTGAAGCCGGACTGATTGTTCATCCATCATTCCTTGCGCGCGCCGATTCGCGGCGTTGCCGCGCAAGCGCGGGGTAGCATCGCTCCATCATGCGCATCCTTCTGGCCGAAGACGAACACAGCCTGGGCACCTGGCTGAGCCGGGCGCTGGAGCACGCGGGCATCCAGGTGGAATGGGTGACCGATGGCCGCCTGGCCGACCGCGCGCTGCAGCAGCGCGACCATGACGCGCTGGTGCTGGACCTGGGCCTGCCCGGCCTGGACGGCCACGCCGTGCTGCAGCGCCTGCGCGCGCGCGACCAGCGCCTGCCGGCCCTGATCCTGACCGCCCGCGACTCGCTCGACGAGCGCGTGCGCTCGCTCAACGCCGGGGCCGACGACTTCCTGGCCAAGCCCTTCGAACTGGCCGAGCTCGAAGCCCGCCTGCACGCCCTGGTGCGCCGCGCGCGCGGCACCGAGCACCCACGCCTGGCGTGCGGGCCGCTGGTGTACGACGGGGCGCGCAAGCAGTTCGTGCTGCACGGCGAGCCGCTGGCCTTGTCGCCGCGGGAGCAGGCGGTGCTGCGCGTGCTGGTGCAGCGCAGCGGGGAGCCGTTCTCCAAGCAGCAGATTCTGGAGCGGGTGTTTTCGGATGAGGAGGATGTGCATCCGGAGGCCGTCGAGGTTTTTGTGCATCGGCTTCGCAAGAGGTTGGATGGGAGTGGGGTGAGGATCACGACCTTGCGGGGGTTGGGGTATGCGTTGGAGCAGGAGTGATGGCCGCGCTCGTCGTTTTTCACTGCTGGATATCGCTTTGATGGCCGGTGGTTGCTTCGGTTGTTTTGATGAGGGGCGGAGGCCGGGTCTCGGCCCGGCGGCCGAGGTACTTGTTCTTTGCTTCGCCAAAGAAAAGTACCCAAAAGAAAGGCGACCCCGCTGCCCGTGTCCCCCTCGCCGG
>JAZKEE010000040.1:0-1674 GCA_040387235.1 Pseudomonadota bacterium
TCCAGGCCGAACACCGGGTTGGCGGCGATCAGCACGTTGATCTCGCCCGCCAGCTCGCGCGCCAACACCGCGCGCTGCACGTTGCCGCCCGACAGGCTGCGTATCGGTGCGTTTTCACCCTGGGTCTTGACCCCGTAGCCGGCGATCCACTCGCGCGCCCGGCTGCGCCAGGCGGAAAAGCGCAGCAGGCCCGCACGCGACAGGGGCGGCTGGTCGAAGTCGCGCAAGGCCATGTTCTCGGCCACCGAGAGATCGCCCACGCAGGCATTGCGCAGCGGCTCCTCGGGCAGGCTGCGCACCTTGAGTTCACGGTTCTGGGTGCGGGTGGCCGTGTAGTCCTGGCCCATCACCTGCACCCGGCCCGCCAGGCGCGGGCGCTGGCCCACCAGCGCCTCGACCAGCTCGCGCTGGCCGTTGCCCGATACGCCGGCCACGCCCAGTACCTCGCCCCTGCGCACCGAGAGCGCGAGGCCGTGCACGGCGAGGGTGCCACGGTCGCCCAGGGCCTGCAGGCCCTCCACCTGCAGCGCGGCCTCGCCGGGTGGAACGGGCCCATTCGCTGCCGAGGTGGCCCTTTGCGTGGAAGCGTCTGGCGGTGCAGCGCTGTCCCCCATCATGGCCTGGGCCAGCGCCTGCGGGCCGGTGTCGGCCACGCGGCAGTGGTGCACGGCCTGGCCACGGCGCAGCACGGTCACTGCGTCGGCATAGGCCATCACTTCACGGAACTTGTGGGTGATGATGACCACGCTGCACTGGCCGCTGCGCGCAAAGGCGCGCACATGGCCCAGCACCTCGTCGGCCTCCTGCGGGGTCAGCACCGAGGTGGGCTCGTCCAGGATCAACAGGCGCGGGCGCAGGTACAGCTGCTTGAGCAGCTCGAGCTTCTGCTTTTCTCCGGCCGCCAGCTCCGATGGCCGCGCGTCCAGGTCCAGCTGGAAGGGCGTGGTGGCCAGGAAGGCCTGCAGTTCGGCGCGCTTGGCGCGCCAGTCGATCACGGCCGGTGTCTGGCCGCCGGCCAGCAGCAGGTTCTCGGCCACCGTCATGCCCGGGGCCAGCGTGAAGTGCTGGTAGACCATGCCGATGCCCAGGCTGCGTGCGACGATGGGATTGGCGATGGCCTGTTCGCGCCCGTCCAGCAGGATGGCGCCTTCCTCGGCCCTCTGGAAGCCCGCCACGCACTTGACCAAGGTGCTCTTGCCCGCGCCGTTCTCGCCCAGCAGCGCGTGCACGCTGCCGGGCTCCACGCGCATGCTCACACGGTCCATGGCGGTGAAGCTGCCAAAGCGCTTGGTCAGGTTCCAGGTCTCCAGCGCCAGCGCGCCGGAGCCAGCGGGCAGGGCGCCTATGGGTTGTTCGGGCATGGGAGCTTCCTTTTCCTTCAGGTCAATGCGGCAAGCAGCGCGCTGGACGTGGCATGTGCACCGAACACTCCGCCCTGCATGGTCACCATGTCGAGCGCGGCCCGGTGGTTGGCCGGGTCGGTGGCGGCCGTGCAGTCGGACAGCAGCAGGCACTCATAGCCGCGGTCGTTGGCCTCGCGCAGGGTGGTGTGCACGCAGACGTCGGTGGTGATGCCGGCGAGGATGAGGTTCTGCACGCCGCCGAGGCTGAGCACCATCTCCAGGTCGGTGGCGTAGAACGAGCCCTTGCCAGGCTTGTCGATCACCACCTCGC
>JAZKEE010000041.1:0-18936 GCA_040387235.1 Pseudomonadota bacterium
GTGGACGAGATCGTCGACCGCGGCATGCTGGCCTATGCGCAGAAGACCTTCAATGCCAAGAACCCCGGCATGATCCTGGTGAACAACCCCTGGGGCGAGTCCAACGAGAAGGGCCTGACCGCAGCGCTGGCCGCCAAGGGCATGAAGGCCGCCGGCATCGAAAAGTTCGGCGACAGCGACGTGGACGTGGTGCCCCAGCTCACGCGCCTGAAATCGGCCGGTGCAGATGCGCTGTTCCTGGTCGGCAACGTGGGCCCCTCGGCCCAGGTGGTCAAGTCGCTGGACCGCATGGGCTGGCAGGTGCCCATCGTCTCGCACTGGGGCCCCGCGGGCGGCCGCTTCACCGAGCTGGCCGGTGCCAACGCCAAGAACGTGCACTTCGTGCAGACCTACAGCTTCTTCGGCAAGCAGGGCCCGGTGGGCGAGAAGGTGGTGGCGGCCCTCAAGGCCAAGTACCCCGAGATCAAGGGCCCCGACAACATCACTCCCGCCGTGGGCGTGGCCAATGCCTACGACGCCATGCAACTGGCAGCGCTGGCCATCACCCAGGCCGGCAGCACCGAGGGCGATGCCGTGCGCCAGGGCTTCTACAAGATCGGCAAGTACGACGGCCTGATCAAGAGCTACGACAAGCCCTTCAGCGAAGCCAACCATGACGCGCTGAGCGAGAACGACTACGTCTGGGCGCAGTTCATCGGCAACCGCATCCTTCCGGTCGGACTGGAAAAATAAGCAGACCCCGCCAGGCCTGCGCCGCAGCGCAGCGCAGGCCTTCGTTCGTTCTCTCACCGCATTCGATCGGTCACCACGATGCTTTTTCTCTCCGCCCTCATCAGCGGCATCGGCCTGGGCAGCATGTACGGGCTCATGGCGCTGGGCTTTCACGTCACCTTCGTGGTCTCCGGCACCGTGAACTTCGCCCAGGGCAGCTCCATGATGCTGGGCGCCGTGCTCACCTACGGCTTTGCCATGGTGCTGGGCTGGCCCATGGCGCTGGCGGTACTGCTGGCGCTGCTGCTGTGCGCGCTCTACGGCCTGGCCGTGGAGTTCTTCGCGGTGCGCCCGTTCGCGCGCCGGGGCTCGGATGCCTGGCTCATGGCCACGGTGGCGCTGGGCATCGTGGTCGACAACCTGGCCATGTTCACCTTCGGCAAGGAGCCGCGCAGCCTGCCCTCGCCGCTGGCACAGGCGCCGATGACCCTGGGTGACATCGGCCTGGGCGTGTACCCGCTGCAGCTGCTCATCCCCGCCATCGGCCTGGTGCTTGCGGCGGTCCTGCACTTCGTGGCGCGGCGCACGCGCTGGGGCACGGCCATGCTGGCCGTGGTGCAGAACCGCGATGCGGCGCGGCTCATGGGCATCCCCATCGGGCGCGTGGTATCGGCCGCGTTCGCGCTGTCGGCCGTGTTCGCGGGCGTGGCCGGCGTGCTCATCGCGCCGCTCGTGAACGTGCAGTCCGACATGGGCACGCTGTTCGGCCTCAAGGCCTTTGCCGTCGCCATCCTGGGCGGCATCGGCAGTGCCTGGGGGGTCATGGCCGCGGGCCTGCTCTTCGGCGTGGCCGAGGCGCTGATCACGGTGACCCTGGGCTCCGGCTACACGCAGATCCTCACTTTCTCGCTCGTCATCGTGGCGCTGGCGCTGCGTCCCAACGGGCTGTTCGGGCGTGCCCTGGTGCGCAAGGTATGAAGACGACGATTTCCTCCCCCATGCAGCAGCACGCATCCCCATCCTTCCCTTCCCGCGAGCGCGGCCTGGCCATGCCCGCGCTGCTGGCCCTCAGCGCTCTGGGCGTGGCCGTGGGCCTGGCGCTGGCCATGCAGGTCAACGGCTATTACGTCTTCGTGCTGGCCAACGTGGCGCTGCTGGCGCTGGTGGGCATCGGCCTGAACGTGCTGCTCGGTCTGTCGGGCCAGGTGTCTTTCGGGCACGTGGGCTTCTATGCCATCGGCGCGTATGCGGTGGCCATCCTCACCACCAAGGCCGGCTGGAGCTTCTGGGCCGCATGGCCGGTCGCTGCCATGCTGGCCGGTGCCATGGGCGCGCTGCTCGCCTTGCCGGCGCTGCGCGTCAAGGGCCCGTACCTGGCCATGGTGACCATTGCCTTCGGCCTGATCGTGGAGCACAGCGCGGTGGAGATGCGCGACCTCACCGGCGGGCAGAATGGCATCATGGGCATTGCTGCGCCGGCACTGGGCATCGATGCCCTGCGTGGCGAGCGTGCCATCGCGGTGCTGGCCATCGTGGCCGTGGCGGTGGCGCTGCTGGCCTATGTGCGGCTCTCACGCGGGGCCTGGGGCGCCGCGCTGCGCGCGGTGCGCGACTCCGAGACGGCGGCGGAGTCCATCGGCCTGAATCCGCTGGTCGTGAAGACCGTGGCGTTTGCGGTGTCGGCCCTGCTCGCGGGGCTGGCGGGCGGGCTGTATGCGCCGCTGTCGGGCTTCGTCACGCCGCACAGCTTCTCTTTCCTGCAGTCCATCCTGTTCGTGCTGGTGGTCATGATCGGCGGGGCGGGCAGCATTGCCGGCCCCCTGGTGGGCGCCATCATCGTCGGCCTGCTGCCCGAGCTGCTGTCCAGCCTGGAAGAGTACCGGCTGCTGTTCTTCGGCGCACTGCTGCTGGTGGTGCTGTGGGTGGCGCCGCAGGGCCTTGTGGGCCTGTTCGCGCGCCTGCGCCGCGGACTGGCCGCCAGTGCCGAAGCTGGCGCTGCCCCGGGCGGCGCCTTGCCAGCGCTGAAGCCTGAGGGCGGCCGCGCGCTGAGCGCGCAGGGCCTGTCCATGGTGTTCGGCGGGGTGCGCGCGGTGAGTGAGCTGTCGTTCGCTGTGCGGCCCGGCGCCGTCACCAGCCTGATCGGGCCCAACGGCGCCGGCAAGAGCACGGTCCTCAACATGCTCAGCGGCTTCTACACCCCCACCAGCGGCGGCTCGCTGCTGGGGGAGGAGCCGCTGCAGGGCCGGGGCGCCTGGCGCATCGCGCGGGCCGGTGTGGCGCGCAGCTACCAGACCTCGCAGCTCTTCGGCTCGCTGAGCGTGCTGGACAACGTGGCCCTGGCGCTGGCGCGTGGCAGCCTGGGCCCGTTGCTGGGCAACGGCCGCGTGTGCTCGCCCGCCGCTCGGGAGGAAGCGCGTGCCCTGCTGGCCTGGTGCGGCTACCGGGGCGCCGTGCAGGTACCGGCCGCCGACCTGGCCCACGTGGACCGGCGCCTGGTGGAGATTGCCCGCGCACTGGCCATGCGGCCCGAGGTGCTGCTGCTCGACGAGCCGGCCGCGGGCCTGTCGACGGAAGACAAGGAGCAACTGTCCGCGCTGCTGCGGCGCATTGCCGACCAGGGCGTGGGCGTGCTGCTGGTGGAGCACGACATGGCGCTGGTCATGGGCCTGTCGGACCATGTGGTGGTGCTCGAATCGGGCCGCCACCTGGCCGAGGGTACGCCGGCCGAGGTGCAGGCCCACCCTGCCGTGCGCAAGGCCTACCTGGGCGATGGCGCAGGCGGTGCGGTGGCCGTGCACGCCGCCTTGGCGCGCACCCTGGCGGCCGATGCGCCCGAGGTGCTGGGCGTGGGCCGGCTCACCACCGGCTATGGCGCCGAGCCCGTGCTGCACAGCGTGGACCTGCGCGTGCGCCAGGGCGAGATGGTGGCCCTGCTGGGCGCCAATGGAGCCGGCAAGTCCACGCTGATGCGCACGCTGGCGGGCCTGCACCGGCCGCTGACGGGCGGCATCCACATGGACGGGGTGGAGCTCGGCCCGTTGCGCGCCGAGCAGATCGTGGCGCGTGGCCTGGTGCTGGTGCCCGAGGGGCGGCAGGTGTTCCCCGAACTCTCGGTGCTCGACAACATCCGCCTGGGCGCCTTCCTCCACCCCGAGGGGCGCGAGGCCCGGGTGGAGGAGATGCTGCAGCGCTTTCCGCGCCTGCGGGAGCGGCTGCACCAGCGCGCCGGCCTGCTCTCGGGCGGCGAGCAGCAGATGCTGGCCATCGCCCGCGCCCTCATGAGCCGCCCGCGCGTGCTGCTGCTCGACGAGCCGTCGCTGGGCCTGGCGCCCAAGATCATCGAAGAGCTGTTCGCATCGCTGGCGCGCCTGCGCGACGAATCCATGACCCTGGTGCTGGTGGATCAGATGGCGGCGCTGGCGCTCTCTCTGGCCGACCGGGCCTATGTGCTCGAAGGCGGGCGCGTGGTGGCCCAGGGCACGGCGGTGGAAATCGCAGCCAACGATGCACTCACCCAGGCCTACCTCGGAGGGGGACACTGAACGCCATGGACAACACCGCCATCAACCTGCCCGATGTCCTGGCCGAAGTCACCGCCGCTTTTGCGCGCTACGAGCATGCGCTGGTCCACAACGAGGTGGATGTGCTCGATGCGCTGTTCTTCCACAGCCCGCACACCGTGCGCTACGGCGCCACGGAGTGCCTTTACGGCATCGACGCGATCCGCGCCTTCCGCAGCGGCCGTTCGGCGGCCGGTCTGGCGCGAGCGCTGCACAACACCAGCATCACCACCTACGGGCGCGACTGCGCCACGGCCAGCACCGAGTTCACGCGCGAGGGAAGTGCCCGCACCGGACGCCAGCAGCAGACCTGGGTGCGCGTGCCCGGCCAGGGCTGGTGCGTGGTGGCGGCCCACGTGTCATTGATGGACTAGCATTCGCTCCAAGAAAAACCAACCCCTGGAGACATTTCCGATGTTGCACAGCCTGCAAAGCCGCGGTGGCATGGTCACCGCCCCCCACCACCTGGCTGCACAGGCCGGCGCCGCGGTCCTGCGCGAAGGTGGCAACGCGGTGGAGGCCATGGTCGCTACAGCAGCCGCCATCGCCGTGGTCTACCCCCACATGAACGGCCTGGGCGGCGATGGCTTCTGGCTCATCCACGCCCCGGGCATGGCGGCACCGGTGGCGGTACGCGCCTGCGGTGGCGCGGCCCAGGCGGCAGACGTCGCCTTCTACCAGGCGCACGGCGACGCGGCCATCCCCACGCGTGGCCCACGCGCGGCGCTCACCGTGGCCGGGGCCATCGGCGGCTGGGCCGAGGCGCTGGAAGTGGCCCGCGCCTGGGGCGGCAAGCCCTTGCCGCTGGCGCGCCTGCTCGAAGACGCCATTCGCCATGCGCGCGAGGGCGTGCCCATCACCACGTCGCAGGTGGAGCTGACCCGCGCCAAGTGGGCCGAGCTGGAGCACGTGCCCGGTTTCGCCGCCGCCTTCGCACCCGAGGGGCAACCGCACCGCGGCGATACCCTGCGCCAGCCGCGCACCGCAGCCACCCTGCAGCGCCTGGCAGAGGCCGGGCTGAACGACTTCTACCGCGGCGACCTGGCGCGCAGCATGGCGCGCGACCTGCAGGCCCTGGGCAGCCCGCTGGCGCTGGCCGATCTGGAGGGCTGGCAGGCCCAACGGGTGGCAGCGCTTGCGGTGGATCTTTCGGTCGGCCGCGTGTTCAACCAGCCGCCGCCCACGCAGGGCGTGTCCTCGCTGGCCATCCTGGGCCTGTTCGACCGCCTGGGCGTGGGCCAGGCCGAGAGCTTCGACCACGTGCATGGCCTGGTCGAATCCACCAAGCGGGCCTTCGCCTGGCGCAACAAGCACGTGGGTGATCCGGCCTTCATGCGCGCCGACCCGGCGGCCTTCCTGCAGGCGGCTTCGCTCGACGCCGAGGTGGCACGCATCGACAAGGCCCGCGCCGCGCCCTGGCCCGAACCCACGGAGCCCGGCGACACGGTGTGGATGGGTGCTGCCGATGCGCACGGCAACGTGGTCAGTTACATCCAGAGCATCTACTGGGAGTTCGGCAGCGGCATCGTGCTGCCCGAGACCGGCCTGCACTGGCAGAACCGCGGCGCATCGTTCACCCTGGGCGCCGGGCCCAACCAGCTGGCGCCCGGGCGCCTGCCGTTCCACACCCTCAACCCGGCGCTGGCGCATCTCAAGGACGGGCGCGTGCTGGCCTACGGCACCATGGGCGGCGAAGGCCAGCCGCAGACCCAGGCCGCGGTGTTCACGCGCCACGTGCTCTTCGGGCAGGACATGCAGGCCGCGGTGACCGCACCGCGCTGGCTGCTGGGCCGCACCTGGGGCGACAACTCTACCAACCTCAAGCTCGAATCGCGCGTGGACCCGGCCCTGGTGGAGCAGTTGCGCGCCGCCGGCCACGACGTGCAGGTGGTGGGCGCTTTCGAGGACATGATGGGCCACGCCGGTGCGGTGGCCGTGCACCCCGATGGGCGCATCGAGGGCGCGACCGACCCGCGCGCCGACGGCGTCTGCGCAGGGGTCTAACGGGCTGCGCTACGCGGGGGGCAGCACCAGGTGGTGCACCTCGCGCCGCAGCATGTCGCCGAAGTATTCCGCGGCAGGTGTCGGGGGCATGCCGCCGCGGGCCACCAGGCAGATCGGCGGTGCCGGGATCAGCTCGCGCACGGGGATCTGCTGGACCATGCCGAACAGGGGCGACTGCGTCCACTGGATCGGCAGCAGCATGAGCAGGTCCGAATAGACCATGGAGGTAAGGAAGGTCAGGGTGGAGTGCGAGCTCATCACCAGCCGCGGCGGCGGCAGGCGGTGCTGCGCGAACAGCGGCCCGATCTCCTCCTCGGCCTTGTAGGTCACCGAGCTGGTGATCCATTCCGCGCCGGCCAGCTCACTGAGCGAGCGCGCTGCCGCCAGGGGGTGGCCCTTGCGCCCGACGACCACGCGGGTGTTGTCGAAGAGTTTTTCGACCGACAGGCCCGCGGCCGTGTCGGCCGGCGCTGGGCCCACGTAGAAGTCCAGGCTGCCGTCGAGCAGACGGCCTTCGACGCGCGGGTACACCGCGTCCATGATGTCCAGCGTGACCTCGGGGTAGCGCTGGCGGAAGGCGCGCAGCGCGCCGGGGTACAGCGCCAGGTGGGGCACGCTGGACATGGCGAGGGCCAGCCGGCCGTGCACCTGGCCGCGCATCTGCTCGATCTCTTCGCGGGCACGCCGCACGTCCTCCACGACGGACCGGGCGCGGCGCAGGAACACCTCGCCCATGGGCGTGAGCGCCACGCCCCGGCTGTTGCGTTCGAACAGCGCCACGCCCAGATCTTTCTCCAGCTCCTGGATGCTGTGGCTCAGCGCGGCCTGGGCAGAGCCTAGCTGGCGCGCTGCGCCGCGCAGGCTTCCGCGCTCGGCCACGGCCAGGAAATCGCGCAGGGCATTGAATTTCATGGATCTGGGTTAGTGATCGTAAATTTCGATCGGTGAGCATATTTTGCCGTCTTTTGCGACCGCATGCCACTGCCTACGATCGCCCCATTCCTTGATGCAGAACCAAAAAAGCAGACCCCATGAAATCCGTTCAGGTCCTGATCGTAGGTGCCGGCCCCGTGGGCCTGGCCCTGGCCATAGAGCTCGGCCACCGCGGCATCCGCTGCCTGCTGGTGGAGCGCAACGACCGCGTGGGCTATGCCCCGCGGGCCAAGACGACCAATGTCCGCACCCGCGAGCACCTGCGCCGCTGGGGCATCGCCGACCAGCTGCGCGCTGCCTCCCCACTGGGGATGGACTACCCCTCCAACGTGGTCTTCGTGACCCGCCTGGCCGGGCCCGAGCTCACCCGTTTCGAGAACGCGATGTACTGCGCGCCGGGGCGCAACCCGCTGTACTCCGAGCATGCGCAGTGGATCCCGCAGTACACGGTGGAGGAGGTGCTGCGCGCCCACGCCCAGTCGCTGCCGAGCGTGGAGCTGCGCTTCAACTGCGAGCTGGCCGGCTTCGAGCAGGACGAAGAGGGCGTGGAGGTGCACCTGCACGACCGCACCGATGAGACCGACTTCTGTGTGCGGGCGGACTACCTGGTAGGGTCCGATGGCGCGCGCAGCAAAGTGCGTGAGCTCATCGGTGCGCGCATGGAGGGCACCTATGGCCTTTCGCGCAACTACAACATCGTGTTCCGCGCCCCGGGCCTGGCCCAGGCGCACCGCCATGGCCCGGCCATCATGTACTGGCAGGTCAACAACGAACTGCCCAGCCTCATCGGGCCCATGGACCGGGGCGATACCTGGTTCTTCATGCCGACACGGGTGCCCGAGGGCGTGAAGCTCTCGGACCTGGACGCAGCCGCCCTGATCCGCCAGGCCACCGGCCTCGATCTGCCCTACGAGGTGCTGAGCAACGACGAATGGGTGGCCAGCCGCCTGATTGCCGACCGGTACGGCGACCGCCGGGTGTTCCTGGCCGGCGACGCCTGCCACCTGCATCCCCCATTCGGCGGCTACGGCATGAACATGGGCGTGGCCGACGGGGTCGACCTGGGCTGGAAGCTGGCCGCCCGGCTGCAGGGCTGGGGCGGTGATGCCCTGCTGGCCAGCTACGAGGCCGAGCGCCGGCCGGTGCACGAGTGGGTGATGGCCGAGGCCGAGGCCAACCATGCCGTGCTGGGCAACCAGCTGTCCTCGGCGGGCGTGGAAGACGAGACCCCCGAGGGCGAACGCCTGCGCGCCGAGATCGGCGTGCGCATCCAGGCCACCAAGCTGCGCGAATTCGCCACGCTGGGCGTGGTGCTGGGCTACCGCTACGAGGATTCACCCGTCATCGTGCCCGACGGCACGGCGCCACCGGCGCGCGACTTCATCAACTACGTGCCCAACTCCCGCCCGGGCGGCCTGGCTCCGCACGCCTGGCTGCACGACGGCAGCTCCCTGTACGACCTGTTCGGCGACGGCTTCACCCTGCTCGCGGCCCCGCAGGCCGATGGCGTGGCGCTGGAGCAGATCCGGCAGCAATGCGAAGCCGCCGGATTGCCGCTCAAGCTACTGCAATGCGAGGAGGGCGGGGTTGCCAACCTGTACCCCAACCGTTACACCCTGATCAGGCCGGACCAGCATGTGGCCTGGCGCGGTGACGACTGGCCGGCGGACGGTGCAGACCTGCTGAAACGGGTGACGGGGCGCGCGTAGCCGGCACCCAGGACCCGGGGCCGGCGCCCGGCGACTCGGTGCGCAGGACAAGAATTTCGGTCGATCCATCAAAAAAACGGAGACAAGACATGCCAACCATCCACCGCCGCACCGCCTGCGCCGGCCTCCTTGCCCTTGCGGCGCCCTTCGGCGCCTGGGCGCAATCCGCGGCGGGCCAGCCCGTGCGCATCAGCACCGTGTTTCCCACCGGCAGTGGGCCCGACGTGGTGGCGCGCATCCTTGGCGAGAAGCTGCAGGCGCGCTGGGGCCGGGCAGTGGTCATCGACGCCAAGCCCGGGGGCGCCGGCATGGTGGCCATCAACGGGGTCAAGGGCGCAGCACCCAATGGCAGCGAACTGGTGGTGGTCGACGTGGGCAACCTGTCCATCAACCCCCTGATCTTCAAGAAACTGTCCTACGACGCCGACAAGGACCTGGTCCCGGTCGCGGTGCTGTACAAGACGGCGTTCTTCGTCGCCGTGGGCGCGGCCAGCCCTTTCAAGAGCGTGCAGGAGCTGATGGCGGCGGCCGCCGACAAGCGCAAGCAGCTGACCTATGGCTCCAACGCCGTGGGCGGACCGATCCACCTGCACTCCGAGCGGCTGGCCCATGCCGCCGGCGTGGAGATGGTGCACGTGCCCTTCAAGGAGACCAGCCAGTTGTATGCCGCGGTGGCCACGGGCGAGGTGGACTGGGCCTTTGGCAGCATGGCCAGCGCGGGCCCGCTGGTGCGCGGTGGCAAGCTGCGCCTGCTGGCCGTGGCCGACCGCGTGAGGTCACCGGCCATGCCGGACGTGCCCACGCTGGAGAGCGCGGGCGGCCCCCGGGACCTGCAGGCCTCGACCTGGGTGGCCCTGATGGCGCCGCGCGGCACGCCCGCCGCCACGGCCGCAGACATCAACAAGGCCGTGAACGAAGCGCTGGGCCTTGCCGACGTCAAGGAGAAGTTCTCCAACTTCGGTTTCGTGCCGAGCCCAGGCCCGGTGCAGCAGGTGGTCGATCTGATGCTGGAAGACCGCGCCCGCTACGCCGAGGTGGTCAAGCGCGTGAAGCTTTCCATCGACTGAGGCAGGCAGACCCGCCCCGGGCGGTGCTGTGCACCTTCCTGTCCCGCCTGCGCGTTGCAGCAGGTGGCCGGGCCCTGGGCGCCCGGTGCCGGAGGGCCGGCCTGCGACGCCCCGCACCCCCCGAAGACATAAAAAATTTGGAGACACTGAGATGAACAAACGATCCCTTCTTGCCGCCATGCTGGGCTTGCTGGCCACGGCCGCCAGCGCGCAATCCTCGGTCACGATCTTCGGCAACATCGATGCCGACATCGCCCGCTACCAGCTCAACGGCGTGCGCAAGACCCTCTTGGGCAGCAGCGGCGGTTCGCCCAGCCTGTTGGGCTTTCGCGGCACCGAGGACCTGGGCGGCGGCATCGTCGCGGGCTTCTGGCTCGAGGCCGCGCTGCTCAATGACACCGGCTCGGGCACGGCCGCTGGCAGTCTGGCCTTCCAGCGCCGCAGCACGGTGGGCCTCAGCGGCCCCTGGGGCGAAGTGCGCATGGGCCGCGAGAACGCGCCCAGCTTCTGGAACCACCTGGTGTTCGACCCCTTCAACGGCGTCGGGCCGGGCGCTGCCACCAACATCGCCATCGGCGCCGGGGGCAATGGGGGCTCCAGCGCCAACCCGCTCACCTCGGTCTATGTGGACAACACCGTGAGCTACCGCTTCGGCTTTGCGCCCAACAGTTCCTCCTACGCGGGCCGCGGGTTCTATGCCCAGGTCATGCATGCCTTTGCCGAGAACAGCGGCAGTGCCCCGGCCCTGGGCCGCTACACCGGCGCGCGTTTCGGTTATGCACAGGACGGACTCAACGCTGCCGTCGCCTATGCCCAGTCACGCGGGCCAGCTGCCTACGGCGCGCCAGCGGGCGGCGGCTTCAAGGAGTTCAACCTGGGCATGTCCTACGACGCGGGCTTCGCCCGGTTGATGGCCCATGGCGGTTTCAACGAAACCGGCGTGGCAGACACCCGCTACACGCACTGGGGCGTGGGCGCCAGCATTCCTGCGGGCGGGGGCTACATTCCGGTGTCCTACCACCGCACGCGGCGCGACAGCGCACTGCACAGCGGGGCCGAACAGGTGGCGGTGGGCTATGTCTACCCGCTGTCCAAGCGCACGGCGGTGTATGGCAGCGTCTCGCACCTGCGCAACCGGGGCGGGGATACGTTCACCTTCCGCGGTGGCAATGGGGGGGCGTCGGGGCTGGCCGGAGGGGGCTCCGGCACGGGCTACGACATCGGCATCCGGCACAGCTTCTGAAAAGGACCCGCCATGAAAACCGCCTTGCAAACCGTTGCAGTCCTCGCCGTTGCCGCTGCGGCCGCCCTGTGCCTGTCCTCCTGCGCCCAGCCCTCTGCGGAGGTGGTCGTCGTTCAGGGGCTGGTGATAGGCAACGTCAACGTCGTGGGCACGCGCGACGGCTCCTTGCGGCGCGGCGTCAACGTCGTCATCGACGACGGCCGCATACAGGCCGTCACCGCATCGCCGGTGCGCGTGAGCGGCAGCGCTCAGCGCGTGGACGGCGACGGCAAATACCTGGTGCCGGGCTTCCTGGACATGCACACCCATGCGGCCCCGACCCTGGCGTCCACGCCCAACGACTTTCCGGTGCTGCTGGCCAATGGCGTCACGGGCATTCGCGAGGCCAGTGGTTCGCCCCCCCTTATCGCCGCCGTGCGCAGGCACAACGCGGCGGTGCAGGCGGGCACCTTCGCCGGCCCCGAGGTGCTGATGATGCCCAGCATGCTCTATGCCGGGCAGGCCCCCACGGAAGAAGGGGCGCGCCAGTTCGTGCGCGACCGGCTGGCCGAGGGGGCTGACTTCATCAAGATCGTGGGCGGCCCGCCCTCGGCCTTCCTTGCCGCGATCGACGAGGCGCGCAAGCAGGGCTCCCATGCCGCTGGCCACATGAGCCCGGCGGTCAGTGCGGTGCAGACTTCAAACGCCGGCTACCGCTCCATCGAGCACCTGGGGTCCGGCATGGGCCTGCTGCTCGATTGCTCGGGCGACGAGGCGGCGATCCGCGCCGCCGCGCTGGCCGCCCGCGTGCCGCCGCCCGCGCAGGTCGTCAACCCGCGTGTGGCCGACGGACAGGCCCATGCGGCCCTGTACCAGCGCATCGTCGACACCTACGACGCGGACAAGTGCGGGCGCCTGGCCCAGGTCTTCGCGAAGAACGGCACCTGGCAGGCCGTCACGCTCATCCGCCTGCGCACCCAGGCCTTCGGAAGCGATGCCGCCTACCGCCAGGACCCGAACCTGCAGTACGTGGACAAGGCGCGCGTGGCGCTGTGGAACCAGACCGCGGACCAGTACGCGGCGGCCGTGCCCGCACCAGCCCAGGCCAGCCTGCAGGCCTTCTACGGGCTGCAGCGCCGCACGGTCAAGCTGCTGCAGGAGGGTGGGGTGAAGATCCTGGCCGGCTCCGACCTGGGGGGCGGATGGGTGGTGCCGGGGTTCAGCCTGCACCAGGAATTCGCCGAACTCAGCGCTGCCGGCCTGTCGCCGCTGCAGGTGCTGCAAGCAGCCACGCTGAGCGGCGCACAGTTCGCGGGGCGGGAGTCGACCCTGGGCACTGTGGAGGCCGGCAAGCACGCCGACCTGGTCCTGCTCGACGCCAATCCGCTGGAGGATGCGCGGCACCTGGACCGCATCGCGGCCGTGGTGTTGCGCGGCCGGCATTTCCCGCGTGCCGCTCTGGACAGGATGCTGGCCGAAGTCGCTGCCCGCTACGCCGCCCAGGCACCACGCCCATTGGCGGCACTGGACGATCCTTCGCATCCCCCACACCACTGAGCGCGCAGGGTTGCCCCTGCCCTCGGCAAGGTGTCAGCGCGGCGCCAGGATGGCCATGGTGATGCGCGACACGCAGGTCATCTCGCCCGCGTCGTTGACCATGTCGATCTGCCACACATGCGTGGTGCGGCCGATGTGCACCGGGCGGGCTGTGCCCGTCACCCAGCCGCTCTGCGTGGAGCGCAGGTGGTTGGCATTGATGTCCAGCCCCACGGCGCGGTAGCCCTCGGGGCAGGAATGGGCCGCGCCCACCGAGCCCAGGGTTTCGGCCAGTACCACGCTCACGCCGCCATGCAGCAGGCCGTAGGGCTGGTGGGTGCGTTCGTCCACCGGCACGCGGCCACGCACGAAGTCGTCGCCGACCTCCAGGAACTCGATGCCCAGGTGCGGCACGGCGGTGCGCAGGCTGTGGTGGGTGAGCGATTCGATGGTGATGGGTTTTTTCCAGATGGCAGGCATCGTTCTTCTCTTCTTCTCGCAAGGGCGCCGCAAGGCGTCCGTCGGGTTGGCAACAATGGTACGGAGCAGGGCAGGGCTGTTGCGCTCCGGGGCATGCCATTGTGCTTCGGTTCGCGGGCCGGGGCCCGGGGAGGCGTCGCCAGCGGGTCAGCCCCGCGGCGCGCTACCATGGCTGCATCCCGCCGCACCGGCTTGTTGTCCACCGTTCCATGCAGCACCTGCCCTCCTGCCCCTCCTGCCGCCAGCCCATGGAAGCGCACCAGTTCGCCACCAACCAGGGCGGCATGCAGACGCTCGACCTGTGCTTTGCCTGCCAGGGCATCTGGTTCGACCGGCACGAGAACCTCAAGCTCGCGCCTGCTGCGGTGGTGGAGCTGTTCAAGCTGCTGCACGAGCACCGCACGGACGAGCGGCGCCCGCTGCAGAACAGCCTGGCCTGTCCACGCTGCGTGCGCCCGCTGGCCCACGGCTTCGACCTGGTGCGCAGCGGCCGGTACGTGCTCTACCGCTGCACCAGCCAGCATGGCCGCTTCAGCACCTTTTCCTCCTTCATGGTGGAGAAAGGCTTCGTGCGCCACATGACCAAGCCCGAGGTGGCCGACCTCGCCAAGCGCGTGGGGGCCATCTACTGCACGGGCTGCGGCTCGCCGGTGGACATCCGCAAGGACCACGCCTGCCCGTACTGCCGCGCTGCGTTCTCGCTCATCGATCCCGAGGCCGTGCAACGCGCGCTGGAGGGCTACGCCCAGGCAGGGCAGCGCGCCGCCCAACTGCACCAGCCCCAGCGCACCGACCTGGCCGACGCACTGGTGTCGCTGGAGCGCGACCGCACGCGCGCCGAGCGCGAGCGGCAGAAAGAGCGCTTCACCAGCGGCGATGCGTCCGAGGCTACCGTTACAGGCGACTTGCTGGTTGCGGGCGTAGCCCTGGTCTGGGGCATGCTGAGTTCCTAAGAGCCTGTCGGACTTGGAAATCGTCGGCTGCAAATCGGCCGCAGCAGTCCTTTTTTCACCGTATTTTTGCCCCACGGCCTGGCGATGGGGCTGCAAACCCGGCAAAAACTGTCCTCGCTGAAGCCGATTTTCGCTTTCGACGCTCCAAGTCCGACAGGCTCCTAGTCCCAGGGCCGCAGCGAGGTCCGCTGGGTTGCTGCGAGAGCGCCCATGCGCCCGGTGAGCTGCCCCACGATGGCCGCCTGCAGCGGCGGCAGGCGCCGCGCCAGCTGCAGCACGCCCAGGCGCAGCAGGCGCGGCACGGGCCGGTCATCGGTGTACAGCCGCACGATGGCATTCGTGCCCTGGTACATCGGCCAGGCGTGGCGGTGGTGGGCGCTGGCATAGCGGGCCAGGGCTGCCCCGTGGCCCGGGTCGTGGCCCTGGTGGCGGCCTGCCACCAGCGCGCCGACCAGCCGCTCCACCCCCGCAAGGCCCAGGTTGAAGCCATGGGCCGTCACCGGGTGCATGCCCACGGCCGCATCGCCCAGCAGCGCGCAGCGTTGCCCCGCAAAGCGCTGGGCGTATACGCCCACGAGGGGGTAGGCATGGCGTTCGCCCTCCAGTGCCATGGGTCCCAGCCGCTGCTGGAACTGGGCCTGCACCTGGACGGCAAAGGCCTCGGGCGGCAATGCCATGAGCGCCGTGGCATCCGCCGCCCCGGCCGTGACCACCACAGAGCAGACGGGTTGGCCGCCCACGGTGTCGGGCAGGGGCAGGATGGCCAGCGTGCGCTCGTAGCCGAAGCATTCGTGGGCCGTGCCGCCGTGGGGCAGGGCATGCCGCATGCGGCAGACGATGACGGTGCGGCCGAAGTCGGTGATGTCTGCGCCGATGCCCAGTCGGCGGCGCGTGGCCGAGAAGCGGCTGTCGGCGGCCACGAGCAGGGGTGCGCGCAGGTGCAGCGTTTGGGACGCCTGGGTGCCCTGGGCCGGGGCCAGCGTGCAATAGACTCCGGCATGGCTGGCCTCGGTGGTGACCCGGGTGACCTGCGCGCCGCCGAGGATGCGCACGCCTGCCGTGCGTGTGGCCACGGCATGGGCCGTGCGCCGCAGCGCGTGGTTGGAGACGATGGCGCCCAGTGCCTGTGCGCCGCCCGTGTGCAGCCGCAGGGGGCCGTGGCGGCCCAGCGGGCCATCGTGCACCTGGGCCTCGCCGATAACGCCGCGTTCGTGGGGTTGCAGGCCGGTCCAGGTGCCCAGGCGCTGCAAGCTGGCGACGCTGGTGTGGGTGAGTGCGATCTCGCGCCCATCGGGCGCCGGCTCGGCCAGCGCCGCCTCGGGCTGCTGTTCGACCACTGTGGCGCTGAAGCCCGCCTGCGCCAGGGCAATGGCCAGCGAGAGGCCGGCAGGGCCTGCACCGACGATGAGAACGTCACTCTGCGAAGTCATGGGCAACAAGGTCCTTGGATCGGAAAGAAGGCATCCGGCGTGGATGCTCCGTCCATTGTGGCGCCCTGGTGCCGGCAGGGGCTTTGCGCCAGGGCAAGGCCTGTGCGGTCTGTCCTCAGGTCTTGCGGGCTCTGGCGGGCGACTTGGTGGACTTCTTCTTCCCGGCCGCAGCCGGTTTGCCACCGCCACGCAGGTGCAGCACCCAGGTCACCGCCAGCCACAGGTAGGACAGCAACACCGAATAGGCCGCCACCGCCGCCAGGGACAGGGGCGGTGCCGCAATGGAGCGCGGGTTGGCGATGGTCTGCAGCAACTGGCGCGTGCCGTCGCCCAGGACCGGCGTTCCCTGCACCCCCCCGGTACGGGACATGCGTGCCGCCATGAAGAGCATGAACTCCATGAGCAGCGCGCCGATCAGGAAGCAGGCCGCCAGTGCCAGCAGCTGCGCAAAAGCCCGCCGGTTGCCCTTGGCAAGGAAGAAAATGGCGGACAGCAGTACCAGGGCGAGCAGCAGCCAGACCAGTACAGGCCAGGCGGAGATGAGCATGGGCATCGGAGACAGAGGAAGCCTTGTGGTGGTTGCCGATGATAGGCGCACCCGGGCCCGGTGCGCCCCGGCGCAGGCTCAGGGGGCGATGAAATCGGCCACGGCGCGCAGCACTTCTGCATCCTGCAGCAGCTTGCGGTGGCCCAGGCCATCGGTGGCCAGCAGGGTGGCCCCGACAATGTGATCGCGGTAGGCCTCACCATCGGCAAAGCGGTTGATGCGGTCGCCCCGGTCATGCACGACCAGCGTGGGCTGGGCGATGCGCGGGCCCACGGCCTGGGGTTCGAACTGGGGCATGAGAATGCCTTCGCGCGCTTCGATGTGCCGCTCCATGGCGGCGCGTGTGGCCTCGGTCAGGCCGAAAACCTGCGCGAACAGCCGCGTGTACTCACGCGGCGATGCGGGCGGCGCCATCAGCACCAGGCGGGCTGCCGGGAGGCCCCGGCTGGCGGCATGGGCCGCTGCATTCGCCGCCAGCGAGTGGGCCACAACGGCGGTTAGCGCATCCCCCCGGGCCTGCAGGCGCGCCGTGGCGTACTCGAGGGCGCGGGCGAACTGCGGCAGGTTGCTCACCCGTCCCCGGCTGCCGCCGTGTGCGGGCAGGTCCACGAGCACGGGGCGCATGCCGCGCGCGGCCAGGGCTTCGGCCAGCGGCAGCATGTGCCGTGCATGCCCGCCCCAGCCATGGGACAGCAGCACCACGGGGCCATCGGCGGGCAGGTCGCCGCGGGTGTAGAGCGTGATCTCGGCATCCTCGAACGGCCAGCGCTCCGCTTGCCAGCCTGCGGCAGGAAGGACCTGGTGGCCGCTCTTGCGCAAGGGCAGGGGCGTGCCGAAAAGGCGATAGGCGCTGCGCACGGCAAGCCGGGGCCACAGGCGCTGCGCCGTGCCCAGAGCCAGGCGCACGAAGCGCATGCCGGCATGTGCGCCGTAGAAGTTCGAGGTGGCCTGCAGGGCGCTGGACTGGCTCATGGTGGGGCTCCGAAAGATGGAAGGGATGGGGAAGGCTGCCGGCAAAAGGTCAGTAGAAGACCCAATCGCGGTTGCTGCGCGGAAGGGCGCCAAGCGCCCTGCGCAGCGCATGGAGGACGCCTGCGATGGCGGCTGCGGCCGCAATGCCAAAGAAGATCAGCATGGTGTTTTCCTTTCTTCGCACACCTGTGCGAAATTTGGGCGGACAAAGACAAGGGTTTCCATGGCGCACGTCCGGGTGTCAGGCGGTCTGGTAGCTCTTGACGAGGCGCGCCCAGGACGCCTCGGTGCGGGGCACCGCCTGCGGATCGTGCAGGAAGCGGACGTCGTGCAACAGGCCCATCAGCATGGCGTAGATCTCCGCGACCAACTGATCGGCCGGCGTGTCGGCTGGCAGGTGCCCGGCCTCAATGGCCTGCAGCACGGTGCGGCGCAGCGCTGCGCGCCAGCGGGTGATTTCGGCGTGCAGCAGGTCGCGCAGCTCGCCGGTGCGGTCATCGAGCTCGAAGGCGCCGGCGATGTAGATGCAGCCCGTGAACGCCTCCACGTCGCGCGTGCGTGCGATCCAGCGGCGCACGATCTCGCTCAGGCGAGGCAGGCCCTTGGGCTGCTGCATGGCGGGTACGAACACCTGGGCCAGGAAGCTGCGGCCGTATTCTTCGATCACGGCCTTCTGCAGCGCCTCGCGCGAGCCGGCGCGCGAGAACACGCCGCTCTTGGACAGTCCCACGCGGTCGGCCACGGCCTGCAGGGTGATGGATTCGAGGCCGTCGGCCGCAGCCACGTCGAGCGCGGCGCCTACGATGGCGGCGCGTGTGAGCTCGGCTTTCTGGGTCTTGGCGTCCATGGCGCAAATTTAGCACATGTGTGCGAAAAATCAAGAAATGGATTCCGGCATGGCCCTGATGGCAGCGGGAGTTTTTCCTACGGCGGGTTCCCTGCATGGGCAGTAGAGTGGGCCTTTTGTAGCCGCCAAAGGACCAACCATGCGCGTGGACATCTACCGTCGGGCCGAAGCTGAGGGCCGTTTCTCCCACCTTGCCGTGCCGGAAGGAAAACGCATTCCGGAGGAAGCGACCAACACGGACTGGGACACCGAGGTGAAAGGCCAGGACCTGGACGAAGATGCCGACCGCTGGGACCACTACGGAATCGTCAAGCCAGGCGCCCAGCTGCAGGAAAAGGGCTACGCCATCACCGGCCTGCACGAGCCTGAAGGCGGCTGAGGCCGGACCGGCGGCGCGCCGGGGCGGGAAGAGGCCGGTGGGGGTTTGTCGTTCCGGAGACGGATTTCGGTGGCAGGCCTGCGCCAGCGCTGGTACGCTGCGTCGCCATGGAGACAACCAACAACACCCCCCCGTTCATTCCCCAGATCCGCCTGTACCAGGACTGGCTGCGCGAACAGCGCGGCCTGGCCTTCGACAGCTACGACGCGCTGTGGCGCTGGTCCACCACCGAGCTCGATGCCTTCTGGCACAGCGTCTGGGACTACTTCGAGATCGAGTCTCCCACGCCGCCCACCGTGGCGTTGGCGAAGAACACCATGCCGGGGGCCGAGTGGTTCCCGGGCGTACGGCTCAACTACGCGCGCCAGGCGCTGCGGCATGTGCAGGCGGCCCATGCCGCAGGCCTGCCGGCCATCGTCAGCCGCAACGAGAAAGGCCAGCACCGCGAGCTGGCCTGGCCCGAGCTGCGCCGACAGGTGGCTGCGCTGGCGCTGCACCTGAAGGCCCAGGGCGTGCAGCCCGGCGACCGCGTCGCCGCCTACCTGCCCAACATCCCCGAGGCCATGATCGCCCTGCTGGCCACGGT
>JAZKEE010000042.1:0-16811 GCA_040387235.1 Pseudomonadota bacterium
TGGCGAAATGGCGGTAGGCGGCATTGGGCGCCACGCCCGCGCGGCGCGTGGCCTCGCGCAGCACCACCGCGTCGGGCCCGCCCTGGCGCGCCAGCTCGATGCCCGCGTCCAGCAGCGCGCGGCGCAGGTCTCCATGGCGGTAGGTGCTGCGCGGCAAGGAAGGGCTGCCTGGGGTGGCGCTGTTGCGGGTGGTTACGGACATGGGGATTGCAATGTGGACACTGTCCATTATCTCTGGTATTGTTTGTGAACGGTGTCCACAATTGTGTAGGCATCTTTCTTCGATCCCATCCCGCAAGGAGATTCCCCCATGAAAGTCGAACCGTATCTGTTCTTCGAAGGCCGTTGCGAAGAGGCCCTGGAGTTCTATCGCACGGCCCTGGGCGCCGAGGTGACCATGCTCATGCGCTACAAGGACAATCCCGAACCCGCAGCGGGTGCGGGCTGCTCTGCCGACGGCAGCACCGGCGCGGGGCCCCAGCCAGAAATGGTCATGCACGCCTCGTTCAACGTGGGCGACACCCAGGTCATGGCCTCTGACGGCATGGGTTCGGGCAAGGCCAGCTTCCAGGGCATCTCGCTGTCGCTGGCACCCGAAACGGAGACGGAGGCGAAGCGCCTGTTCGATGCATTGGCTGCAGGCGGGCAGGTGCAGATGCCCTTGGGCAAGACCTTCTTCTCGCCCGCCTTCGGCATGGTCGCCGACCGCTTCGGCGTATCGTGGATGGTGGTGGTACCCCAATGACGGGCGCCCCCGCACCAGAAGCCGGAGCCGTGCGGTACCAGGGAAGCTGCCACTGCGGCAAGGTGGCGTTCGAGGTGGAAGGCACCATCGACAGCGCCCTGGCCTGCAACTGCACCATGTGCCGGCGGCGGGGCTCCCTGCTGTGGTTCGTGCCGCACGGGCAGCTGCGCCTGACCACGCCCGAGGCAGACCTTGCCAGCTACACCTTCCACAAGCACGTGATCCAGCACCGCTTCTGCCCGGCCTGCGGCATCCACACTTTCGGTGAAGGCGTGCACCCCGCAGGCCACAAGATGGCGGCCGTGAACCTGCGCACGCTCGACGGAGTGGACCTCGACGCCATTCCCGTGCACCACCACGACGGGCTGGCAATGTAGCCCCCGCCCCCAAGGAGACCCACCATGATGAATCCCGAACCCCAGGCACAGCACCGCTGGCTGCAGCAACTGCTCGGCGACTGGACCTGCGAATCCTCCTGCGACGCTGGGCCCGGTGAGCCACCCATGACAAGCACCGGCACCGAGCATGTGCGCCAGCTCGGGGAGCTGTGGGTGCTGGGCGAAGGCACGGGCACCATGCCCGGCGGCGACGACGCGCGCATGCTGATGACGCTGGGCTACGACCCCGAGAAGAAGGCCTTCATCGGTACCTGGATCGGCTCGATGATGACCCACATGTGGGTCTACCGCGGCACGCTCGATGCCACCGAAAAGGTACTCCCGCTGGAGACCGAAGGCCCGAGCTTCACCGGCGACGGCAGCACCGCGAAATACCGCGACACCATCACCATCCTCGGCCCCAACGAGCGCACGCTGACCTCCTCCACCCAGCAACCCGATGGCAGCTGGAAGGAGTTCATGAAGGCCACTTACCGCAGGAAGTGAGGCACCCCCTGAGTCGCCTTGCGCCTTCACCCCTCTCCAGACTCGCTGCGCGAGTCGGAGGGGCACGCAAGCGAAGCGCCGCCTGCGCGGCTCGGCGGACTGGCGCGGGGGCACCGGCCTTCATAGCGCCAGTTTCAAAAGCATGTGCGGCTTTCGACGCACCACACAACTGATACGGAAACTCGTCACACCATGACGCTTCGCATCGAAGGCCGCGCACGCTGGCCCGCGCTCATCCTGCTGTGCCTGGGCGAGCTCATGATCGTGCTGGACACCACCATCGTCAACGTGGCCCTGCCCAGTATCCGCGCGGACCTGGGCTTCACCGACACCTCGCTGGTGTGGGTGGTGAATGCCTACATGCTCACCTTCGGCGGTTGCCTGCTGCTGGGTGGGCGCCTTGGCGACCTGTACGGCCACCGGCGGCTGTTTCTGGCGGGCATCACGCTGTTCACCGTGGCCTCGCTGGCCTGTGGCCTGGCGAATACCCAGGCCCTCCTGGTCGCGTCACGCGCGGTGCAGGGCGTGGGTGGGGCCGTGGTCTCGGCCGTGGCGCTGTCGCTGATCATGAACCTGTTCACCGAGCCCGGCGAGCGGGCCAAGGCCATGGGCGTCTATGGTTTTGTCTGCGCCGGCGGCGGCAGCATCGGCGTGCTGCTGGGCGGCGTGCTCACCAGCCTGCTGAGCTGGCACTGGATCTTTCTCGTCAACATCCCCGTGGGTGTGGCGATCTACGCCGCCTGCCTTGTGCTGCTGCCGGGCGGCAAGGGCCAGGCCAGCGGGCAGCGGCTGGACGCAGCAGGCGCCGTCACGGTGACGGCCGCGCTGATGCTCGCGGTGTACGCCATCGTCAACGGCAATGAGGCGGGCTGGACCTCGGCGCAGTCGCTGGGTCTGCTGGGCGCATCGGCCGGGCTGCTCGCGGTGTTCGCCGCCATCGAGTCGCGGGTGGCCGCACCGCTGGTGCCGCTGGCCCTGCTTCGGCTGCGCAACCTGGCGATTTCCAATGTCGTTGGCGTGCTCTGGGCGGCCTCCATGTTCGCCTGGTTCTTTCTCTCGGCGCTGTACATGCAGCTGGTGCTGGGCTACGACGCGATGCAGGTCGGGCTGGCCTTTCTGCCGTCCAACCTCATCATGGCCGGGTGCTCGCTCGGTCTGTCGGCCTGGGTGGTGATGCGCTTTGGCATCCGCAGCACACTGGGCTGGGGCCTGGTGATGGCGGCAGTGGGCCTGGTGCTGTTCGCGCTGGCGCCGGTGGAGGGCCGCTTCACGCCGCACGTGCTGCCCGGCATGCTGCTGCTGGGTGTGGGGGCGGGCATCGCGCTCAACCCCCTGCTGCTGGCGGCCATGGGTGACGTGAAGCCCGAGGATTCGGGCCTGGCGTCGGGCGTGGTCAACACCGCCTTCATGATGGGTGGCGCGCTGGGCCTGGCCATCCTCGCCAGCCTGGCGGATGCGCGCACGGGCAGCCTGCGGGCTTCAGGTGCCGGCGCCGCCGTGGCACTGCATGGCGGCTACCAACTGGCGTTCTGGGTATCGGCCGTGGCAGCAGGCGTGGCGGCATTGCTGGGCGGCCTGGCCCTGCGGCCGGCACCGGTACCTGCCGAGGGTGCGCAGCCGATGCATGCGTGACGGCACTGGCAGCGGGCTGCCGCGCTTGTGCCTAGAATCGTCGCGACCGCCCGCCGATTGTCCTGCGGCATGCACCGCACCGTTCCACGGTTGGCACTTCTGTGCCGCTGCATTGGCCCCATCTGTGGCGGGCATGCCGCTCACGATCACGACGGCGCACAACCGAAGGAGGCCCCATGTCGAAGAACCCATCCACGCCCATCCTGCAAAGCCAGCCGCTCGGCCCGCTGTGGCCCACGCTCGACCCGTTCCTGTTCTGCGCCCACCACGACGATGCCTACCCCGCCGGCAACGAGGCCTTCGGCCCGGCCGTGCCGGTGGACGACCGCCAGATCGGCAGCGACTTCAGCCGCAAGGACGGCTGGAGCATGTACCACGGCGACACCGTGCCCGGCTTTCCCGGCCACCCGCACCGAGGCTTCGAAACCGTGACCCTGGTGCGCAAGGGGCTCATCGACCATTCCGACTCGCTCGGCGCTGCCGCGCGCTTTGGTGGTGGTGACGTGCAGTGGGTCACGGCCGGCAAGGGCATCGTGCACTCCGAGATGTTTCCGCTGCTCAGTGCCACCGAGCCGAACCCACTGGAGCTGTTCCAGATCTGGCTGAACCTGCCTGCGCGCCACAAGATGGTGGAGCCGCACTTCACCATGCTCTGGAACGAGCACATCCCGCGCCTGGTGCACCACGACGAGGCCGGCCGTGCCACCACCGTCACCGTGGTGGCCGGGGCCCTGCCCGCCGCACCCGCGCCGCTGGCGCCGCCGCCCGAGTCCTGGGCCTCGCAGCCTGGCGCGGACGTGGCGATCTGGACGCTGCGCCTGGACCCCGGCGCCCAGTGGCCCATGCCGGCCGCCCTGGGCGATGGCACGCGCCGCATGCTCTACTTCTTCGTGGGCGACGGCCTGCGCGTGGGCCCGCAGGACGTGCAGGGCCATGCCGCGCTGGAGATCGATGCGCGCCAGGAATGGCTGCTCACCAACACCGGCTCCACGGTGGTCGAATGCCTGGTGCTGCAGGGCCGCCCCATCGGCGAGCCCGTGGCGCAGTACGGCCCCTTCGTGATGAACACGCAGCAGGAGATCATGCAGGCCATGCAGGACTACCGCCGCACCCAGTTCGGCGGCTGGCCCTGGCCCGACAGCGATCCGGTGCACGGCACCGAGGCACGGCGCTTTGCGCGCTACCCCGGCCAGGCCGAGGACGAGGTGCCTGTCGCGGTGTGAGGCATTGCCCCCCCTGCCTGGCAGGGGTGCGCAGGGTCGTGGACAATCCGGCATTCCGATCCGCAGGGCGGCGGCCATGCCGCCCCCTGCTTTCCTTGCATGAAAGCGCGCCATCCATGAACATCGCCAAAGACACCGCCGTCACCATCGCCTACAAGGTCACCACCCCCGAGGGCAAGCCCCTGGACGCGGGCAACCTGTCCTACCTGCACGGCGGCTACGAGAACATCTTTCCCAAGGTCGAGGCCGCCCTCGAAGGGCAGGCCGCCGGCTTTGGCATCACGCTGGACCTGGCCGTGGAAGACGCCTTCGGCGTGCGCGACGAGGGCCTGGTGCGCACCATCCCCAAGTCCGAGTTCCCGCCGGGCGTGAAGGTCGGCGGTCAGCTCCAGGGCGTGGGCAGCGATGGCCAGCCCGCCGTGTTCAACGTGGTCAAGATCAAGGGCCCCGAAGTGCACCTCGATGGCAACCACCCGCTCGCCGGCCAGGCGCTGCGCTTCTCGTGCAAGGTGGCCAGCGTGCGCGCCGCCAGCGCCGAGGAGATCGCCCACCGCCATGTGCATGGTGACCACGGCCACCACCATTGAGCCTTGCGATGTCTGCGCTGCAGGCCGTCGCCCATTCAGACCGGGCCTTTTCCATCCCCGGCTTCCTGTCGCGTGGCGAGTGCGATGAGCTCATCGCGCTGGCCGAGTGCGAGGGCTTCGAGGCTGCCGGCGTGCGCACGGCCGGTGGTCCCAAGGCCATGCCCCTGGTGCGCAACAACGACCGGGTGCTGGTCGAGTCTGCCATTTGGGTAGCGCGCCTGTGGCAGCGGCTGCAGGGTGTGGCCTTGCCGGCGCTCGCTGGCGAGCGTGCGCAAGCCCTGCCCAAGGACCTGCGCTTTTACCGCTATGCCCCAGGCCAGCGCTTCAAGATGCACAAGGACGGGCCCTGGACCGAATCCGGCATGACCAGCCGGCTCACATTGCTGGTCTACCTCAATGCGGGCTTTGCGGGCGGGGACACCGATTTCAGGGATTTCGTGGTGCAGCCTGCCACCGGTGCGGCGCTGCTCTTCATCCACGACACCTGGCACGAAGGCCAGGCCGTCACCGAGGGCATGAAGTACGTGCTGCGCTCGGACGTGCTCTACGCGCCGGGCTGACCTGCCGGGCGTTCAGCCGCCCGGCGCGCCCTTTTCCAGGCTGAAGCCCTCGTCGAGCCAGCCAGTCACCCCGCCGATCATCAGCTTCACCGGCCGGCCCAGCCGCGCCAGCCGCACGGCGCCGCGGTGCGCGCCATTGCAGTGCGGTCCCGCGCAATAGACGACGAACAGCGTGCCGGGCGCATAGGCGGCCATTTTCGATTCGATGATCTTGGCATGGGGCAGGCTCACGGCGCCGGGCACATGGCCGGCCTCGTACAGCGCATGGCTGCGCACGTCGAGCAGCACGAAGTCCTGCACGCCGCGGTCCATCGCGTCGTGCACGTCCCAGCAGTCGGCCTCGAAGGTGAAGGCGGCCTCGAAATGCGCGAGCGCTGCGGCGCTGGGGGCTGCGGGGATGGCGCCCACGGCGCTGGGGGAAGAGGTCATGGCAACAGGCTCCTGGAGGGCGTTTCAGATGGCTCCAGTGTCGCCATGGGGTGCATCTCCGGCCAGTGGCCGCCACGACAATCTTCGGTAACATTGCGCCATGCCCCACCTTGTCGCGATCCTGGCCTACGACCGTCTGTGCACCTTCGAATTCGGCTGCGCGGTCGAGCTCTTCGCGCTGGAGCGGCCCGAACTGGAGGTGGACTGGTACCGGCACGCGGTGTGCGCGGTGGAGCCCGGCCCGCTGCGCGCCATGGGGGGTGTGCAGGTGCAGGCGCCGCATGGCCTGGCCATGCTGGCACGGGCCGACACCATCGTGGTGCCCGGTTGGCGCGATGCGGCCGAGCGCCCGCCCGAGGCGCTGCTGCGGGCCCTGCAGCGCGCCTGGCGGCGCGGTGCGCGCGTCTGTTCCATCTGCTCGGGCGTGTTCGTGCTCGCGCATGCGGGGCTGCTCGCGGGCCGGCGTGCCACCACGCACTGGCGCCATGCCGAGCGCCTGGCCCATGAGTTCCCCGACATCACGGTGGACGTCTCGGCCCTGTATGTGGACGAAGGCCAGGCCATCACCTCAGCCGGCTCCGCCGCAGGGCTGGACATGCTGCTGCACCTGGTGCGGCGCGACCATGGCGCGCGGGTGGCGAACACGGTGGCGCAGCGGCTGGTGATGGCGCCGCACCGCGATGGCGGGCAGGCGCAGTTCGTGCCGCGGCCCATGCCGACCAGCGAGGTCAGCACAGTCGCGCGCCTGCTCGACTGGCTGCGCGAGAACGCGCGCCAGGCCCATACGGTGGACTCCATGGCGGATTTCGCACAGATGAGCCGGCGCACGCTGCAGCGCCGCTTCAAGGAGAGCACGGGCCTGTCGCCGCAGGACTGGCTGGTGCGCGAGCGTGTGGCCATCGCCAAGGAACTGCTCGAGACCCACACGGCCATGCCCATCGACGTGGTGGCCGACCTGGCGGGCCTGGGTTCGCCCGAATCGCTGCGCCGGCATTTCCGCCTGCACCGCTTGCCGGCGCCCTCGCGCTACCGGCAGACCTTTTCAGAACCTGTTCTCAAGCCCTGCGGGTGAGGCCGCGGCCCTGCAGCACGGGCTCCGCTGACAGCCGCTCGCGTGCGAACTCCACGAAGGCCCGCACCTTGGCCGGCGCGCGCCGCCCCGCGGGGTAGACGATGTGCACCGGCACGGGCGGCGGCTCGTGCGCGGCCAGCACCACGCGCAGCCGGCCCGCGCGCACGCCTTGCGCCGCCTGGTAGGCCAGGCAGCGCGTGAGGCCCAGGCCCGACTCGGCGGCGGCGATGTCCACCTCGTTGCTGTTGCTGATCCAGCTGAAATGCGGCTGGCCCACCACGCCCTCCTTGAACTTCCACGGCGAGACGCTGTTGTTGTCGAACGAGAAGCCGATGGCGCGGTGGGCAGCGAGGTCTTCGGGGTGGCGGGGCTCGCCATGCTGCGCCAGGTAGCCTGGCGAGGCCACCACCAGCCGGCGCAGCGAGCCCACCTGCACGGCGGTGAGGCCCGAGTCCGGCAGGTGGGCGATGCGGATCGCCACGTCCATGCCTTCCTCGAGCAGGTGCACCAGCCGGTTCACGAACAGGGTGCGCACCTGCACGCGCGGCTGGGCGTGCAGGAAGTCCTGCACGATGGGCGCCACATGCCGCATGCCGAACATGTGCGGCGCGGTGATGGCCAGCAGCCCCTGGGGCTCGGCCTGCGCGCCGCTGGCGGCCTGCTCGGCCTCCTGCAGGTCGGTGAGGATGGGGCGGCAATCGACCAGAAAGCGCTCGCCCGCCTCGGTCAGCCGCACCGTGCGTGTGCTGCGCTGGAACAGCAGGACCGAAAGGCGGGCCTCCAGCGCCGCAATCGCGCGTGTGACGGCCGTGGCCGACACCCCCAGGCGCCGCGCGGCGGCGGCAAAGCCGCCCGCATCGGCCACGGCGACAAAGCAGCGCAGGGTGTCGAGATGGTCCATTGTTGCGATATCCGCAATTTTGATTGCCGCACTATGGCTATTCACGGCAGGTTTGGCAATGGATATCGTGGAGTCCTCTGTGTTTTCCGCCTCAGACAAGGACATCCCACCATGGCACCCTCCGCACCCCTCACGCTCTACCGCATGCCGATCTCGGGCCATAGCCACCGGGTCGAGCTCATGCTCTCCATGCTCGGCCTGCCCCATGCGCTGGTCCATGTGGACGTGATCGCCGGCGAGCACCGCCAGGCCGCCCACCTGGCGCGCAACCCGCTGGGCCAGATCCCGGTGCTGGTCGATGGCGACGTGGTGCTGTCCGACAGCAACGGCATCCTGGTCTACCTGGTGCAGCGCTATGCACCCGGCAGCCATTGGATGCCGCAGGACCCGGTGGGCCAGGCCGGCCTGCAGCGCTGGTTCAGCCTGGCGGCCGGCATGTTGGCCCCCGGGGCATCGAGCGCACGTTTTGCCGCCATCACGGGTCGCGAACCCAGCGAGGCGGCGCTCGCCATCGGCCGCCGGCTGTTCGACTTCATGGAGCCCGCGCTCGAAGGGCGTGACTGGCTGCTGGGCGGTGCCCGCCCCACCCTGGCCGACATCGCCATGGTGAGCTACACCTCGCAGGCGCCGATTGGTGGGCTCTCGCTGGCCGGCTACCCGCGCATCGCCGCCTGGGTCGCGCGGGTCGAGGCCCTGCCGGGCTATGTGCCGCTGGCCGACCGCCTGCCAGCCCCTGATGCCGTGGTGTCGGCATGAGCGCCGCGCCCGCCGCCGCCTTCCACGTGGGCGAGCAGGCCCTGCAGGAGCGCGTGGGCGTGCGCGAGCGCATGGCTGCCGTGGGGCCCGTGGTGCTGCGTGACCACATGCCCGACCAGCACCGCGAGCTGTTCGAGAAGTTGCCCACCTTGCTGCTGGGCGCGCTCGACGACCAGGGCCAGCCGTGGGCGACCATGGTGGCCGGGCCGCCCGGCTTCGTGCACACGCCCGATGCCGGGTCCATGCAGATGGCCTTGGCGCCCGATGCCGCCGACCCGGTGCTGGCCCGGCTGGTACCCGGTGCGCCGCTGGGCGTGCTCGGCCTGGAGCCGCACACGCGCCGGCGCAACCGCATGAACGGGCGCGTGGTGTCGTTCGGTGCCCACGGGCTGGAAGTGGGCGTGGTGCAGAGCTTCGGCAACTGCCCCAAGTACATCCAGGCGCGTGCCCCGGGCCTGCGCACGGTGGTGACACCTCCGGCACCGGCCCAGGTGCTGGGAGCGGGGCTCGATGCCGCCGCGCTGGGCCTGATTGCGCGCAGCGACACGATGTTCATCGCCAGTGCCTCGGCTGCACGCCCGGGTGCACGGCGCAACGAAGGCGCGGACGTGTCGCACCGCGGAGGCGAGCCGGGCTTCGTGCATGCAGAGGCCACTGCGGACGGCTTGGTGCTCACCCTGCCCGACTACCCCGGTAACCTGTTCTTCAACACCCTGGGCAACCTCGCGCTGCACCCGCAGGCAGGGCTGCTGTGGGTGGACTACGAGGAGGGCGGCCTGCTGCATGTGGCCGCCCACGCCGAGTTGCTCTGGGACGATGCGTCGCGTGCGCGATGGCCCGGCGCGCAGCGTGTGCTGCGGCTGAAGGTGTTGGGCGGCGTGTGGCGCGCGAACGCACTGCCCTGGCGCTGGACAGCGGCCGAGCCCGCGCCGCAGTTCAGCGCGATGCGTGCGCGTGCGACGGAATGAGCGGTGCGATGGCCTTGCGCGGCGTGGTGGCCTCGGCCTCCACCATGCGCGCGCTGCGCTCGTGGGCGCCCCGGCTCAGTTCGGTGATCAGCGCGGCCTCGGGCAGGTTGTGCCAGTAGCGCTGCGGCATCTCCTTGCGCATCATGTCGGTCTTCAGGCGAGCGGGGTTGAAGATGTGGCGGTAGTAGGTGAGCCACAGGGCCTCGCCCGCATCGGGCGGTGGTGCGTCGCTGCGCTGGCCACCGGGGCCAGTGTGCAATTGCGTGCCGTCCCAGCGCACGCTGGCATCGGGCGTGAGGATGGCCCAGTGCATCTGCGTGAAGCGCCGCACGAAGAAGCCGGCATTGGCTTCGGTGATGAAGTGGTCAGGCTCGAACCAGGCCACCTGCACCGTGCGGCCCTCGCCATCGGTCACCGGGCGAAAGCGCACGAAGGCGTGCATCTTGTGCATGTCGCGCGCCACAGCACGCACCATGTGGTGGGCCTGCATGCGGTCGGCATCGAGCGGGTCGTGGCGCAGCCCGCGCTCGTGCGCCATGCGCCACAGCAGCCGGTACATCAGCGCGAAGCGCGCCGGGTTGCGGTGCAGCACCAGGCGCTCGCACAGGCGCAGAAAATCCTCGGGCACCCGCGGCGCCGCTCCTGCTGCCAGCCGTAGTGGCAGCGAATCCAGCGACGGGCCCGATGGCGCGGGGGCAGAGAACAGATCCTGCGCGGCGCCTTGCGTGGTGAACCATTCCACCTCCTGCGGCGGCACGCCGGCCTGCACCAGCGTGCGTGCGGCGCGGCGAAAGCCCGGCCAGTCGGTGGCATGTGCGAGGGTGATGGTGTGCAGTGCCATGGTGGCTTGCCTCAATCGAAAAGGCTGCGCTGCGCCGGCGGCGGGGCCATGCGGGCGGCCAGGTCGGTCGCATCCAGCGTGCGGCTGGGCCGGTAGTCGGCCGCTTCCACGAAGGGCAGCACCTTCTTGAGCGGTACGTGCAGCCGCGCCAGGTCGGCGTGGCGCAGGCGGCGCACGCGGCGCGCGGCCAGCAGGCGGTCCACCGTCTGCACGCCGAAGCCGGGCACGCGCAGCATCAGCTCGCGCGGCGCGGTGTTCAGGTTCACGGGAAAGCGCTCGCGGTGCGCAATCGCCCAGGCAAGCTTGGGGTCCATGTCCAGCGCCAGCATGCCGTCCTGGCCCGCGGGAACGATCTCGCCGTGTGCGAAGCCGTAAAAGCGCATCAGCCAGTCGGCCTGGTACAGCCGGTGCTCGCGCACCGTGGGCGGAGCGATCAGCGGCAGCGCGCGCGCCGCATCGGGAATGGGGCTGAAGGCCGAGTAGTACACGCGCCGCAGCCGGTGCACGCCGTACAGCCCGGCACTCGTGGCCAAAATGGTGCGGTCGTCGGTGGCGTCGGCGCCGACGATCATCTGCGTGCTCTGGCCGCCCGGCGCGAAGTGCGGTGCCGGGGCCCGGCGGGTGCGCACCGAAGCGGGCATGGACACCACCTTGGCGGCCGCCTGCTCCTTGCGCGCCAGCCGCGCGTCCTCGATGTGCACCGCCATGCGCGCCATCGAGCGTGCAATGGCAGCGCCGTCCTTCTGCGGCGCCAGGGCCGTGAGCCCTTCGGCCGTGGGCAGCTCCACGTTGATGCTCAGCCGGTCAGCATGGCGGCCGGCGCGCTCCATGAGCTCGGGCGAGGCATCGGGAATGGTCTTCAGGTGGATATAGCCACGGAAGTCATGCTCCTCACGCAGCACGCGCGCCACTTCCACCACCTGCTCCATGGTGTAGTCGGGGCTCTGAATGATGCCGCTCGAAAGGAACAGCCCTTCGATGCAGTTGCGCCGGTAGAAGTCCAGCGTGAGGTCCACCACCTCCTGCACCGTGAAGCGGGCGCGCGGCACATTGCTGCTGACCCGGTTCACGCAGTACAGGCAGTCGTACTGGCAGAAATTGGTCAGCAAGATCTTGAGCAGCGAGATGCAGCGCCCGTCGGGTGCATAGCTGTGGCAGATGCCCATGCCTTCGGTGGACCCCATGCCGCGCCCGCCCACCGAATCGCGCGGCGCGGCGCCGCTCGACGCGCACGAGGCGTCGTATTTGGCGGCGTCGGCCAGGATGGCCAGCTTGGATTGCAAAATCACTGTATTAATTTACAGTGATTTGGGGGTTTTGACCAGCGCAGGGTTATTGGCTCTCCACCGGCGGTGCTGTTCAGAACTCCACGTCGACCTTCACGCTGTCTGTGTACGTGCCCACGGGCACGTTCGGCTGGTCCGCATAGACGCTGGCGGTGTAGGGCATCACCTGCAGGGTCTGGCCGTCGGCCACGCCCAGGCCCGCGGCGCGTGCCGTGCCGACGCTGCCCCAGACGGTGGCGTCGGGCTTGAAGATGTTGTACTGCAGCCGGTTGGTGCCGCTGGCCATCTGCCGTCGGGCGCCGTTGAGGTTGCCGCCCGGACCCAGCCCCACGGAGTAGGTCATGCCCTTGGTGCACAGCAGCGAGATGCTTTGCGCGACAGGAACGAAGCCGCTGGGCAGGGGCGCCGAGCCGAAATGGATGTCCGGTGCCGTGATGGTGCAGTCGTTGATGACCACCAGCGTCACGGTCAGGGTGCGATCCACATTGCCGTTGCGCACATCGCCCACGCAGGCGGTCCCCACCGCGATGCCTTCGCAGATGTTCGCGTAGGTCCAGTTCACGGTGATGTTGTCGGTGTAGGTGCCTGCCGGCACGTTGGCACCGGCCAGTGTGCTGATCTTGATGCCGATGGTGGCGCTGTTGTTGCTCAGCAGGGACACCGCGTTGATGCCGTTCAGGTCGATGATCAGCAGTCCCGAATTGAAAGTACCGCCGCTCACCGGGCTGATCTCGTAGGGAATCGTGATGGCGGTGTTCAGGGTGTTCTTCAGGGTCAGGCCAGAGGTGGCGGAGGTGATCTTCGCCTTGAGCGTGGGCGTTGCAAACAGCGCCAGCACCACCGCTCCGCAACCGAGCTTGAAATCCGCCGTGGTGGTGATGGGCGAGCCGCTGCGCACCCGCTGCGAAGGGTGGGTGCCCAGCGCGCCGCTGGTCTCGGTGGGGGCGCAAATGGCGAGCGCCTGCATCGGGCAGCAGGCCAGCGCGAGGCAGGCACACAGGCTGCGCCAGCGCCGCAGGAGGGGCTGGAAAGGGGTTGTCATCGCGCGGGTCCTTCCTGGGTGCGGGGCGCGGCAGGCAGGCAGCGGACGATGAGGTCGCGGGCCGACGCATACGCCGCCTCGGAAAATTCGGCCCTGCAGGTATCGCCCTCGGGCGTGCGCACCTGCAGGGAGTTCTGGGGCCGCAACACGGTGAGGTACACCACGCCGTCCCAGCCCACCACGGTCTGCATGTTCCCCGGTGTGTGGAGCACGGCGCTGCCGGCCTTCATGGGCGTGCCCTGCGCATCGACCAGCGTGATGGTGGCTGTGCGCAGCCTGAGCACCGGCAACTCCACGAGCATGCCGGCGTTGCGCGAGACGGACATGCGCCGCTCCAGCGCGGGAATGTCCACGTCCGCCGGCAGGGTGAGCGGGTCCACCGCATAGCGTCCCGGGTAGTAGGCGGGTACGCTGGGTACCAGCAGGTAGCCCTGGGCGTTGGTGTGGCCGGCCAGCTGGTTCTCGTACAGGATCGGCACGCCGGGCATGCCCTGGGTGGAGACGAGCGCAAAGCCGTCGTACACGCGGTTGGCCGCGAACAGGTGGCCATCGATGCTGCCAAGAGACCCTGACAGCGTGCCCCACTGCGTGGTCTGGCCGGGGGTTGCGCTCACTCCGGCTTCTGCGCTCAGCGTGCTGTTGCGGTACTGCAGGGCGGCCTGGCTGTAGCGCTGGGGGCCGCCCGAAAGCGTCTGCGCCACGCTCCAGCCATAACCGCCTTCGGTGGGCATGGTGCGCTGGTAGCTCGCGTAGGTCTGGGTGGATTCGCGGCTCTTCGACGCAGCCAGCTGGGCCGTCGAGCGGTCCCCCAGGAAGTAGGTGAGCTGCAGCCGCAACTGGTTCTCGCGCGTGTCCACGGTGCGCCCCGCCGTGAGCGAGAGGAAGGTGTTGGCCGCTACCGGCACGTTGTAGCTTGCGAATACCAGCCGATTGCGCTCGTTCCTGGCATTGCGCAGGTCCAGCCAGCCTCCCGTGATCGAGCCCGTACCCAGGTTCCAGCTGGCGCTCAGCTGGCGCGAGCGCTGGGACAGCTGGTAGCCATCGTCGGCGTAGGTGCTGGCGTCGCCGAAGCGCGCGTCGCGGCCGGTCTGCTGGAAGGAGAAGCCGGCGCGCGGCGTGTGGTACTGCCATCCCACGGTGTACTGCCAGCCGCTGCCTGCGCGCGCGGTGTAGCCGCGTGTGAGCGATGCGTTGGCAATGCCCAGCATGCCCAGGCCGGCCATGCCGCCCACGCCGGCCACGCCCAGCCCTTTGCCCAGCTGCGCCTGGGCCTCGATGGTGAAGCGGTCAGACAGACCCTGCCGGTACACGCCTGCGGCAATGGGCCGCCCATAGGCAAAGCTGCGCAGCCCGTAGGCCCGCCGCAAGGCGCCGAGCGAGAGCGAATAGTCGGTCCAGCCGGGGCGCAGCAGCTCCCGGTTCACGTAGAACGGAATGGTGGTGTAGACCTGCCGGCCCAGGGCATCCGTGGTCACCACGGATGCCGTACCGGCACCGCTGACCACGGGGAGTTCACCGAGCGTAAACGGCCCTGCCGCTACGCGGTGGCTGGCGGCCTTGAAGCCGTTGACGAACAGGTCCACGGCCGAAGGCAGGGCCGCCTGGCCGGCGAACTCCGGCAGGGGGTAGGTGATGAGGTCGGGGCGGACGCCGAAGTTGCGCGCCCACTGCACCCCGGCCATGCGCACGGAGGTGGTCCAGGGCAGCGAGTCGCTCACCAGGTCTCCATAGGTGGTCTCCGTGGCCTGGGCGGTATCGGCGCTGGTCCAGCGCGTGTCATGGCGTATGTAGCCACGGTCTCCGCCGGTGGACTGCAGGCGGACGATGCCGGTGTTGGAGATCACGCCGCGGGGACTGAAGTGGCGCTGCTCGGACCACAGCGAGGTGATCGACTGCGCGCGCGAGTGGCTGGTGTAGAGATCGTAGTTGAGCAGCATGCCGCTGCCGGCGGCGCTGGTGGGCCTTTCCTCGGGTGTTTCATCGGCCAGGCGCTGCATGGGCAGCCACTGCGTGGGCACGGACAGTCGCAGCCGCTGGCCCAGCGAGTCGTAGTCGACCGTGACGCCGGGCAGGGCATCCACGGCGACCCTCGTGCCCGCAGGCTGGCCGTTTTGCACATGCATCTGGCGCAGGGCTTGCGCCTCGATCTCGAAGTGGCTGCCGCGCTGCAGGACTTCCAGCAGGGTCCCCGGCGCCTGGCCGTTGACCTCGACCTCGAGGTAAAGCACCGTGGACTCCGCGGCCGCATCGGACGCCGAAGGCAGTGGCAGGAGGGTGCCGGCGGACAGCTGTGCGGGAAGGAAGGCGCCGAGCACCAGTGCGCGGCCTGCGCGGGTCCAGAAGCCAGGGCGTTCATCGCGGTGCACGGGGGACCAGGGCTTCAACCCCGTTGATCGTGGCCTTGAGATCCGGGTTGGCTGGTGGCGCCGCCTCCAGTTCCCATTGCATCTGGCTGCCCGGCAGTACATAGCCCATGAGGCCCTCGTTGATGGACGTGGCGCCGCGGCCACCGGTGCTCCACTGCACGGAGGTGAGCCTGGCGTGGCCGGCGCCCTGGTTGCGCAGAACGAGCTGGTGGCGGTTGCCTTGCCGGGTGGTGTGCCAGGTGAGAGCGGGCGGCAGAGGCTTGCCCTTGCCGCCGCCGAGCAGGGGCTTGGTGGGCCGGTACGGCTGTGCGCCGTCGCCATAGACGAACAGCGGGATGGCGTAGCGCACGTTCAGGCGGATGCCCATGCCGGTCTCGGCGCCCTGGGGCTTTTGCGTCGGATCGTCGGGAGCGGGCAGTTCGTCGATCACCACCCGGTAGGCTTCTTCCAGGCCGGTGGTGGGGCGCCGGGCGGCGATCAGCCGCACCATCTGCCGCTTGCCGGCCGGCACCACGCTGATGGGCGGGCTGGCCACCACATCCCGTTGCGACGAGAATAACTCCTCGCCCTCGGTCTGGCTCCAGTCCAGCACCCGGACCTGCAGCGAGACGGCGGCGGTGCCGCGGTTTTCCAGCCAGACCGCCACGGCCTGCTGTTCCTCGGTGATCACGGGATCGACCGGCCAGATCATCAGCGGGGTGGCCGCATGCGCCCAGCCAGCGCAGGCAGCGAGCGCAACCACCGCGCAGCGCATGGTGCAAAGCCAGGCGGGTTCAGAATGGAAGGCCCGCAGGTGTTGCGCTCTCACCATGCCACGGTCACCTGTACCGTGTCCACATAGGTTCCGGCCATGGCTGCGGCGCCGGGCAGGACCATGCTGCCCTGGATGGGCAGCGCCGTCGGCGTCGTGCCCATGGTGATGCCGACAGGCACGTTGGGAGCAAGGGCGCTCACGGTGCCCGCCACCAGCGACAGCGTGTACGGAATGAACTGCCCGGCACCGTTGGACAGGCGGCGCTGTGCGCCCTGCAGGTTCTGGCCGCCATTCACGCTGACCTGCACCGTGGTGCCGGCCGTGCACACCAGTTTGGCCTGCATGCCCATGTCGTTGCTGGCCATGGCGGTGACCAGGCCCGCGCTGGTCGCAGGGTGGGCGCCGAAGTTGACCGAACCGAAGGGCACGCCGGTTACCTGCGCGGAGTTGCCGGAAACGATGCAACCGCTCACGACGGAGGCGCTGACCGCAAAGGAGGGGCTGGTGGGCGCCGTCGCGGCCACCGCCGCCAGGCCGGTGCACAGCAGCGACAGCCCGATGGCCGCCTGCGGGTTGGCCCGGCTTCTGGCGCGCAAGCCCCTGCCTGCATGCGCATGCATTTCTAGAACCATGGTTGATGCTCCCTCGGCCGTCCGCCACGGCCTGGTGTGGGCGCTCATGCGCTCTTCGCACACCCCCTTCCCTGCTGCCTCTGTCTCCTGGTGGTTGCGGCCGGTGGTCCGGCGCCCGGAGATCAGTAGGTCA
>JAZKEE010000043.1:0-5521 GCA_040387235.1 Pseudomonadota bacterium
TGAGCGGCCGCCATTGCATTTTTCTGCGTATGGCGGGGGCTTTCATGTGCGACGTCTCGCCTGCAATCGATGCAATAGGCGTGGCCTAAGCCAGTGCCCCCGCGCAAGGACCGCCCCGACGCGAAGGCGGCGTATCCAGCCCTTGCGCTGGGGGCGCTCCCTCCCGACTCGCGTAGCGAAACGAGAGAGGGGTGAAGGCGCGAAGCGCCTCAGGGGGTGTTACCTTCCTGCGCTGGTCAGGCGGCACAACTGCAGCGCAAGGCGCTGCAGGGCCTGCCAGCCATCGATGGGCCAGTCGGGCGACTTCAGGCCCTTGACGATGCCGTCCACGGTGTGGGCCGATTGCAGCAGGCGTGCCAGCGCCGCATCGCTGGCCTTGGGCAGGATGCGCTCGAACAGGCGCTCCTTGGGGCCCCAGATGCGGTTCTCGCGCAGGGCCATGGGCAGCGGGCGCCCGGCATTCATCGCATCTTTCACACGCTTCAGGGCGCGGATGTCTTCGGCCAGGGCCCAGTGCACCAGCACCTCGGCCTCGCCTTCGGCCTGCAGGCCGTCGAGCATGCGCTGCACGCGCCCGGTGTGCCCGGCGAGCACCGATTCGGAGAGCTTGAACACGTCGTAGCGCGCCACGTTGAGCACAGCCGCTTCGACCTGGGCCTGGGTCAGTTCGCCTGGCGGGTGCAGGAGCGCGAGCTTCTGGATCTCCTGGTGGGCGGCGAGCAGGTTGCCCTCCACGCGGTCGGCAAAAAACTGCAGCGTGCGCTGGCCCTCCTCGCCCGCCACCACGCGCTGGCCCTGGGTGGCCAGGCGCTGGGCGATCCACTGCGGCAGCATGCCGCGCTCGATGGGGTCGATCTGGATCGAGGTACCGTTGCCCTCCAGCGCGGCGAACCAGGCGCCCGTGCGCGTGGCCTTGTCCAGGCGCGGCAGCATCACCAGCGTGAGCGTACTGTCGTTGCCCCGGGCTGCATCGGCAATCTGCTGCAGGGCCACACTGCCGTCCTTTCCGGGCTTGCCCGAAGGGATTCGGATCTCCACGATCTGCTTGTCGGCAAACAGGCTCAGCGAGCCACCGGCCGCGAGCACTGCGCTCCAGTCGAAGTGTGCGCCCGCTACCGTGTAGGAAGTTCGCTCGGTATAGCCCTGGGTGCGCGCCGTGGCGCGGATGGCGTCGGCCGCCTCCTGCTGCAAAAGCGCTTCATCGCCATGCAGCACATACAGCGGCGACAAGCCCTTTTGGAGATGGGGGGAGAGTTGGGCCAGGGCGACTTGCATGGGGCAAAGTCTATCGTCCCCGGGGCGCATGCCGGGCCTCGCGGAGGGTGCGATGCAAGGCCATACCCTGCAAACTGCCATTTCGAAACTACAAATTGATCAATTTGTAGCCAGAATGACGCAAGCTTTTGGCTTTGCGTTGCCCTGGCGCAGACCCACAATAGTGGCTTGCCATGCTGCCGCGCTACCCGTGCCGCAGTGGCTCCTACCACCCCACAAAGGCTTTCCCGCATGACCATCGCCCCCGCACCGCACCTTGCCGCCAGCCTGATCGGCGCGCCCACCGACATTGGCGCCGGAGCGCGCGGCGCCTCCATGGGACCTGAAGCCCTGCGCGTCGCAGGCCTGCAGGCGGCCCTGGAGCGGCACGACCTGCAGGTGGTGGACCGCGGCAACCTGAACGGCCCGGCCAATCCCTGGCAGCCGCCGGTGGATGGCTACCGCCACCTGCCCGAGGTGGTGCAGTGGAACCAGTTGGTCTTCGACGCGGTGTATGCCGAGCTGCGGCAGGGTCGCCTGCCGATCCTGCTGGGTGGCGACCACTGCCTGGGCCTGGGCAGCATCAGCGCCGTCGCGAGGCACTGTGCCGATACCGGCAAGAAGCTGCGCGTGCTCTGGCTCGACGCCCATGCCGACTTCAACACCAGCGCCCTGACCCCGAGCGGCAACGTGCACGGCATGCCCGTGGCCTGCCTGTGCGGCCTGGGCCCGCCCGAACTTACCGGCCTGGCGGGCATGCCCGGCGGCGGCCCGGCCCTGCGCCCGCAGCAGGTGCGCCAGATCGGCATTCGCAGCGTGGACGCGGGGGAAAAGCGCCTGGTACACGAACAGGGGCTGGAGGTTTTCGACATGCGTGCCATCGACGAGATCGGCATGCGCCAGGCCATGCAGCAGGCGCTGGCGGGCATGGACGAGGACACCCACCTGCACGTGAGCTTCGACGTGGATTTCCTCGACCCGGGCATCGCCCCTGGCGTGGGCACCACCGTGCCCGGCGGCCCGACCTACCGCGAGGCCCAGCTGTGCATGGAGATGATCGCCGACAGCGGCCGCCTGGCCTCGCTGGACATCATGGAGCTGAACCCGGCCCTGGACGTGCGCAACCAGACGGCCGAGGTGGCCGTGGACCTTGTCGAGTCACTGTTCGGCAAGAGCACGCTCATGCGCGTACCCCCGCTGAAATAATTTCAGCGCTTGACGACCGCCAGCCGGCGCAGCAGCTGCTGCACGATGTCGGTCTGCATGTTGCGGTACAGCAGCGCCTCTTCGGCCTCCTTGGCCAGGGCGATGGTTTCGTTGTAGCTGATGTCGCGCTGTTGCAGCAGCTCGGTCTCGGGCATGAGCTCGGCACCGTTGGAACCGCGCACCCGGAACTTCACGCGCAGGCGCAATTGCAGTTCACGCACCTGGCCCGAGGCGTTCTGCCCCACGACCACGCGCTCGCGCTGCTCGGACAGCAGCTCCAGTCCGACCTGGGCCTTGGGCAGGTCGGCCATGTCGCGCAGCACCGTGAGCTTGGTGCCGGAGCCATCCAGCGTGCGCTGCAGCTCCCGCGCCAGCGTGGAACTGGGGGCCGCGGCGATGAACAGCGTATCGAACGAGAACTCGGGCACGCCGCGCAGGCGGAACCCGCAGGCCGTGAGCAGCGCGGCAGGTGCCAGCGTGAGCAGGGTGCGCTTGTTCATCATGGTCACACCACCACGTTCACCAGGCGCCCCGGCACCACGATCACGCGCTTGGGCGCTGCACCGGCAGCCTGGGCGACAAAGGCTTCGCTGGCCAGCGCAACACGCTCGATCTCGGCCTTGTCGGCCTGGGCCGGCACGAGGATGGAACCGCGCAGCTTGCCGTTGACCTGCAGCATGAGCTCGATCTCGTCCTGCACCAGCGCGCCGGCGTCCACCTGGGGCCAGGGGGCGTCGAGCAGCTCGCCAAGCGCACCGGAATAGCCCAGCGAGGTCCACAGCGTGTGGGCGATGTGCGGCGTGGCGGGATACAGGCTGCGCAGCAGGATGCCGAAGCCCTCGATCAGCGCCACCTGGGCACCGGCCGATTCGGTGGCCTTGAAGTCCTCGAGCGCGTTGATCATCTTCATCGCGCCCGAGACCACCGTGTTGTACTGCATGCGCTGGTAGTCGTAGTCCACCTGCTTGAGCACGGTGTGGATCTCCAGGCGCAGGGCCTTGGCCTCCTTGCCGAACTGCACTTCGGCCAGACTCGTGGCACCGGCCACGCTGGCCAGCGCCGCGTCCCGGTCGATGGCCGCCAGCTTGAAGCCGAAGTTCCACACCCGGCGCAGGAAGCGGTAGCTGCCTTCCACGGCGGCATCGTTCCACTCCAGCGTGGCTTCGGGCGGCGCGGTGAACATGGTGTACAGGCGGGCGGTGTCGGCACCGTACTTCTCGATCAGGTCCTGGGGATCGACGCCATTGTTCTTGGACTTGGACATGGTGCCCACGCCCTCGTAATCGATGGCGGTGCCCACGGGCAGGTTGCCCACGGCGTTGACCAGCTTGGCACCGATGATCTTGCCCGCCTCGTCGTGCACATGCTCGACGTCGTGCGGCCAGAAGTACTCCTTGCCGCCCTTGTCGGTGCGGCGCGAGTAGATGTGGTTGAGCACCATGCCCTGCGTGAGCAGCTTGGCAAACGGCTCGTCGATCGTGACCAGGCCCAGGTCACGCATGACCTTGGTCCAGAAGCGTGCGTAGAGCAAGTGCAGGATGGCGTGTTCGATGCCGCCGATGTACTGGTCCATGCCGGCGCCACCGGTGGCGGCCTGCTGGTCGCGCATCCAGTAGGCCGTGCCGTCGGCCACCATGGCATCGGCGTTCTTCGGGTCGCAGTAGCGCATGAAGTACCAGGAGCTGTCCACGAAGGTGTCCATGGTGTCGGTCTCGCGCCGCGCGGCCTTGCCGCAGACGGGGCAAACCACGCCGGCGTGAAAGCCCTCGTGCTTGTGCAGCGGGTTGCCTGAGCCGTCGGGCACGCAGTCGGTGGGCAGCACCACTGGCAGGTCTTTCTCGGGCACCGGCACGGCACCATGCTCTTCGCAATGGATGATGGGGATGGGCGTGCCCCAGTAGCGCTGGCGCGAGACACCCCAGTCGCGCAGGCGCCAGGTGGTCTTGGTCTCGCCCAGGCCCTTGGCCTGCAGGGCGTGGGCCACGGCGGCCACGGCCTCCTTGTAGCCCATGCCGCTGAAGCTGTCGGAGTTGATGGTCACGCCGCGCTGCTTGTCGCCGTACCAGTCGTTCCACTGGTGGTAGTCGAAATGCTCTCCGTCCACCAGCACCACCTGCTTGATTTCCAGGTCGTACTTGAGGGCGAAGGCGAAGTCGCGCTCGTCGTGCGCGGGCACGCCCATCACGGCGCCGTCGCCATAGCCCATGAGCACGTAGTTGCCCACCCACACCGGAATCTGCTCGTCGGTGATGGGGTGCGTCACGAACAGGCCCGTGGGCTGGCCCTTCTTTTCCTGCGTGGCCAACTCGGCCTCGGTGGTGCCGCCGCTCTTGCATTCCTCGATGAAGGCTGCGAGCGCCGGGTTGCTGCGCGCCGCGTGGGATGCCAGCGGGTGCTCGGGCGCCACGGCGCAGAAGGTCACGCCCATGATGGTGTCGGCACGTGTGGTGAAGACGTACATGCGGCCATCGCCGATCAGCGCGCCATCATCGCTCCGGATGTCGTGCGGGAAGGCGAAGCGCACACCTTCGCTCTTGCCGATCCAGTTCTCCTGCATGAGCTTGACGCGCTCGGGCCAGCCGGGCAGCTTGTCGCCGGTCACAAAGTCCAGCAGCTCTTCGGCGTAGTCGGTGATCTTCAGGTAGTAGCCGGGGATCTCGCGCTTTTCCACCGTGGCGCCGGTGCGCCAGCCCTTGCCGTCGATGACCTGCTCGTTGGCCAGCACGGTCTGGTCCACCGGGTCCCAGTTCACGACCTGGGTCTTGCGGTAGGCGATGCCCTTGTCCAGCATCTTCAGGAACAGCCACTGGTTCCAGCGGTAGTAGCTCGGATCGCAGGTGGCGACTTCGCGCGACCAGTCGATGGCCAGGCCCATGGCCTGCATCTGCTTCTTCATGTACGCGATGTTCTCGTACGTCCACTTGGCGGGCGGCACGCCGTTCTTGAGCGCCGCGTTCTCCGCCGGCAGGCCGAAGGCATCCCAGCCCATGGGCATGAGCACGTTGTGGCCGTTCATGCGCAGGTAGCGCGTGAGCATGTCGTTGATGGTGTAGTTGCGCAC
>JAZKEE010000044.1:0-9546 GCA_040387235.1 Pseudomonadota bacterium
AAGATCGACCCCAAGAGCATCGGCGTGGGCCAGTACCAGCACGACGTGAACCAGAGCGAGCTGGCCCGCACCCTGGGCACGGTGGTGGAAGACTGCGTGAACTCCGTGGGCGTGGACCTGAACACGGCGAGCGTGCCCCTGCTCAGCCGCGTCTCGGGCCTGTCGCCCAGCGTGGCCAAGGCGGTGGTGCGTTGGCGCGAGGCCAATGGCGCGTTCAAGAGCCGCAAGCAGCTCATGGACGTGTCGGGCCTGGGCGCCAAGACCTTCGAGCAGAGCGCGGGCTTCCTGCGCATCCGCGGCGGTGACAACCCGCTGGACATGACCGGCGTGCACCCCGAGACCTATCCCGTGGTCGAGCAGATCATGGAGAAGACCGGCAAGCCCGTGGCCGAGATCATGGGCCGCAGCGACATGCTCAAGACCCTGAAGCCCGAACTGTTCGCCAACGAGAAGTTCGGCGTCATCACCGTCAAGGACATCCTGGGCGAGCTGGAAAAGCCGGGCCGCGACCCGCGCCCGGACTTCAAGGTGGCGCGCTTCAACGACGGTGTGGAAGACATCAAGGACCTCAAGGAGGGCATGATCCTGGAGGGCACGGTGAGCAACGTGGCCCAGTTCGGCGCCTTCATCGACCTGGGGGTGCACCAGGACGGCCTGGTGCACGTGAGCCAGCTGGCACACAAGTTCGTGAACGACGCGCGCGAAGTGGTCAAGACCGGTGACATCGTCAAGGTCAAGGTCATGGAAGTAGACGTGGAGAGAAAGCGCATCGGCCTGTCGATGAAGCTGGGCGACGCGCCGCCACGCCAGGGGGGCGACCGGGGTGGTGCGCGCGACAACCGTTTCGAGGGTGCCGGGCGCGGCTACCAGCAGCCCCAGCGCCGGGGCCCGGAACCCATGCAGCAGTCGGCCATGGCCTCGGCCTTTGCCAAGCTGCAGCAGGCCAAGGGCCGCTGACCGTTGATGCGGCCACCGCAACCGCCCGTGCAGGTAAGACTGCATGGACAAAATGGGTGATGGGCTGTTGGTACGGGCAGCGCCATAATCGCCGCTTGTCCCACCAGACGCCCGATCACCCATGGAGTTGAATGCCCTGCTGGCCCAGCCGGCGGCCCTGCCCAGCCTGCCGCGCACCGTTGCGCTGCTGATGAGCGAGCTGGCCCAGCCCGAGCCCAGCCTGCGGCGCATGAACCAGCTGTTCGGCACGGACCCGGCCCTGGCTGCGCGCCTGCTGGAGCTGGCCAACTCCCCCGCCTTCCAGATGCCGCGCCAGATCGCCGGCATTCCCCAGGCCTTGGCGCTGCTGGGGGTAGGCCAACTGCGCACGCTGGTCACCTCGGCACCCCTGGGCACCACCTCGCGCTCCGTGCCCGGGGTCAACATGCAGCAGTTCTGGCGCTACAGCCTCAATACCGCCAAGCTCTCGCGCTCGCTGGCGGGCCTGGTGCACCATGACCAGATCGCTGCCTATACGGCCGGCCTGCTGCACGGCCTGGGCGAACTGGTGATCCACCTGGCCGACCCCGAGAAGGCCCATTCGGTCAACACCCTGGTGCCGCCGCTGGACATGCGCCGTGCCAAGGTGGAGCAACGCATCTTCGGCTATTGCTATGCCAAGGTGTCGGCCGGCCTGGCGCGGCGCTGGCAACTGCCCGAAGTGGTGGTCGACGCCCTGCAGTACCAGGACGCGCCGTTCGAGAACAACGCCTATGAGCCGCTGGCCGGTGTGATCCACCTGGCCTCCTGGCGTGCCCGTGCGCGCGAGGCCGGGCTCAACGAGAACGAGCTGGCCGTCTCCTTCCCCGGCGAAGTGGGCCTGGTGCTGGGCCTGGACATCGACATGGTGCTGCAGCAGGACCCCATCGACTGGAACGTGCGCCCCGAGGCGGCGGCTGACTACGTGGTCTGAGTCCTCGCTCTGGGACAATGCGGGGCATGAAAGCACTGCGTATCCATGCGGGCCCGCGCGCCCGTGAGCACCTCGAACAGCATGGCCTGCACCCGGGCGACGTGGGCGTCATCCCTGCGGCTGCCGGCGGTCCCAAGGGCCTGATCCTCGGGCCGCTGGACCGCTTCCTTTTTGGCGAATGGCTGGCCGGGTCGGGCCAGCCGGTGCACCTGGTGGGCGCTTCGATCGGTGCCTGGCGCATGGCCACGGCCTGCCTCGGGTCCTCGGTGGCCGCCTTCGAGCGGCTGGAGCACGACTACGTCCACCAGAGCTATGAGCTGCCCCCGGGCAAGAAGCGCCCATCGGCGTCCCATGTGAGCGAGCGCTTCGGCCAGAACCTGCAGGCCTTCTACGGCGGGCGGGTGGCGGAGGTGCTCGCCCATCCACGCTACCACCTGCACATCGTCACCTCGCGTGGCCGGCATGTGCTGGCGCGTGAGCACAAGGTGGGGACGCCGCTCGGCTACCTGGGGGCCTTCCTAAGCAACACGGTGCACCGCAAGGCCCTGGGCGCCTGGCTGGAGCGCGTGGTGTTTTCGTCGCCGGATGAAGGGGCCTCGACTGGGGCGGCCTTGCCCTTCGGGACGGCCGATTTCCGCACGCGCCAGGTGCAGCTCACGGCGCAGAACTTCATGCCGGCGCTGCAGGCCAGTTGCTCGATCCCGTTCGTGTTGCAGGCGGTGCACGACATTCCGGGCGCGCCGCGCGGCGCGTATTGGGATGGGGGCATCACCGACTACCACCTGCATCTGGGCTACCACCAGGGACCGGCGAGTGCGCTGGCCGGCACGGTCGAGGGTGCGGCACGCGCGGCCGGCGGGCTGGTGCTCTACCCGCACTTCCAGCACCAGGTGGTGCCCGGCTGGCTGGACAAGGGGCTCAAGTGGCGGCACCGCTCCACGAGCGCGCTCGACTCCATGGTGGTGTTGTCGCCCAACCCCGACTGGGTGCGCAGCCTGCCCAACAGCAAGCTGCCCGACCGCAACGATTTCGTCCACTATGGGACCGACAGCGCCGCCCGCGCCAAGGCCTGGCTGACAGCCACGGCGGCCAGCCGCCAGTTGGCCGACGAGTTCGCGGATTGGCTGCGCCGTCCCGACATGGCCGCTGTGCAGGCCCTCTGAAAGGCTGCTGCGCCGTTCAGCGCGCGGGTATTGGCGCCGCGGTTCGCTGCAGGCGCGCCTGCTCATGGGCCCGCGTCCAGGCCAGCACCTCATGCGCGGGCATGGGAGGGGCGATGCCGAAGCCCTGGGCGCGTTCGCAACCCAGCGCGAGCAGCTTTTCTCCATGGGCCGGAGTTTCCACGCCCTCGGCGATCACCTGGCGGTTGAAGGCCCGGGCCAGCGTGATGATGGCGTTGACCAGGGTCAGGTCGTCCTCGTCGTGCAGGATGCCGTGCACGAAGGACTGGTCGATCTTGATGGTCTCCGCCGGCAGGCGCTTGAGGTAGGACAGCGACGAGAAGCCCGTGCCGAAATCGTCGAGCGCGAAGCGCACGCCCAGGGCCTGGCAGCTGTGCATCATGCTGCGCATGTACTGCATGTCCTGCAATGCGGCGGACTCCAGGATTTCCAGTTCCAGCCGGGATGGCGGCACCTCGGGGCAGGTCAGCAGCAGGTCCTTGAGCCGGTCCACGAAGTCGGGCCGGTGAAAGTGCTGTGCGGCGATGTTCACGCTGACTTCCCACTGCACGCCCGCCAGGCTCCACTGCCGCATCTGGGCAAGGGCCTCTCGCAGCACCCATTCGCCCAGCTCCGCAACCACCTCCACGTCTTCCAGCAGCGGCAGCACGTGCTGCGGGCCGAGCAGGCCTTGCTCCGGGTGCTGCCAGCGCAGCAGCGCCTCCATGCCCAGCACCTCGCCGGTGCGCAGGTTGACCTTGGGCTGGTAGTGCAGGCGCATTTCGCCGGCCTGCAGCCCCTGGGTCACGCGGGTCTGCTGCGAATGCTGGGTCTGCACCGCGTGGTCGAGTTGCACGTCGAACAGGTGCATGCGGTTGCGGCCCGAGCGCTTGGCCTGGCACATGGCCTGGTCGGCCTGGCGCAGCAGGGTGTCGGGGTTCACGTTGTCCTGCGGGAACACGGCCACACCCACGCTGGCGGTGGTGTGCAGCAGCCGATCGTCGATGGCATAGGGCTCGGCCAATTGCTGCATGAGCTGGCGCACATGCTCCTCGATGGCGGGCACGTCGGTCTGGTGGTTGAGCAGCAGCACGAACTCGTCGCCGCCCAGGCGCGCTGCGGCATTGCTGCCGGTGGCGAAGGCGTTCAGGCGCTGCGCCACCTCCTTGAGCAGGCGGTCGCCCATGCGGTGGCCGTGGCTGTCGTTGATGGCCTGGAAATGGTCCAGGTCCAGCATGCACACAGCCAGCAGGGTCGGGCTGCGGCCAGTCACGAACAGGGCGTGGGTGAGCCGCTCGGCCAGGGAGGCGCGGTTGAGCAGGCCGGTCAGGCCGTCGTGCCGCGCGTGCCAGGAGATCTGGTGGCGCAGATGGCTGGCTTCGGTCACGTCGCGGAACACCAGCACGCAGCCCGAGGCGCGCCCGCTGCCCTGGCGGATGGCCGATGCCGTGTACTCGATGGCGTAGCGCTCGCCCGAGCGGTGCAACAGCACTTCCTGCATGGCAGGGCGATGGGACGTGGCATTGGCTTCTTCGCCGGTGGCACGGCCGGCCGCCTGGCTCGCAGGCTCCTCGTACAGGCGGAAGACCTCGTCGAGCAGCGCACCCACCGCCTGCTCTGCGGTGTAGCCGGTCATGAGCTGGGCGGCTTCATTGATGGTCTCGATGCAGCCCGCCAGGTCGGTGGTGATCACGCCATCGCCGATGGAGGCCAGCGTGACCTCGGCGCGGTCCTTTTCGTTGCGAAGCGCCTGCTCGGCGCGCTTGCGCTCGGTGATGTCCACCAGCGTACCCACAGTGCCTGCCACGGCGCCGTTCATGCTGGTGAAGGGCGCTTCGTAGTAAGCCATGGTGCGCGCCAGCTGGCCGGGCGGCTGCACCAGGACCTCGTTGTCTTGCGACATGGCCAGTTGCCGGGACTGGACCGGTGAGAGCAGGTGCGGCGCCGTGAGGCCTGGGAACATGCCCTGGCCTGGCAGCACCGGGTCACCGTTCTGGAACAGCCGTTGCCAGGCGCGGTTGGCATCGACAAAGGTGCCGTCCGCCTCGCGCACGAACACCGGCAGGGGCAGGGCGTCGATGAGCTGGCGGGTGAAGTGCAGTTGCTCGCTCTGCAGTTGCTGGGTCTCGCGCAGCGAGTGCACCAGCGACTGCACCTTGCCCGCCATGTCGTTGAAGGTGCCTGCCACGGCGCGCGCCTCCATGGCTCCCTTGATTTCCATGCGGGTGTCCAGATGCCCCTGGCGGAAGCGGTCCGTGGCCTCGGCCAGGCGGCGCAGCATGCGGGCGTTGGCGCGCAGGATCAAGGTCAGCAGGAACAGGATGGTGAAGATGTTCAGCGCAGAGATGCGGGCCTGCACCACCACGGTCTTCCAGATCCGGTCCACCAGGATGCCAGGGTCGGCGGTCACGGTGAGCACGCCGGTGCGCCCGTCCGCAAAGGTCTGGCCGAAGCGCTGGGTGGGCGGCCCGATGTCCAGGACCTGGGCGAACCAGGCTGGTGCCTGCATGGCCACGGGGGGCGCAGACCAGTGAAGGGGCGCGTGGCCTGGCACCTGCCATTGCAGCGATTGCACGGCCGGGCCGAAGCGGCTGGGCGTGCCCTGCAGCACGCGGGTGGCGGACTCGCGGTTCGCAGGCTCCAGGGCCACCAGGGTGGGCAGCAGGCTGTCGCCCACGCGCGCGAGTTCCGCCACGGCGCGGTCGTGGGCTTCCTGTTCTTCCAGTGACACCAATTGCTGGTAGCGCACGGCCACGACCGCCACGATGATCGCCAGGATCGCGAGGTACAGGCGGGGTGTGTTTCCCTGCGTCAGCCAGGCCCTGAATTTTTCTGCGCGCATGGATGGATCAGCCAGTCATTTCATGGAATGGATGAAAGAGCGCGCGCAGCACCGCCATCGGCCGGCGCCTGTCTGTTTCGACTGGCGCGCCAACGGCCCGGCCTGCGCGCCAGCCATGCACTCCCAGCATGCATGCCGCCTCGCTCAGCAGTGGCAACGGACGACGGAACCTTGCGGTGCCGGTCCGTTAATTATTTTGTTAATTATTGTTTGACAGTGCAGCAGTTTAGCCGCACAGGCGCTGCCTGGGCCCCGCCCGGATGGGGGAGGGCGTTGCGGGGCTGGCAGGCGGCCCAGGGGCGGGCCGGCCCGCTGCCGGGCGGGGCCTGTCCAAGGCGTCAGAGGGACTGCGTGAGCATGTCCCGGTACTCGCCGGGCGTGGCGATGCGCGGGTTGGTCTTGTGGCAGTGGTCGGCCATGGCGCCCTTGATGATGTCGTCGAACATGGCTTCGCCCACGCCCATGGCCGCCAGGCCCGTGGGCAGGCCCAGGCGGGCGTTCATGTCGCGGATGGCCTCGGGAATCTCGCCTGCAGCGGCCAGGCCCATGGCATGGGCCATGCGTTCCAGGCGCTTGTCTTTCTGCACCGACTCGGCGCCTGCGTTGAAACGGACCACGGCGGGCAGGAACATGGCGTTGAGGGTGCCATGGTGCAGGCGGGGGTTCACGCCGCCCAGGCTGTGGCTCAGCGAGTGCACGGCGCCCAGGCCCTTCTGGAAAGCCATCGCACCTTGCATGCTGGCACTCATCATGTGCAGTCGCGCATCGCGGTCGCTGCCGTTGCGTGTGGCTGGCTCGATGTGGGCCCAGCCGCGCGTCAGGCCGTCCAGGGCAATGCCGTCGGCCGGCGGGTTGAATGCGGCGGACATGAAGGTTTCCATGCAGTGCGCGATCGCATCCATGCCGGTGGCGGCCGTGAGCGCGGGCGGCAGGCCCAGGGTGAGTTCGGGGTCGCAGATGGCGGTCCTGGGAACCAGGTTCCAGGAGTGAAAGCCGAGCTTGCGGTGGTCGTCGACGATGATGATGGCGCCGCGCGCCACCTCGCTGCCCGTGCCGCTGGTGGTGGGCACGGCGATCAGCGGCGCGGCGCGTTCGGTGATGCGCGGCGAGCCGCCTTCGATGGTGGCGTAGTGGGTGAGCGGGCCTTCGTGCGTGGCGGCAATGGCGATGCCCTTGGCGCAGTCGATGGCCGAGCCACCGCCCACGGCGATCAGGCCGTCGCATCCCTCTCGCTTGTACACCTCGACGGCCGCACGCACTGCTGCCTCGGTGGGGTTGGCCGGGGTCTGGTCGAACACCGCCACAGGCAGCCCCGTGAGCGCATCCAACGCCTTTTGCAGCACGCCCGCGGCCTTGACGCCAGGGTCCGTCACGACCAGCGGGCGGGCAATGCCCACGCGCTCGCATTCCTGCTGGAGCAGCTTCACGGCGCCGAACTCGAACTGGATCTGGGTGACGTAGTAGATGAAGGCCATGGCGTTGCGGAGGTTGCGTGGACGATGGCTGCTGACTGTACAACCGGCAGGCATGCCTGACCCCAAAGCAAACCCTCATGGCCTGCACTTTGTTCGTCACGTGCGTGACAGAGGGGGAGGTCTGCGGGCGGGGCCAGAGGCCGGCCTTTCGGACCCTGGCAGCGCAATGGACGGCCTTCGGTTAGATTCGTCCCTGGATTTTTTTGACTGAGTGGCCCCTTTGACCGATCTGCACATCCACGCCCACCGCCTGACCCCCCAGATGCGCAGCGTGCTCGAACGCATGGCGCGTGCGGGCCACCCGCCGCTGTACACCCGCACTCCGCAGGATGCCCGCGTGGCCTATGCCGCGGGGGCGGACGTGCTGGAGATACCCAAGCCCGTGCTGCCACGCGTACAGGACTTCACCATCCCTGCACGCGACGGCCATCCGCTGCCTGCGCGCCTGTATGCCCCGTCGCTGCAGGACGCGGGCCCGCTGCCCGTGCTGCTGTACACCCATGGCGGTGGCTTCACCATCGGCAGCATCGCCACGCACGACATCCTGTGCCGCGAACTCGCGCGGCTGGCGGGCTGCATGGTGGTGTCGCTTGATTACCGGCTGGCACCCGAGCACCGCTTTCCGACGGCCACCAACGACGCCTGGGACGCGCTGGCCTGGCTGCATGCCAATGCGGCCGGCCTGGGTGCCGACCCGGCGCGCATCGCGGTGGGCGGCGACAGTGCGGGCGGCACGCTGGCCACGGTAAACGCCATCCTGGCGCGCGATGCGGGCCTGCCGCTGGTGCTGCAGTTGCTGATCTACCCTGGCTGCGCGGCGCACCAGGACACGCCTTCGCACGCCCGCTTCGCGAGCGGCCTGGTGCTCGACGAGCCGGCCATCACCTGGTTCTTCGGGCAGTACGTGACCACCCGCGAGCAGCGCGAAGACTGGCGCTTTGCGCCCCTGCATGCGAGCGACGTGGACGGCGTGGCCCCCGCATGGATCGGCCTGGCCGAGTGCGACCCGCTGGTGGACGAGGGCGTGGACTATGCCGACAAGCTGCGTGCGGCCGGCGTGGCGGTGGACCTGGAGATCTACCGCGGCGTGACGCACGAATTCATCAAGATGGGCCGCGCCCTACCTGAGGCGCGCCAGGCCCATGCCGACGCGGCGCGTGCGCTGCGCCAGGCCTTTCATCTGGAATAGGAAAGAAGAACGCCATGCAACGCCGTGATTTCCGTTGTTTCCACCGCCTCCGGGTGCGCTGGGCCGAAGTGGACATGCAGAAGATCGTGTTCAACGGCCACTACCTGATGTACATCGACAACGCCATGTCCGAATACTGGCGCGCTCTGGCCTTGCCCTACGAAGCCAGCATGCACGCGCTCGACGGCGAGATGTTCGTGAAGAAGGCGAGCCTCGAATACCACGCCTCGGCCCGCATGGACGACACGCTGGACGTGGGCATGCGCTGCGCGCGCGTGGGCAATTCCTCGTGCCTGTTCGAGGCGGGCATCTTCAGTGGCGACCGGCTGCTGGTCTCGGGCGAGCTGGTCTACGTGTTCGCCGACCCGGTGGCGCAGAAGTCGCGACCTGTGCCCCAGGCGCTGCGCGACATCATCACCGCCTTCGAAGCCGGGGAGGGCACGGCCGAAGTCAGGACCGGCGACTGGAATGCGCTGGGTCGTGATGCGGGCCGGCTGCGCACGGCGGTGTTCGTTGCGGAGCAGGGCATTCCTGCCGAGATCGAGGCCGATGCGCTCGACGCCACTGCACGCCATGCGGTGGTCTACAACCGCTTGGGCCAGCCGATTGCGGCGGGGCGTTTGCTGCAGGATGCGCCGGGTGTGGGGCGCATCGGGCGGTTGGCGGTAGACCGGTCGGTGCGGGGGACGCGGTGGGGGCGCAAGGTGCTGGATGCCCTGGTCGATGCTTCGCGGGCTCGTGGGGACCGGGAAGTGCAGTTGCATGCGCAGAGCAATGCGGAGGGGTTCTATCGGCGGGCGGGGTTTGCTGTGGTGGGGGTGCCTTATGAGGAGGCGGGGATTGCGCATGTCGTGATGGCGCGGTGCTTTTGATCGTTTCTTGGGTGCCGCTTCGCTCTGATGGCGTGTGCCTCGAATGAGGGCGGAGGCCGGGATGTGCGCCCGGCGGCGCAGTAACTTTCTCTTGCGTCG
>JAZKEE010000045.1:0-12508 GCA_040387235.1 Pseudomonadota bacterium
CTGCGCCTGCAGCGCCGTCCGGCAGCTTCGCGCCCTTGCGCCTGCCGGTGTTCGCGGTGCTCTGGGCCGCCACGGTGCTGGGCAACATCGGCAGCTTCATGCGCGATGTGGCCAGCGCCTGGATGGTGACCGAGCTGTCCACCAGCCCCACGGCCGTGGCCCTGGTGCAGACGGCGGCCACGCTGCCGATCTTCCTGCTGGCGCTGCCAGCGGGCGTGCTGTCGGACATCCTCGACCGGCGGCGCTTCCTGATCGGCGTGCAGGTCCTGCTGGCCGGCGTGAGCGGTGCCCTGCTGCTGCTGGCGCACACCCATACCCTCACGGTGGAATACCTGATCGCGCTGACCTTCCTGGGCGGCGTGGGCGCAGCACTGATGGGGCCCACCTGGCAGTCCATCGTGCCCGAGCTGGTGCCGCGCAGCGACCTGCGCAATGCCGTGGCGCTCAACTCGCTGGGCATCAACATCGCGCGTGCCGTGGGCCCGGCGGTGGGCGGCCTGCTGCTGGCCAGCTTCGGCGCGGCCGCCGCCTATGGCCTCGACGTGCTGAGCTACGTGTTCGTGGTCGCGGCCCTGCTGTGGTGGCGCCGGCCGCCGGCCGTGGACACGGGGCGCAACGAGCAGTTCTTCGGCGCCTTCCGGGCTGGCGTGCGCTATGCCCGCGCCAGCCGCGAGCTGCACGTGGTGCTGCTGCGCGCGGCGGTGTTCTTCCTGTTCGCCAGTTCCGTGTGGGCGCTGCTGCCACTGGTGGCCCGGCGCATGCTGGGCGGCTCGGCCGGGTTCTATGGCGTGCTGCTGGGCGCCGTGGGCGCAGGCGCCATCCTGGGCGCCGTGCTGCTGCCCCGGCTGCGCCGCCGGCTCGACACCGATGGCCTGGTGCTCACCGCCTCGCTGCTCACCGCGGTGGTGATGGGCGCGCTGACCCTGGCACCGCCGCAATGGGCCGCCGTGGCGCTGATGCTGGTGCTGGGCCTGGGCTGGATCATTGCGCTGACCACGCTCAACGGCGTGGCCCAGGCGGTGTTGCCCAACTGGGTGCGCGGGAGAGGCCTGGCCATCTACCTCATGGTGTTCAACGGTGCCATGGCGGCTGGCAGCCTGGGCTGGGGCCTGGTGGCGGGGCAACTGGGGTTGGCGACCACGCTGCTCATCGGCGCGGCCGGGCTGGTGCTGGTGGCTTTCGTGTTCCACCGCGTGAAGCTGCCCACGGGCGAGGCGGACCTGCAGCCCTCGCGCCACTGGCCCGAGCCCCTGCTGTCCGAACCCGTGGCGCACGACCGCGGCCCAGTGGTGGTGCAGGTGGAGTACCGCATCCGCAAGGAGGACCAACCGGCCTTCCTGCAGGCCATGCAATTGGTGGCCGCGGAGCGCCGGCGCGATGGCGCCTATGCCTGGGGCGTGGCCGAGCACACGGGCGAGCCGGAGCGCGTGATCGAATGGTTCCTGGTCGAATCCTGGGCTGAGCACCTGCGCCAGCACGACCGCGTCTCCCAGGCCGATGCCGACCTGCAGGCCCAGGCGCTGCGCTTTCACCAGGGGCCGGGCAAGCCCGCAGTGCACCACTTCCTGGCGCTGGCGCCAGGGTGAAGGATCAGGCCACGGCGTCCGTCGCGTCCACGGCCTCCACCTCTACCAGGCAGTCGTAGAAGGTGGGGGCGCGGCCCAGGTCGGTCAGGGCCTGGCTGGTAATCTCGTTCACGTTGGTGCCGTCCAGCCCGAGCTTGCGCCACCAGATGCCCATGCCGTTGACCACCCCGGGCCGGGCGCGGCGCGACACGCTGGCGTGGCAGCGGTAGCTGCCCCGGTCGTTGAATACGCGCACGATGCTGTGGTTGGCGATGCCGCGTGCCTCGGCGTCGTCCGGGTGGATCTCCAAGAGCGGCCGGCCCTCGATGTCGCGCAGGCTCTGCACGTTGACGAAGGTGGAATTCAGGAAGTTGCGCGCGGGCGGCGAGATCATGGCCAGCGGGTACTGGGCCGAGCTGCCCTGCAGCTCGTAGTTGGGCAGGTGGTCGGGCAGGCCGTCCAGCCCCTGGGCCGCCAGGCGCGCGCTGTAGAACTCGCATTGGCCCGAGGGCGAGGGGAACTGGCCCTCGGCAAACGGCGCATCGGGCATGGCCAGCGTGGCGAAGCCCTGCGATTCGAGCAATGCGAAATCCACCGCATCGCCGAAGGCCTGGCGGCACAGGGTCTCGTCGCTGTCGGCAAAGCAGGGATCGGTGAAGCCCATGCGGGCGGCCAGGTCGCGGAAGATCTGCGCGTTGGAGCGCGCCTGGCCCAGCGGCGCGATGGCCGGGCGGTTGAGTACCACGTCGGTGTGGCCGTACGAGAGGTGCACGTCCCAGTGCTCGAGCTGCGTGGTGGCCGGCAGGATGTAGTCGGCGTAGTCGGCCGTGTCGGTGCGAAAGTGCTCCAGCACCACGGTGAACAGGTCTTCGCGCGCAAAGCCCTGCACCACCTTGCCCGATTCGGGCGCCACGGCCACGGGGTTGCTGTTGTACACCACCACCGCCTGCACCTGGGGGCCAAAGGTGGGCGAGGCCGCGCGCAGCAGGTCGTCGCCGATGGTGGACATGTTGATGGTGCGCGGCTGGCGGCCGGCGAGCAGGTCGGAGCGCTGCAGCACGGCGCGCTGTGCCGGGTACTGGCCCGAGCTGGACAGCAGCATGCCGCCCGCGCGGTGGCGCCAGGCCCCCGTGAGCGCGGGCAGGCAGGCGACGGCGCGCACGGCGTTGCCGCCGCCGCGCACGCGCTGCATGCCGTAGTTCAGGCGGATGGCGGCGGGTTGGGTGGTGCCGTAGTCCTTCGCCAGCTGGCGGATCTGCTCCACGGGCACGCCGCAGACCTCGGCCGCGCGCTCGGGCGGCCACTGCAGGGCGCGCTCGCGCAGGCCCTCCCAGCCCAGGGTGTGGCGCGCGATGTAGTCGTGGTCCAGCCAGTCGTGGGCGATCAGTTCGTGCATCAGCGCCAGGGCCAGGGCGGCATCGGTGCCGGGGCGCAGGGCGATGTGTTCGTGGCATTTGTCGGCCGTCTCGGTCTTGCGCGGGTCGATGCACACCAGCTTGGCGCCATTGCGCTTGGCCTGCTGGGCATAGCGCCAGAAATGCAGGTTGCTGCCGATGGAGTTGCTGCCCCAGATCAGGATCAGCTGCGCCTCGGCGAAGAATTCCACCTTCATGCCCACCTTGCCACCCAGGGTCTGCACCAGCGCCTCGGCGCCGGCCGAGGCGCAGATGGTGCGGTCCAGCAGGGAGGCTCCGAGCTGGTGGAAGAAGCGCCGGTCCATGCTCTCGCCATGCACCATGCCCATGGTGCCGGCGTAGCTGTAGGGCAGGATGGCTTCTGGGTCGTGCGCGGCGATGGCAGTCAGGCGCTGTGCAATGTCGCTCAGGGCTACGTCCCAGCTGACGGGGGTGAACTGCCCGCTGCCCTTGGGGCCGCTGCGCTTGAGCGGCGTGAGCACCCGCTCCGGGTGGTAGCTGCGCTCGGTATAGCGCGAGACCTTGGCGCACAGCACGCCATCGGTGTGCGTATGTTCAGGGTTGCCCTGCACCCGCGTGGCCACGCCGTCGACCACGGTGGTGATCAGCGCGCAGGTGTCGGGGCAGTCGTGGGGGCAGGCGCCGCGGACCCCGATGGGCTCTGGCGCAGTGGGGGCGGCTTCGGAAATCGTGGGCATTTGTAAGGCTGGTCGTTAAACTGGCATGCAGGGCTTGGGGGGAACGCGCTCGTGGCGCGCCCTTCCGGGGGGCATCAAAGGCGCAGAGCCCTTGGATTTTCTTCAAACCGGGATTTCACCATGAACCACGCTGTACTGGGGCGCAGGCAATTTTCCGCAGGCTTGGGCGCCGCGGCGCTCGCCGGCTTTCAGACCGCCCGGGCGCAGGGCGAAGGGCGCATCGTGTTGGGCCAGTCGGCCCCGTTCACCGGGCCGGCGGCGCAGCTGGGCATCCAATTCCACCAGGGAGCCAAGCTGTTCTTCGACCAGCTCAATGCCCAGGGCGGCGTGGGCAAGCGGCAGATCGAGATCCGCACCCTCGACGACGGCTACGAGCCGGACCGCTGCGCCGAGAACACCAGAAAGCTCATGGCCGACGACGTGTTTGCGCTGTTCGGCTACATCGGCACTCCTACCAGCCTGGCCGCGTTGCCGCTGTTCACCAAGGAGAAGGTGCCGTTCTTCGGCCCGTTCACGGGGGCCGAGGCATTGCGCCAGCCGTTCAACCGGCTGGTGTTCCATGTGCGCGCCTCGTACTACGACGAAACCGCACTCATCGTGCGCCAGCTCACCAACCTGGGGATCAAGAAGATCGCGGTCTTCTACCAGAATGATGCCTATGGCAAGGCCGGGCTCGACGGCGTGGTGCGCGCGCTGACCGAGCAGAAACTGGCGCCCGCGGCGACGGCCACGGTGGAGCGCAATTCGGTGGACGTGAAAGCCGCTGTCGAGAAGCTGGTGGCCGCCAAGCCCGATGCGGTGGTACAGATTGCTGCGTACGCGGGCAGCGCCGCCTTCGTGCGTGCCGCGCGCAAGGCAGGTTTTGGCGGCACGTTCTACAACGTGTCCTTCGTGGGCACGCAGGCCCTGGCCGACGAGTTGGGCAAGGACGGTGCCGGTGTGGTGGTCTCGCAGGTCATGCCTTCGCCCTACCAGCCCTCGCGCCAGATCACGCGCGAGTTCCTCGAGGCCATCAAGAAGGGCGGCGACAAGGTGCAGGCCAACTACTCCAGCATGGAGGGCTATGTGGCGGCGCGCGTCTTTGCCGAGGGCCTGCGCCAGGCCAATGGCAGCGGCAAGATCACCCGCGATGGCTTGATTGCCGGGCTCGAAGGCCTGGGCTCGCAGGCCATCTCCGGCTTTCAGGTGTCGTACAGCGCCACGGACCATGCGGCATCGCATTTCGTGGAAATGTCGATGCTGACCGGTGATGGGCGCGTGAGGACCTGACGGCCTTTTTCAGCCGAAGGCCTTGGTGCGTGCCAGCCCCTGCATGAAGGCCTCGCAGCGGCCCAGTTGCTCCAGGCTCACGAACTCATCGGGCTGGTGCGCCTGCTGGATGCTGCCGGGGCCGCACACCACCGTGGGGATGCCGGCGTTCTTGAACAGCCCCGCTTCGGTGCCGAAGGCCACCAGGGTGGTGCCCTTTTCGCCGCTGAGTTCCTGCGCCAGGCGGGTCACGGCATCGTCCTTGCTGCCCAGAAAGCTCGGGATCTCGCAGATGGTCTCGAAGCTGAAGCCGGTCTGCGGGGCCACCTTCTGCATGGCAGGCTCGAGCGAGCGCGCATAGGCCAGCACCTCGGACTGCATCTGGGCGGCGTTGGCAGTCGGCAGGTCGCGGAACTCGTAGCGGAACTCGGCGTCGCGCGGCACCACGTTGTCGGCAATGCCGCCGTGGAACTGGCCCACGCTGGCAGTGGAGAACGGCACGTCGAAGCCCTCGAAGCGCGGCTCGCTGCGCTCGAAGCCCTCGGCCATGTCGCGCACGCGGCCGACCACGCGCGCCGCCATCTCGATGGCGTTCACCGATTGCGGCGTGAGCGAGGAGTGCGCTTCCTTGCCGCGCACGCAGCATTTGTAGCGGTACACGCCCTTGTGCGCAATGGCCGGCACCATGCTCGTGGGCTCGCCCACGATGCAGGCCAGCGGGCGGATGCTGGCGTCGCGCAGGTCGGCGATCAGCTCCTTGACGCCGAAGCAGCCCACCTCCTCGTCGTAACTGAAGGCAAAGTGCAGGGCAAACGGGGCGTCGCTGGCCAGGAACTGCTCGGCATGCGACACCGCGATGCCGATGAAGGCCTTCATGTCGGCGCTGCCGCGGCCGTACAGGTTGCCGTCCTTGACGAGGGCGCTCAGCGGGTCCATCGTCCAGTCCTGGCCGTCCCATGGCACGGTGTCGGTGTGGCCCGAGAGGATCACCCCGGCGGGCTTGCCCTCGCCCAGCGTGGCGAACAGGTTGGCCTTGGTCTTGTCGGCGTTGTAGGTCAGGCGGCTTTTCACGCCCAGCTTTGCCAGGTGGTCGCGGATGAAGTGGATCAGCTCCAGGTTGGAGTTGTGGCTCACCGTGTTCATGCGCACCAGGGTCTGCGCAAGGTCGAGGGCGGGGGAGGAAATCATGGGCATGGACTGGTGATTAACCCGGGTTGGCACATAGGTTGCTCTCGGGCTAGACTGTGAAATCGTAAGGACACATATCATGAACGTTATTGACTCCATCGTCACCCAGGCGGCCAGTATTGCAGCGGTGCGCCGGGACATTCACGCCCACCCCGAGCTGTGCTTCGAAGAGGTGCGCACGGCCGATGTGGTGGCCAACAAGCTCACCGAATGGGGCATTCCCATCCACCGCGGCCTGGGCACCACGGGCGTGGTCGGCATCGTCAAGGGCCGCGATGGCGGTGCCAGCGGCCGGGCCATCGGCCTGCGCGCCGACATGGACGCGCTGCCCATGCAGGAGTTCAACACCTTCGCCCATGCCAGCAAGCACACCGGCAAGATGCACGCCTGCGGGCACGATGGGCACACGGCCATGCTGCTTGCTGCGGCGCAGCATTTCGCCAGGCACCGCAATTTCGATGGCACCGTGTACCTGATCTTCCAACCGGCCGAAGAGGGCGGTGGCGGTGCGCGCGAGATGATCACCGACGGCCTGTTCGAACAGTTCCCCATGCAGGCCGTGTACGGCATGCACAACTGGCCCGGCATGCCCGTGGGCCAGTTCGCCGTGAGCCCCGGCCCGGTGATGGCGTCGAGCAACGAATTCAAGATCACCATCCGCGGCAAGGGCAGCCATGCGGCGCTGCCGCACAACGGCATCGACCCGGTGCCGATCGCCTGCCAGATGGTGCAGGCCTTCCAGACCATCATCAGCCGCAACAAGAAGCCCGTGGACGCGGGCGTGATCTCGGTGACCATGGTGCACGCGGGTGAGGCCACCAACGTGGTGCCTGACAGTTGCGAACTGCAGGGCACGGTACGCACCTTCTCCATCGAGGTGCTGGACATGATCGAAAAGCGCATGAAGCAGGTGGCCGAGCACACCTGCGCCGCGCACGATGCCACCTGCGAGTTCCACTTCCACCGCAACTACCCGCCCACCGTGAACTCGCCGGCCGAGGCCGAGTTCGCCCGCAAGGTCATGGCCGGCATCGTTGGCGAGGCCAACGTGCTGGTGCAGGAGCCCACCATGGGCGCGGAAGACTTCGCCTTCATGCTGCAGGCCAAGCCCGGTGCCTACTGCTTCATCGCCAACGGCGACGGCGCGCACCGCGAGATGGGCCATGGCGGCGGGCCCTGCACGCTGCACAACCCGAGCTACGACTTCAACGACGACCTGATCCCGCTGGGCGCGACCTACTGGGTGAAGCTGGCCGAGGAGTGGCTGGCGCAGCCCACGGCGGCCTGACACCGGCACCCGTTGTCGTCTGTTTCCTGAAGCCCTGGGTGCCCTCGCGTGCCCCGGGTTTTCTTTTGTTCCCGACCCCATCCACGAAAGCAACCGCCCATGATCGGCATCGTCGACGCCTTTTCGCCCAGCTACGCACAGGCCCGCAAGAAGTTTCTGGAGGGGGCGGCCGCGGCCGGCCTGCCCATCGAGTCGCATGCCCATCCGCTCAAGGGCCGCGACGGTGAAGACCTGGCCATGGACGTGGTGCGCGACGGGCCGGCCGATGCGACAAGGCTGCTCATCGTGAGCAGCGCCTGCCACGGCGTGGAAGGCTACTGCGGCACCGGCGTGCAGGTGTTTGCGCTGCACGACCAGGAATGGCGCGACAAGGCGCATGCCGCGGGCGTGGCCACGCTCTACATCCATGCGCTCAACCCCTATGGCTTCTCGCACGTGCGCCGTTTCACGCACGAGAACGTGGACCTGAACCGCAATTTCCAGGACTTTTCAAAGCCCCTGCCCGTGAACGAGGCCTACCGCGAGGTGCAGCCGCTGCTGTTGCCCGAGCAGTGGCCGCCCGGCGCCGACAACCTGGCTGCCGTGCAGCAGTACATCGACACGAATGGCGAGGGCGCTTGGCAGGCCGCCATCTCGCGCGGTCAGCACGAATTTCCACAAGGCCTGTTCTTCGGCGGCACCGAGCCCACCTGGAGCAACCGCACCCTGCGGCAGGTGCTGCGCCAGCACGGCGCCCGCGCGGCGCAGATCGCCTGGATCGACCTGCACACCGGCCTGGGCCCCAGCGGCCATGGCGAACGCATCTACGCGGGCAATGACGATGACACGTCCGTCGCCCGTGCCCGTGCCTGGTGGGACGGCGGTGGGGCCACGCCGGTGACCTCCATCTACGACGGTTCGTCCACTTCGGCCTTCCTCACCGGCCTGATGTGGAACGCGATCTACGACGAATGCCCGCACGCCGAAAGCACGGGCATCGCGATGGAGTACGGCACCGTGCCGGTGCTCGACGTGATGAACGCCATCCGCGCCGAGCAGTGGCTGAACCTGCATCCCCAGGCGCCGGCCGAGCAGGCGAAACAGATCAAGGCGCAGATGATGGAAGCCTTCTATACCGACACCGATGCCTGGAAGGGCCAGATCGTAAGCCAGGCACGCCAGTCCATGTTCCAGGCCGTGGAAGGTTTGACTACCCCCTGAGTCGCCTCGCGCCTTCCCCCTGAAAGGCGGACTTCCCCCGCGCGGCGGGACGACCCTGGCGCGGGGGGCACTGGCATAGGCCTCGCCAATTCCAGGTGGCTTGTGCTTCTCTGGCTGTTGGCGTGAGAGTCCACCCGCCCTATAGACCGAGTTCGGTCAGCCCCGGGTGGTCGTCCGGGCGCCGGCCCTGGGGCCAGAAGAACAGGCGGTCCGCCGCCTGGATCGGCTGGTCGTTGATGCTGGCGTGGCGCACGGCCATCAACCCGGCGTCGTTGAACTCCCAGTTCTCGTTGCCGTGGCTGCGGTACCAATTGCCCGCGTCATCGTGCCATTCGTAGGCGAAGCGCACCCCGATGCGGTGAGAGCTGAACGCCCAAATCTCCTTGATGAGCCGGTAGTCGAGCTCGCGCGCCCACTTGCGCTCAAGGAACTGCCGCGCGGCCTCGCGCCCCACGGGAAACTCCGCCCGGTTGCGCCAGCGCGTGTCTTGCGTATAGGCCAGCGCCACGCGCGCAGGGTCGCGCGAGTTCCAGCCGTCCTCGGCCAGGCGGACTTTCTGGATCGCGGTTTCCAGGGTGAATGGGGGCAGGGGCGGGCGGGATTCCATGGGCAGTACCTCGGTTGGAAGGGGGGTGGACAGGTCTGTCTACGAACCCATCATATCTGCATGTAGACAGACTTGTCTACAATGGGCCATGCTGCTTACCCCGACCCATGATGTCAAAGACCTGCCTGCCCGGGAACGCCTGCTGCATACGGCGCACCGGCTGTTCTATCGCGAGGGCATCCGCGCCACCGGCATCGACAAGGTGATCGCCGAGTCGGGCGTTACCAAGGTGACCTTCTACCGGCATTTCCCGAGCAAGAACGACCTCATTTGTGCCTACCTGGAGTACCGGCATGTGCTGTGGATGGGCTGGTTTGCCGATGCACTGCAACGGCATGGCCGGGCGAAAAAAGGCCTGGCCGTCTTGCCCCCGGCGCTGGGGGAGTGGTTCGACCGCGCGGACTTTCGCGGCTGCGCCTTCATCAACGGCGTGAGCGAGCTGGGCGACTCGGTGCCCGAGGTGAATTCCATTGCCCGCCGCCACAAGCAGGACATGGCGGACCTGCTGGAGACCCTGCTGCCGCCTTCGCCCACCCCAGCGCAGGAGGCCCAGGCCCTGGCCCTGGTGGTGGAAGGTGCCATCGTGCGCGCGCAGCTGGGCGAGCCGGTGCCTGCGGTACTGGCCAGTGTGTCGCGGCTACTGACCGCTTTTGCGCCGGCGTAGCCGCGGGCCTGTGTGTCAGTCCAGCCGTGCGCCCTGCGCGGCGCCGTGGCCGGTGTCCCGGTCGTACTGCCTCTCACGCTCCACCTGTTCCTGGAGCAGGCGGCGGCCGAGCGCCTCGGCGCCGCGCTCCAGCGTGGCGCAATCGACCGCCGCAGGCAGCCGGGCAATGCCCTGGTCGATGGCCTGGGCCGCGTCCCGCCCGAACTGCGCATGCCCCTGCTCATGCTGCGCCAAGGCGCGCAGGTAGCGATCAAAGGTGGCCTGCTGTTGCGGCGAGGCGTTGTGCAGTTCCGGCAACTGCACTTCGGTGGACAGGCGGGTGGTGACCTCCGTGATCGCGCAGCGACCCGAGACCTCGCGCCACCAGCGGTAGTTCCAGCGCACGTGCCAGCGCGTATAGCCATGGAAGCGGCGGCCGTCCACCACGATGGGCGTGGCCGCCTGGAGCGCCTGGCGCAATGTCTGCCCGGGCTGCAACTGCACGGTGTACGGGCGTAGCGCATGCTCCTGCACCACGGCGGCGTCGACGGGCTGTTGTTGCAGCACGGCCAGCGTAAGAACGACCAGCCAGCGCAAGATCTCAATCTCCCCAGGGCAGCATCAGCGTGAGCAGGGAGAGCTGATCGAACTCGGGCGCGAAGGCATCGATGATGAGCTGAGGTTCGGGGCACAGCGTGGTGTCGGTGATCACGCCGAACTGCACGCCGCCGCCGTAGCTCAGGATGGAGACCCCCAGGCCGATGTCCCCCGACTGCGGTACCCAGAACATGCACTGCGTGACACGCGCGCCGCACAGCGTGAGCTGCTCTTTGGGGCCGGGCACGTTGGTCATCACCGCCGTGGTCTTGCGGCCGAACAGGTTGAGCAGAGCGTCCTGCGCGGGCTTGATCATCAGGCCCGCCACGGCCAGCATGGCGAACGCGAGGATGGGTTGGGTGCTTCCCTTCAGGGCATTCATGCGCCGGCGCACCTCGTACACGCGCTCCACCGGGTTGGCCACGCCGATGGGCAGCACCAGCGGCACCAGGCCGAAGCGGTTGCCCAGCTTCCAGGCCTCCTCCATGGGGCGCAGGTTCACGGGGATCATCGCGCGGATCTCCTGGCCCGCCGGGTCGTCGCCCTGGCTGCGCAGGTAGCCGCCGATGGCACCCGCCACGCAGGACATCAGCACGTCGTTGATCGAGCAATTGAGCGCCTTGCCGATGGCCTTGACCTCTTCGAGCGGTATCGGCGGGCACCAGGCCACGCGCTTGGCCTGGCCGGGCTGGCCCTTCAGGCGCGTGGGCGAATCGTCGGGCATCAGCGCCAGGGCTGCAGCGTCGCTCACCAGCTGGTAGGCCACGCGTGCCATGTCCATGGTGCCAGCCAGGCCATGCTGCATGGCCTTCTCGGGGTCGCCCAGCACCTTGAACGAGCGCGCCGCGCTATCGCCCGCCAAGTCCAGTGCCTTGACGGTGAGTCCGGCCAGGGGCTTGATCAGCGCGTCGGCGATCCAGTCCTCGGCCGTGGCGGCCGCCTCGCGCTCCTTGCGGGTGCGCTTGGGTGGCTCGGAGCCGCCGTCCACGATGGACATGGTGACCGAGATCAGCGCGATGCCGTCGGCAATGCAGTGGTGGATGCGCACTATCAGTGCACTGCCCTGCTGGCCGTCGTCACCCGTGAAGTTCTCGACCAGGTGCATCTGCCACAGCGGGCGGCGCGGGTCCAGCGGCTGCATGGCCAGTTCGCCCACACGGTCCTGCAGGGCGCGCTGCATGCTCTGGCCGGGTTCCTGGGGCAGGGTCTCGCGCAGCACGTGGGCGGCAATGTCGAACTGGCGGTCTTCGACCCAGGTGGCGCCGGCCGCGTCCTCCACCACCCGCTGGCGAAAGCGCGGGTACTGCAGCAGGCGCTGCTGCACGCGCTCGCACAGTGCCTCCCAGCCGATGCCGGGGGCCAGCGTCCACACGCCGTTGATCATCATCAGGTTGCTGCCCGAGTCCATGCGCAGCCAGGCCGTGTCGACCTTGCTCATGCGCTCGCCCGACAGGCCCAGCATGCCGGTGGCAGCACGGCGCACGTTCTTCTGCACCACGCCGGCGGCCTTGCGCGCCGCCGGAGGCAGGGCCTGGGCGCCGCGCCGCGCTGCGGCGGCCGTCGTGGCACCGGCCTTGCGGGCTGCCGCGCCAGCGGCATTCAGCGGGTTGGCGATGCCCTCGGGGCGGGTGGCGTTGGGAGCAGCAATGCGGGTCACCATCGGATATACACCTGTTGTGGTTGTTTTGGGGGCTTGCCTCTATGGATTGCACAGCGCAGTGCCTTGTGCAGACCGTAAGATACAACGCCGCAAACCATTGCCGACACCGTTCTTTCCCTCCCCCATTTTTCGAACCCCAAGGAGCAACCCCATGGCCGACCTGAATGCCGCCTTCGAAGCCGCCAAAGCCAATTCCGAGAACCTGAGCGAGCGCCCCAACAACGCCACGCTGCTCAAGATCTACGCGCTGTACAAGCAGGCTACTGTGGGCGACAACACCGAAAAGAAGCCCAGCTTCTCGGACATGGTGGGTCGTGCCAAGTGGGATGCGTGGAACGCGCTCAAGGGCACCGAGGCGGATGCCGCCAAGCAGCAGTACATCGACCTGATCACCGAACT
>JAZKEE010000046.1:0-25626 GCA_040387235.1 Pseudomonadota bacterium
GGCGTTTCCTTGAGCAGCAGGATGAATTCCTCGCCACCGAAGCGCGCCGCGCAATCAGAAGAACGCAACAACTCGCGCACCCGCAGCGCCGTGGCCTTGAGCACCACGTCACCCGAGTCGTGGCCGAAGGTGTCGTTGATGCGCTTGAAGAAGTCGATGTCGAACATCACCACCGACAGGCTGCTCTTCTTGATGCGCGTGTCGGCCATCTCGGCCTCCAGCCGCTCGAAGAACTTGCGGCGGTTCACCAGGTCGGTCAGGAAGTCCTTGGTGGCCAGGTCTTCGAGCTTGCGGTTCAGGCGTGCCATGGGCTCGATCACCAGCGACGACAGCGACAGGTTCAGTATCGCGAACAGCAGCAGAAAGCTGCCGGCCAGCGCCGTCATCACCGTGTTGAAGGTCGTGCGCGCCTTCTCCAGCGGATAGAACATGGGCACCCGCACCACCTGGATGCCGATGGTCTCGTTCATCTGCCAACCAAAGCCGTTCTTGTCGCCGTAGATCTTGAGCATGGTCGGAGGCGCTGCGGCAGGCGTGCTGTGGCAGGCCAGGCATTGCGGCTGCTTGATGGTGATGGGGCGTGCCACGTAGAGCGTGCGGTGCATGCCCTCGCCCACCTCGCCCGTCACCTCCTTCTTCAGGTCTGCACGGCCTTCGCGGAAGTCCTTGACGATGCGCTCCTCCCACTCATTGGCGCGGTCGCGCACATTGGTGGGGTTGAGCACCGCCTCCTTGTACTCGTAGCCCGGAAAACGGTTCTGCAACCGGCGCAGCGTTTCGGTGGCGGCAAAGGCCGGCACCGTCTGCGGCAGGAACTGCTCGGCCAGCGTCACATCGAGGTGTGGCTTGACCAGTTCCGTCGTGTAGTCGCGGATGGCCATGGCGGCATGCATCATGAGCTGCGAGTTGTGCTGCACCTCCTCGATGGCCGTCTTCTGCAGGAAGCGGTGCACGTACAGGCCCGTGCCTGCCGCCGCCACCAGCAGCACGCAGGCCAGCACCAGATTGAATTTGAGCCGCAATGACATGGAACCCCCTCGTAGCCGACCCTTGGCCAGCATGTATGACAGATGGCACAACAGTTTGCGCAGCCTGCTGTGCATCCCACCGTGTTCGCGTCGCGCCCTGACCCGCCGCCCGCATGGCATCGGATCCGTTGCGGCAAGACACAAAGTTTTCGTTTGTGCCAGATTTCGCACGCCCGGTCCAATGAAATTCGCCCAGGGGCACACAGCGTGCGTCACTCTCCCGGCCCCGGAGTGCGCGCCGCTCATGGGGTCGTGCAAATGCAATCCGCCTCAAGACACTTAGTTGCATAGATGAATTAACTGACATACACTGGCACCACCGACAGACAAGGAGAAGAGCCATGGCACACAGTACCCAGCTTCTGGTGATCGACCCGCAAAACGATTTCTGCGACCTGCCCACGTCCTGGCAACCCGCCGACCCGGCCACCGGTATCCCCACCGCCCCCTCGCTGCCCGTGGCGGGCGCCCATGCCGACATGCTGCGCACGGCGGCGTTCATCCGCGCCCATGGCGCGCAGCTCGACGGCATCACCCTCACGCTCGACTCGCACCAGCGCTTCGACATTGCGCACCCCGGCTACTGGCAGCAGGCCGACGGACGCGCCGTGGCGGCCTTCACACCCATCACCGCCGCCCAGGTGCGTGCCGGCACCCTCGTGCCCCGCAACAGCGCCCTGCTGCCGCGCACCCTGCAGTACCTGGACGTGCTCGAACGGCAAGGCCGCTACACCCACATGGTGTGGCCCGTACACTGCGAGATCGGCAGCTGGGGCCACGGCGTGCACGCCGAGGTGCTGGCCGCCTGCGGGCAATGGCAGCTGCAGCGCCAGCGTGCGGTGCGCAACGTCTTCAAGGGCACCAACCCCCTCACCGAGCACTACAGCGCCATCGAGGCCGAAGTGCCCGATGCCGACGACCCGGACACGGCCCTCAACACCCGCCTGCTGCAGACCCTGGGCACGTCCGACCACCTGCTGATCGCCGGCGAGGCCAGCAGCCACTGCGTGCGCGCCACCACCGAGCACATCGTGCAGCACCTGCCGCGGCTGCAGCCAGGCTGGACGCCCGCGCGCATCACCCTGCTGACCGACTGCATGAGCCCCGTGGGCGGCTTCGAAGCCCAGCACACGGAGTTTCTCGACGCCCTGCGCGCCCAGGGCGCGCGGCTGGCGACCAGCGTCGGCGCCCTGTAGACCGCAGCCACCCATCTTCCCGAGGAACCACCATGAACCACGTCATAGAGAGCCTGCTCGACACCGACCTCTACAAGTTCACCATGTGGCAGGCCCTGCTGCACGGCCATCCACAGACGCAGAGCGAGTACCGCTTCGTCTGCCGCAACCAGAGCGCCTACCCGCTCACCGACCTGCTGGCCGAGGTGAACGCCGAACTCGACCACCTGTGCACACTGCGCTTTGCCCCCGACGAACTGGCCTACGTGGGCGGGCTGCGTTACATCAAGAGTGACTTCATCGACTTCCTGCGCATCTTCCAGTTCCAGCGCAATTTCATCGAGGCTTCTGCAGAGGATGGCCAGTTGCACATCGTGGCGCGCGGCCCGCAAGTACACGTGATGGGCTTCGAGATCTTCGTGCTGGCCATCGTCAACGAGCTGTACTTTCGCCGCTTCGATCCGGCAACCGCACTGGCCGAAGGCCGCCGCCGCCTGGCCGCCAAGGTGCAGACGCTCAAGGACCTGACCCAGCAGGCCACGCTGCGCCACCCTTTCGAGCTGTTCGACTTCGGCCTGCGCAGGCGCTACAGCGGAGCCTGGCAGCGCGAGGTGGTGCAGACCTTCGCCCAGGAGGCACCGCAGTGGTTCAAGGGCACATCCAACGTGCTGCTGGCGCGCGACCTGAACCTGGTGCCCATCGGCACCATGGCCCACGAATACCTGCAGACCTACCAGGCGCTGGGCGTGCGGCTGCGCGACTTCCAGAACACGGCGCTCGAGGAATGGGTGCAGGAATACCGGGGCGACCTCGGTATCGCCCTGACCGACACCGTGGGCATGGACGCCTTCCTGGCCGACTTCGACCTGTACTTCGCCAAGCTGTTCGACGGCCTGCGCCACGACTCGGGCGACCCGGTCGCCTGGGGCGAGAAGGCGCTGGCCCACTACGCACGCCTGCGCATCGACGCGCACACCAAGCGGCTGGTGTTCTCGGACGGCCTGAACCTGGAGCGCGCCCTCATGCTCTACCGCCACTTCGGCGACCGCACGCAACTCGGTTTCGGCATCGGCACCAATCTCACCAACGACATGGGGCAGACGCCACTGAATATCGTGATGAAGCTCACACGCGCCAACGGCCAGCCCGTAGCCAAGCTCTCGGACACGCCCGGCAAGACGCTGTGCGACGATGAGACCTTCCTGGCCTACCTGCGCCAGGTATTCAATGTCAAGGGATAAGCGACTGAGAAAACTCTCCTGGCGTCGTTGTTCCGTCTTGCCGTACTTTCACTACTGTCTGCGACGAAACGCCTAGCCAGGACCGCTTCGCTGAGTTTTTCAGCCGCTCTGCAAGCACATAAATTCGCCACAAGGAAAAAGCACGCATGCTCCGCATCACCCTTGCCCAACTCAACTTCACCGTCGGCGACATCGAAGGCAATGTCGAGCGCATGGTGGCTGCCGCACGGCAGGCCGCCAGCAAGCAGGCCGACCTGGTGGTCTTCAGCGAGCTCGCACTGTGCGGCTACTACCCAGGCGACATGCTCGACGAAAGCGCCTTCCAGCAGCGCGTGGCCGCCGGGCTGGCCGCGCTGCAGCAGGCCTCGGCCGAGCTGCCCGGCCTGCACTGGGTGGTGGGCGCCCCCACGCCCGCGCAGGGGCCCGGCAAGCGCCTGCACAACAGCCTGCTGGTGCTGCACGGTGGCGCGGTGCGACTGAGCTACGCCAAGCAGTTGCTGCCCACCTACAACATCTTCGACGAACGGCGCCACTTCGAGCCCGGCCCTGACGTGGCCAAGGTGCTGCGCATCGGCAATTCCCAGGTGGGCCTCCTCATCTGCGAGGACGGCTGGAACGACAACGGCGCCGACTATGCGACCAACCCCTTCGACCGGATGCGCGACGCGGCCCCAGACCTGGTGGTAAGCATCAATGCCAGCCCCAGCCACATCGCCAAGCGCGAGCAGCGCCACCAGATCTTCGGCGATGCCTCGCGCCGCAACGGCCTGCCCATCCTGTACGTGAACCAGGTCGGCGGACACGACCAGATCGTGTTCGACGGCGCATCGTTCGCTGTCGAGCCCGAGGCTGGCATCGTCTTCGAGGCCCGGCGCTTCGTGGAGGACGTGCGCACCCTGCAGTTCGACAACGGGCGCTTCCTCACCGCCGAAGGTGAGAAGCCCGAACCCGTGCCCGCGCAAGGCCTGTCCACGATGGAGTTCTACCGCCAGCAGATCGTGCTGGGCCTTACGGACTATGCGCGGCGCTGCGGCTTCAAGCAGGTGGTGGTGGGCAGCTCGGGCGGCATCGACAGTGCCCTCACCCTGGCGCTCGCTGCCCAGGCGCTCGGCCCCGAGAACGTGGTGGGCATCACCATGCCCTCGCGCTTTTCATCGAGTGGCTCGGTGGACGACTCCGTGGCTCTGTGCCAAAACCTGGGCGTGCAACTGCACACCCACCCCATCGCCGAGTTGGTGGCGGGCTATGCCCAGCAGTACGAAGCCAGCTTTGGCCAGGTGCTGCAGGGCCTGCCGCTCGAGAACCTGCAGGCGCGCATCCGCGGCACGGTGCTGATGGAGTATTCCAATGCCTTCGGCCACCTGCTGCTCACCACGGGCAACAAGTCGGAGATCTCGGTGGGCTACTGCACGCTCTACGGCGACACCAACGGCGGCCTGGGCCTGATCGGCGACCTGTACAAGACGGAGGTGTTCGCCCTGTCGCGCCACGTCAACGAGCATGCCGGGCGCGAGCTGATACCCGCGGCCATCATCGACAAGGAGCCCTCCGCCGAGCTGGCGCCCAACCAGCGCGACGTGGACAGCCTGCCGCCCTACCCGGTGCTCGACGAGGTCCTCAAGATGCTCATCGAAGGCGACCGCCTGGCGCCCTCGGAGTACGATGCGGCCCGCGCCTTCGTGCAGCAGCTTACGCAGGGGGACGACGGCCGCGCGCTGGTGCAGAGGGTGCGCATGATGGTCGCCCGCAACGAGTACAAGCGCCGCCAGGCGCCCCCTATCGTGCGCGTGCGTGCGCGCGCCTTCGGCAGCGGCCGGCAGATGCCGATCGCAGCCCGCTACGTCTGATCCAATACACCCCATGTACGACACCGCCATTTACATCGGCCGCTTCGAGCCCGTCCACCAGGGCCACATGGCCCTTTTGCAGCGTGCGCTGGACAGCGCACGCCAGGTCATCGTGGTCATGGGCTCGGCCTGGCAGGCCCGCTCGCCCAAGAACCCGTTCACCGCCGCCGAGCGCGAGCAGATGCTGCGCGAGGCCCTTTCCGGGGCCGACCGCGCGCGCGTGCAGGTGCTGCCGGTGCGCGACTACTACAACGAAGCCGTGTGGGTGCAGGCTGTGCGCGAGGGCGTGGACCGCATAGCGCCCGAAGCCGGCCGCATCGGCCTGGTCGGCCACTTCAAGGACGCCACCAGCAGCTACCTGAGCGCCTTCCCGGGCTGGGAGCTGGTCCACATGGAGCGCCAGGGCCGAATCGACGCTACCGCCATCCGCGACGCCTACTTCGGCGCCACGCCGGCCACCGTGCGCACCGAGCTCCACGACCTGGCGGGCGAGATGCCCGCGAGCACGCTGGCGTTCCTGGAAAGCTTTGCCCACACGCGGCATTTCGCAGCGCTGCAGGAAGAATGGCGCATGCTGCGCCGCTACCGTGAGGCCTGGTCCGCGGCGCCCTATCCGCCCGTGTTCGTGACCGTGGACGCCGTGCTGCGCTGCCAGGACCACGTGCTGCTGATCCGCCGCGCCCATGCACCCGGCAAGGGCCAGCTGGCCGTGCCCGGCGGCTTCATCGAGCAGCGCGAGACGGTGTGGCAGTCGTGCCTGCGCGAGCTGGTGGAAGAGACCCACTGCAAGCTGCCGGAGGCCAGCATGCGCGCCGCGCTGCAGGCCGTGGCCGTTTTCGACCACCCCGACCGCAGCCAGCGCGGGCGCACACTCACGCACGCGCACTACTTCGACCTGGGCAAGGCCCCGTTCCCCACCGTGCAGGCGGACGACGACGCCCAGCAGGTGCAGTGGACTCCCATTGCCCAACTGGCGGGCATGGAAGAGGAATTCTTTGAAGACCACTTCCACATGCTGGACCATTTTCTGGGGCTGACCGGCTCCGCCCGACCCGCATAGCACCTGGAAACGAAAAAGGCAGGGCGAACCCTGCCGTTGTGAGGGCCTGCCCCGGATCAGGCCACGCGGAACTGGCCCACGGTCTGCGCCAGCGCCACGGCCTGCTGGCTCAGCGACTGGGCCGCCGCCAGGGCTTCCTCGACCAGCGCCGCGTTCTGCTGCGTGCCCTGGTCCATCTGCGAGATGGCCTGGTTCACCTGGGCGATACCGGCGCTCTGCTCGGCGCTGGCCGAGCTGATCTCGGCCACCATGGTGGTCACGTTCTTCACGCCGTCGACCACCTCGCGCATGGTCGATCCAGCCTGCTCCACGAGCTGGGTGCCAACGCCCACCTTGGCCACGGAGTCGTCGATCAGGCCCTTGATCTCCTTGGCGGCGGCGGCACTGCGTTGCGCCAGGCTGCGCACTTCGCTGGCCACCACGGCAAAGCCCCGGCCCTGCTCACCGGCCCGGGCGGCTTCCACCGCGGCGTTCAGCGCCAGGATGTTGGTCTGGAAGGCGATGCCGTCGATGACGCTGATGATGTCCACGATCTTGCGCGAGGACTGGTCGATGGAGCCCATGGTGCCCACCACCTGCTGCACCACGTCGCCGCCACGCACGGCCATGTCGGAAGCGGCACGCGCCAACTCGTCGGCACGGCGCGCGTTGGCCGCGTTCTGCTGCACGGTGGAGGTCAGTTGCTCCATCGATGCAGCGGTCTCCTGCAGGGCGCTGGCCTGGGACTCGGTGCGGCCCGACAGGTCGCCGTTGCCGGCAGCGATCTCGGCCGAGGCGGTGTTGATCGAATCGGTGCTGTCGCGCACCTGGCGTACCAGGTGGGCCAGGTTGTCGCGCATGGCGCGGATGGCATGCAGGATGCTGGTCTGGTCACCCGGCTGGGTGATGACCTCCACCGCCAGGTTGCCCTCGGCGATCTGCGTGACCACGTCGGCCGCGTACTGCGGCTCGCCGCCGAGCTGGTGCACCAGCGTGCGCAGCATCTGCCAGGCCATCAGCGCGACGATGAGCATCAGCACCGCGCCGATGGACAGCAGGATGGCCGTGTTGCGCCAGAAGGCCTGGTCGATGTCGTCGATGTAGTCGCCAAAACCGATGGTCCAGTCCCAGGGCTCGAACTTGATGATGGCGTAAAGCTTTTCCACCTCGTCCTTGGCGCCCGGGCGCGTGCCCTTGGCGATCACGGTGCCGATGGTCTTGCCCTGAAGCGCCGCACGGTAGCGCACGCCGGCTTCCTTGCCGCCCTTTTCATCGACGATGCCGATGCGCTTGGGGTTGGGGTGCACGTAGTTCACGTCGTCGGTGAAGCCGCGCACGAAGAAGTACTTGTCCTTGTCGACGAAGCTGCCTATGTTGCGCTTGGCTTCCTTCTGTGCATCCTCCTTGGAAAGGGCACCGCTCTTTTCCTGGTCATGGGCCTTTTGCGCCGCTGCATGGGCCAGCACCACCAGGTTGGACAGCTGCGCCGTACGCTCCTTCATCATCGACTGGTACAGCGTGGTCAGGGCCACGGCGGACAGCACGACCAGGCCCAGCAGGGTGGCCGCGCACAACCACAGAATCCGGGTTCGCAATTTCATGGGCAGGCTCTCTCTTTCAGGATACGGAACAAGACGTAACCAGAAGATACACCCGTGCTGCCCATTTTTTAATCAAAACCCGTGTTTGTCACGGTTTTGTCACATTTGCGCTGTAAGCGCCCCTGCCTGCGCAAGCCGCTTGTACAGGGGCGGGAAGGCCAGGCAGCCCCCCACGGAGCCCTCTCCAACGGCAGATGTAAAACCCGCCTGGCGTGTCGCGCTGCCACAACGCCTGCGAGGGCGGGCAGGCTCAGGTGCCTGCGCGCTCCAGCATGGCGTGCAGCAGCACATTGCAGCCGGCCGTGATGTGCTCGGGCTTGGCGTCCTCGATCTCGTTGTGGCTGATGCCGTCCTTGCAGGGGATGAACACCATGCCGGCGGGCGCCAGGCGCGCCATGTAGACGGCGTCATGCCCCGCACCCGAGACGGCCGGCATGTTGGAGTAGCCGAGCTTGGCGGCAGCGCGGGCCACAGCGTCCACACAGTCGGCATGGAAGACCTGGGCCGGGTAGGCCGAGACCTGCTCGATCACGATCGGCAGGCCGGTGTCGGCACTCAGCTTGGCGGCCACGGCGCGGATGTCCTGGTCCATGCTCTCGCACAGCGCATCGGTGGCATTGCGCAGGTCGATGCTGAACTTGACCTGGCCCGGGATGACATTGCGGCTGTTGGGGTGCACGTGCACCATGCCCACCGTGCCGCGCCCGTGCGGCGGGTGGCGGTGGGCGCAGGCCACCACCTCCTGCATGAGGTGCGTGGCGACCTGCAGCGCATCCTTGCGCAGGGCCATGGGCGTGGGGCCTGCGTGGGCCTCCATGCCGGTGACGGTGCAGTCGTACCAGCGGATGCCGAGCACGCCGGTGACCACGCCGATGGTCTTGTCATGGTCCTCCAGCACCGGGCCCTGCTCGATATGGGTCTCGAAGTACGCGCCGATGGGGTGGTCGCCTGGCACCTGCTCGCCGACGTAGCCGATGCGTTCGAGCTCGCCCTTGACGGTCTTGCCCTCGGTGTCGGTGGCGGCATAGGCATGCTCCAGCGTGAAGGCCTTGGCGAACACGCCCGAGCCCATCATCACCGGCACGAAGCGCGAGCCCTCCTCGTTGGTCCAGAAGGCCACCTCGATCGGCGCCTCGGTCTCGATGCCGTGGTCGTTCAGGGTGCGCACCACCTCGATGCCGGCCAGCACGCCGTAGTTACCGTCGAACTTGCCGCCAGTGGGCTGGGTGTCGATGTGGCTGCCGGTCATGATGGGCGGCAGGCTGTTGTTGCGCCCTGGGCGGCGCATGAAGCCGTTGCCGATCTGGTCGATGGTGACCGCCATGCCGGCCTCGCGCGCCCAGCGCGTGACGAGGTCGCGGCCCTGCTTGTCCAGGTCGGTCAGCGTCAGGCGGCACACGCCGCCCTTGGGCGTGGCCCCGATCTGCGCCAGCTCCATGAGCGAGTCCCACAGGCGCTCGCCGTTGATGCGCAGGCTGTCGATGTCGGTCTTGACTTGGGTGTCCATGGTGTTCTCCGGATCGGTTCTGTCAGCGGGCCACTGCGGTGGGCGCCAGGTCCTGGGCGCGCTTTTGCACCGCCTGGAAGTTTGCGCCGAAGGCCGGGCGCTTGAGGTAGCGGCCCTGGCCCTGCTCGGCGCGCAGGTCGCCGTTGGCGTACACCACGCGGCCCTGGCTCACGGTGTGGCTGGGAATGCCGCGCACGGTGCGGCCCTCGAAGATGTTGAAGTCGCCCTTGCTGTGCTGGGTCTTGGCCGAGAAGGTCTTGGTGCCCTCGGGGTCCCACAGCACCAGGTCGGCGTCCGCGCCCTCGCCGATAAAGCCCTTGCGCGGGTAGATGTTGAACAGTTTGGCCGCATTGGCCGAAGTGATGGCCACGAACTCGCTGGGGGTCAGGCGCCCGGTGTTGACGCCGCCATCCCAGATGGCAGCCATGCGCTCTTCCACACCGCCCGTGCCGTTGGGAATTTTGGCAAAACTCTCCTTGCCCATGGCCTTCTGCGCGGCGCAGAAGGTGCAGTGGTCCGTCGCCGTAGTGTGCAACTGGCCCGACTGCAGGCCGCGCCACAGCGCCTCCTGGTGCCCCTTGGGACGAAAGGGCGGGCTCATCACGTAGGCCGCGGCCTTGGCAAAGTCGGGGTCGCGGTACACGCTGTCGTCAATCAACAGATGCCCCGCCAGCACCTCGCCATACACCCGCTGGCCGCGCGCGCGGGCCCGGGCAATGGCGTCGGCCGATTCCATGCAGCTGACATGCACCACGTAGATGGGCACGCCCAGCACGTCGGCAATGGCAATCGCGCGGTTGGCGGCCTCGGCCTCGACCATGGGCGGGCGCGACAGCGGGTGGCCCTCGGGGCCGGTGATGCCCATCTTGGCCACCTCCTGCTGCAGCAGGTACACGAGCTCGCCGTTCTCGGCGTGCACCGTGGGCATGGCGCCCAGCTCCAGCGAGCGCTTGAAGCTGTTCACCAGGGTTTCGTCGTCGCACATGATGGCGTTCTTGTAGGCCATGAAGTGCTTGAAGCTGTTCACGCCCTCTTCCTGCACCAGCGTGCCCATGTCGGCGCGCACCTGCTCGCTCCACCAGGTGATGGCGACGTGGAAGCTGTAGTCGGCTGCGGATTTTTCGGCCCAGCCGCGCCACTTGCGGTAGGCGTCCATGATCGGCTCCTGCGGGTCCGGGATCACGAAGTCGATGATGCTCGTGGTGCCACCCGCCAAGGCCGCTGCCGTGCCGGTGAAGAAGTCGTCCATGGTGACGGTGCCCATGAACGGCAGCTGCATGTGGGTGTGCGGATCGATGCCGCCGGGCAGCACGTACTGGCCGCTGGCGTCGAGCACCTGTGCGCCCGTGGGCGCCTGCACGGCCGCCCCTTCCCCGACGGCCACGATGCGGCCATCCACACACAGCACGTCTGCGCGCTGCTCGCGGTCTGCATTGACCACGGTGCCACCGCGGATCACAAGGGCTTGGCTCATGGGGTTCTCCTTCAGGGGTTGCAGGGGTGGCCTGGGCCACAGGCCCGCAGCAGGCCGGTTGGTGCCGCTGCGGGGCAGGTCGTCATTTCTTCTTCGCGGTCAGGTAGTAGTAGGTGCCGGCGACGGCCAGGCTGAAGAACCAGCCAAAGTCGAACAGCGACTGCAGCAGGCCGGGCACGGAGCCCTTGTCCACCACACCCGAGACCGCCAGGTAGCCCGGCAGGCAGGGCAGCACGCCCAGGAAGAATGCAATCAGAGCCTGGATGTTCCAGCCATTGCTGTACTCGTACTCTCCGCCACGGCGGTACAGGTCGTCCACCTTCAGTTCGGTCTTGCGCACCAGGTAGTAGTCCACCAGCAGGATGCCGGCGATGGCCCCCAGAAGCGTGCCGTACCCACCCAGCCAGGTGAACAGGTAGCCGCCCGAGGTGGCCAAGAGCTTCCAGGGCATGAAGCCCAGGCCGATGAGCGCTGCGATCAGGCCGCCCATGCGAAAGCTGATCTTCGACGGCGCGATCTGGCTGAAGTCGTACGAGGGCGAGACCAGGTTGGCCGCCACGTTGGTGGTGAGGTTGGCCAGCAGGATCACCAGCAGGCCGATGCCGGCAGCCACGCTGCCCATCTGCGTGAGCAGGCCGTCAGGGAACAGCTGCGCCTTGCCGTAGAGGATGGCCGAGGCCGAGAAGCCGATGACGCCCACCATGGAGAACAGTGCCATGGGAATGGGCAGGCCGATGGCCTGGCCGATGACCTGGTCCTTCTGCGAGCGCGCAAAGCGCGTGAAGTCGGGGATGTTCAGGGCCAGGGTGGCCCAGAAGCCCACCAGGCCGGTCAGCGCGGCCCAGGTCTTGGGCCCGCCCTCGACCACCTTGGCGGGCAGGTTGAACAGCTGGCCCGAGGGCACCCTCATCATCAGCACCACGACCAGCAGCAGCGAGGCGCCGACCATCAGCGGCGCAGCGATCACCTCCAGCAGGCGGATGGATTCCGGCCCCTTCCAGATGAACCAGAGGTGCACCGCCCAGAACGCCAGGAAGCACATGAACTGCGAGGTGCTGATGGTCTGCCCGTCAGCCGGCCCGGCAAGCCCCATGCCCAGGATGTTCAGAAAGCCGTGCAACGCCAGCGCGCCGAAATAGCAGTTGATGGAGAACCAGCCGCAGGCCACCAGCCCGCGCAATACCGCCGGCAGGTTGGCACCCTTGACACCGAAAGAGGCCCGCGCCAGCACCGGGAACGGCACGCCATAGCGCGGCCCGACGCGGCCGATGAGCACCATGGGAATCAGCACGATGCAGTTGGCCAGGAACACCAGCCACACTGCCATCTGCCAGGTGAAGCCCTGGTCCAGCATGGAACTGGCCATGGTGTAGGTGGGCACGCACACCACCATGCCCACCCACAGGGCGGCATAGTCCTTCCACGCCCAGTGGCGCTGCGCCGGCGTGGTGGGGAGCAGATCTTCGTTGGCCAGCGGATTGGACGCTGCGCCGGGCAGATGCCCCGCCCCATGGACGGCGCTGCCGGTACTGTGGTTCATGCCTGTACTCCTGTGAAATGTTTACTTCTTGGGGTTGCACACAAGCCGCTGTCTCGTCCGGCGCTCCGGTACCGGCAGATGGCGGACTGGAACGCGTTCACCGCGTTCCGGGGAGAAGCGGGCGATGCTATAGGCCCGCTGCCGGCTCCGCCAGATGCAGTGCAGCACTGCGTTGCGATTGCGCACTTACCGCGCCGGACGGCATGCCCCCGCATCACGCGCCCGCGGCCACGCGCTGGGGATTGTTCGGGTGCGTGGTCCAGTTGGCGTACTCGCCCGTGACCACCTTGCCGGTGCGTGCGTCCACCTCGCCGGGTTCCAGGGCGCGCAGGGTAATGCACTCGGGCACGGGGCAGATGGAGACGCACAGGTTGCAGCCCACGCACTCGGCATCGTTGACCTCGAACTTGCGCACGCCGCCTTCCTTGGTGAAAGTGATGGCCTGGTGCGAGGTGTCCTCGCAGACCACATGGCAGCGGCCGCACTGGATGCAGGCGTCCTGGTTGATGACGGCCTTGTCGATGTGGTTGAGGTTGAGGTTCTTCCAGTCCTTGACGGTGGGCACCGCCTGGCCGCGGAAGTCGTCGATGGTCTCATAGCCATGCTCGTCCATGAAGTTGGACAGGCCGTCGCACATGTCCTGCACGATCTTGAAGCCGTAGACCATGGCCGCGGTGCAAACCTGCACCGTGCCGCAGCCCAGCGCGATGTACTCGGCCGCGTCGCGCCAGGTGGTGATGCCGCCGATGCCGCTGATGGGCAGGCCCGCGGTCTGTGCATCGCGTGCGATCTCGGCCACCATGTTCAGCGCGATGGGCTTGACGGCCGGGCCGCAGTACCCGCCATGCGAGCCCCAGCCGTCGGTGCTGGGGCTCATGACCATGCGGTCCAGGTCCACGCCCATGATGGAGTTGATGGTGTTGATCAGCGACACCGCGTCCGCCCCGCCGGCCTTGGCCGCGCGCGCGGGCTGGCGCACGTCGGTGATGTTGGGCGTGAGCTTGACGATGACCGGCAGGCGGCTGTAGTGCTTGCACCAGGCCGTGACCATCTGGATGTACTCGGGCACCTGGCCCACGGCGGCGCCCATGCCGCGCTCGCTCATGCCGTGGGGGCAACCGAAGTTCAGCTCGATGCCATCGGCCCCGGTGTCCTCGACCAGGGGCAGGATGTTCTTCCAGCTCTGCTCCTCGCAAGGCACCATGAGCGAGACGATCATGGCCCGGTCGGGCCAGTTGCGCTTGACGCGCTTGATCTCCTCGAGATTGGTGTGCAAGGGCCGGTCGGTGATGAGCTCGATGTTGTTCAGGCCGATCACATGCCGGTCCTGCGACATCAGCGTGGAGTAGCGCGGGCCGTTGACGTTGACGACCGAGGGGTCCTCGCCCAGGGTCTTCCAGACCACGCCGCCCCAGCCGGCCTCGAAGGCGCGGGTGACGTTGACTTCCTTGTCGGTCGGCGGCGCCGAGGCCAGCCAGAAGGGATTGGGGCTGCTGATGCCCAGGAAATTGCTGCGGATGTCGGCCATGGTGCAGTGCTCCGGTGATGTGCGGTGATGGCGGCTGAGCGGCGCTCAGACAGCCAGCGTGGCGTGGATGGAGATGGCGGCCACCTTGCCGTGCTCCACGGCCTCCACGGTCAGGTCGCGCCCGCCGGCACGGCAGTCGCCGCCAGCCCACACCCGCACCAGGCTGGTGCGGCCGACCTCGTCCGTGGCGATGCGTCCACCGGTGAGCGCAATGGCCTGGCCCACGGGCTCGGGCACATAGGTCTGGCCGATGGCCTTGAGCACCATGTCGGCCGGCATCACGAAGCCCTCGCCGGTCTCCACCAGCCGACCGCCCTCCATCGCCGTGGCGGCAAAGCGCACGCCGGTGACAACGCCATCGGCACTGAGCACCTCCTTGGGTGCGGCGAAGTGGCGGATGGTGACGCCGTTGGTCTGCGCCCATTCCTGCTCCACGTGCGAGGCGGACATGCTCTCGGCCCCGCGGCGGTAGGCAATCGTCACCTCCTCGGCGCCGAGCTTGCGCGACTGCACGGCAGCATCTACCGCCGTCATGCCGCCGCCGATCACCACCACGCTGCGACCTACCGGAAGGGTGGACAGGTCGCTGGACTGGCGCAGCTCGGCAATGAAATCCACCGCGTTGCGTACGCCTGTGGCCGTGGGCTCGGCGATGCCCAGGGCGTTCACGCCCGACAGGCCCAGGCCGAGGAACACCGCGTCATGGCTGGCCAGCAGGCTGTCGAGCGTCATGTCGCGGCCCAGCAACTGGTGCGTGCGCACCTCGATGCCGCCCACCGACAACAGCCACTCGACCTCTTTCTGGGCAAAGTTGCCGGTGGTCTTGTAGCTGGCCAGGCCGTATTCGTTGAGGCCGCCGAGCTTGGGGCGGGCGTCGAACAGCACGACGTCGTGGCCGCGCACGGCCAGGCCATGGGCACAGGCCAGGCCCGCCGGCCCTGCGCCGACCACGGCGACGCGCTTGCCGGTGGGCGCAGCCCGCTGGAACAGCGGTGCGCCGGGCTTGGCGAAGAAGGCATCGGTGGCGTAGCGCTGCAGCGAGCCGATCTCGACCGGCTTGTCCTCGTTGGTGTTGCGTACGCAGGCCTGCTCGCACAGCACCTCGGTGGGGCAGACCCGGGCGCACATGCCGCCCAGGGGGTTGGCCTCCAGGATGGCGCGGGCGGCGCCGCGGTTGTTGTCCTGTGCGATGCGGTGGATGAAGGAGGGGATGTCGATGCCCGTGGGGCAGGCCGTGGCGCAAGGTGCGTCGTGGCAGTAGTAGCAGCGCTCGGCCTCGATCAGCGCCTGCGGGCGCGTCAGCGGGGGGTGGGCATCGCCGAACCGGGTGGCGTAGTCGGCCAGGTTCAGGCGTGCGGCATGAATGCCGCAGGCGTGGCTTGCGGGTGTGTCCATCAGTTTTCCTCCGACAGGGTCAGGGTGGGGGTGGGGGCGCTGCACGCCAGCCGCGCAGCGGCGTGGCCTGATCCGCACGGACGGCGGCAGGAGACTGCGCGAACAGGGCGGCCGGCGCATGCACGGGGGCATGCAGCCGCAAATTCCGGAGGTTTCATCGTGGGCCTCGCTAGGGGGTGCAGGTGCCCGGCACTCTGTCTGCGCCGGTGCCCTGCTTTGCCATTCAATTTACCAACCAGTAAAAATTTACCAATTAGTAAAATCCCTACAGCAAACCGCATGCCAGGCTTTTGCCAGCCACATTGACACACAATGGTGCAATGACCGACGCCCGACAGCCCCTCTCTCCACCCGCCCGGCGGCGCCCGGAAGCCCCCCTGGCCCCCGCCGCCGAAACCGCTGCCAAGGCGCCCACCGCGTCGCGCCTGCTCAAGGAGCAAGGCATCCTGACCGAGGCGGAGAACCATTTCGCGCAGTTCGGCTTCGAGGGCGCCTCCCTGGAGAACATCGCTGCGGCCATCGGCATCAGCCGGCACAACCTGCTGTACTACTTCCCGAACAAGGAAGCGCTGTACCAGCGCGTGCTGGACGACGTGCTGACCCAGTGGCTCGAAGGCATGGAGGACCTGTCGCACAGCGATGACCCCCAGCAGGCGCTGCGCCGCTACATCCGCGCCAAGCTGCGCTACTCACGCGAGCGCCCCAATGGTGCAAAGGTATTCACCAAAGAGGTGATTGCGGGTGCACCACGCTATGGCAAGGCCATCGCAGCGCGGGTGGGACCGCTGCTCAAGGCCGAGGTTCGCACCTTCGAGCGCTGGGCGCGCGAGGGCCGCATCGCGCGCGTGAACTTCACGCACCTGATGTTCATCATCTGGTCGGTGACCCAGGCCTACGCCGAGCAGGAGGCGCAGTTCGCGCTGCTGCTGGGCAAGCCGGCGCTGACCGAGCGCGACTACGGCAAGGCCGAGGAATTGATCTGCCGCATGGTGATCAAGGCGCTGGAGCCGGACACGGTGCCCGAAAGCCCGCCCCAGGCGCCACTCTGACCAGAGGGGTCAGCCCCGGGCCTGTGCATAACGCGCAAGGCGCTCGCGGTCGAGCAGTTCGACCACGCGGTAGCCCACGCGCAGCATCCCCTCCTCTTCCCACTGCTTGAGCTGGCGGTTGATGCTCTGGCGCGACACGCCAAGCATGAAGGCCAGATCCTCCTGCGACACGGCCAGCACCACCGTGGTGGACTCCGCGCTGGCGGGCCGGCTGTCCAGCGTCACCAGCCGGTGCGCCAGCCGCACGGACAGCGGCTGCAGGATGGCGTCGTCGATCCAGGCCAGGGCCTGGCGCAGCCGCAGGCACACCAGCCGCGTGAAGGCCATGTGCAGCGCCGGCTGCGTAGCGATCAGGTGGTGAAAATCCGCCGCCTGGACCACGGCGACCTCGGACGGCTCCACGGCGCAGGTGTCGTACACCCGGTGCTGGCCCACGAACAGCGACACCTCGCCGAACCAGTGGCCCGGCTCCAGCACGGCGATGACGGCCTCGCGCCCGTCGGGCGCGGCAACGCTCACGCGCAGGGCGCCCTGCACCATGCCGAACAGCGCGTCGGGAGCCGACCCCTTGAGGAACAGCGAATCCCCACGCTGCAGCTGCCGGCGGTGCGCCACCTGCAGCAGCGCGTCCTGCACCTCCTGCGGCAGGCGCAAGCGCTCGTTGGCCCGGTGCCCGAGGTGGGCCGGCAGGTCGGTGTCGGTGACCGGTTCGGGCGGGAAAGGCATGGCGTGCACTCGGGGCGAGGTGACTGGCGGCAGCCATTGTGCGGGCAAGGGAGGTCGCCATGGCGACGCGCAGCGGACATCCCCGGGTTTGTACCAACCCCCAATTGCCAACACCGGACAGTCTCGCCAGGGCGGCCTGCGGATAGTGGACTGGTGCGCGGCAGCCCCCCCGGATGCCGTACCTACCAAACACCGGACCAAAGGACCACCCCATGACGAACCCCACTGCCATCACCGAACGCAATGCCCGCCGCGAGAAGACCGTGCTCGACCACTTCGCCGACGAGACGCGCCAGGACTTCGACGCCGTGCTGAGCACCTTTCCGCACCCCCACTACGAGCTGATCCCCACCGGCGAGGTGCACGACGGCAACGAGGACGTGCGCCGCTACTACACGGCCACGCGCCAGGCCTTTCCGGACCAGCGGCACGAGATCATCCAGCTGCGCCATGCCGGCGACTCGGTCATCGTGGAGTTCTGGCTGCTGGGCACGCACAAGGGGCCACTGGGCGCCCTGCCGCCCACGGGCAACAGCTTCCGCTGTCGCATGATCGCGCTGTTCATCTTCGACGAGGCCGAGCACCTGGTCTGCGAACGCGTGTACTTCGACACGCTGACCATGCTGCGCCAGTTGCTGGTGGGTGTGCCACCGGCCGCGCTGCCCGGCATCATCGGCTCGCTGCTGGGCGGCCAGGCCGCCAGCTCCGGCAAGGCCCCGATGCCCGAGCAGGCCATGGCATGAGCGGGCGCCTGCAGGGCCACCACGCGGTGGTGACTGGCGGCGCACAAGGCATCGGACTGGCGATTGCGCGCCGCTTCCTGCACGAAGGCGCCAGCGTCTCGCTCTGGGACATCAGCGCCCACCAGTTGCAGGCCGCCACCGAGGTGCTGAACGCAGGCGGGCGCGTGTTCACCGCAGTGACCGATGTGCGCGACGAAGCTGCCGTAGTGGCCGCCGCCCAGGCCAGCGCCGCAGCCCTGGGCCCAGCCACTGTGCTCGTGAACAACGCGGGAGTCCTGGGCCCGCTGGTGCCCACCTGGGAGCACAGCGCGGCCCAGTGGCGTACGGTGCTGGACATCAATCTCACGGGCGCCTTCCTGTGCTGCCGCGCGCTGGTGCCCCAGATGCTGGCGGATCTGGCCGGGCAGCGCGCGCCCGCGCTCGGGCGGCGCGTGCTCAACATCGCATCGGTCGCGGGCAAGGAGGGCAATGGCCTGAATGCCGCGTACTCCGCATCCAAGGCCGGGCTGATCGCGCTGACCAAGTCGCTGGGCAAGGAGCTGGCCGGCGCAGGCGTGCTCGTGAACTGCATCACACCCTCTGCGGCGGAAACCGGGGTGTTCGACGGTGTTCCCGAGGAACACCGTGCGCAACTGCACCAGGCCCTTCTGTCGCGCGTGCCCATGGCCCGCTTCGTCGCACCGGCCGAGGTGGCGGCCATGGCGGCCTGGCTGGCATCGGCCGACTGCTCGTTCAGCACCGGCGCCGTCTTCGACATCTCCGGCGGCCGCTCTTTGTACTGAGGAGACCCCAATGAACATGATGACCGACCCCCCCACGCCGGCCCGCCTGCTGCAGCCGGTCACCGACTTTGACGGCGCGCGCAGTGCCCCCACGCCGCAAGACCGGCTGCGCGCTCTGCGCCGCGCGGGCGAACAGTTCCGCGAGCGCTTCCTGGCCGAACCCGCCGTGCGCTACGCGCGCAGCTTCGACCTGCTGCGCATCCCCTACCCGGCCTGGTATGCCTTCAACGGCGTGTACTCGCAGCAACTGCTCAAGCCGCACATGGTGCACCTGCTGGCGCGCACGGTGCTGGTGCAGTTCGAGGACTTCGAGGGTCACCTCAAGAATCTGCTGTTCACCCCCGCCGATTTCGAGACGGGCAGCGAGACGCCCTATTTCAAGCGCCTGAGCGAGCAGACACCGAAGTTTTTGCACGGTGTGATCGCGCCGGTGCACGGCACGGTGCTGCAGGCCCTGGCCTCGGTGGGCGTGGCGCCGGAGCAGATCGATTTCATCACCTACGACCACCTGCACACCCAGAACCTGCGGCGCTGGCTGGGCACGGGCATTGAGCGCGGCCTGCTGCCCAACGCCCGGCTGCTGGTGCACCGCCAGGAGCTGGCCAGCGTGGCGGGCCTGCTGCCCACGCAGGCCGACTGGTACTGCCCCGAGGGACTGCAGGGTGTGGCGCCCGGGCGCATCGTGCCCTTCGAAGGCAGCGTGCAGTTGGGCCGCGGCATCGCACTGGTGCACACGCCAGGCCATACCGAGGGCAACCACTCGCTGGTGTACCGCACGGCCGACGGCATCCGCGTGAGCAGCGAGAACGGGGTGAGCGCCGACAGCTGGGCGCCCGAGTCCTCGCGCCACAACGGCATACGCCGCTATGCGAAGGCCACCGGCTCCGAGGTGGTCCTGAACGGCAACACCCAGGAGGGCAGCGTCGACCAGTATCTGTCGATGGTGCTGGAGAAGACCATCGCCGGCATGTCCGCCACGCACGGTTTCAGCAACGTGGTGCCCTCCAGCGAGTGTTCGCCGCACTGGCTGTTTCCGGGGGCGCCCACCAGCCACCTGTGGGGCACCACCGCCTCGGGCGCGCTGCAGCGGCCCACCTGAGCCGGCTCACTGATATCCCCCATAAAACAGACAACAAGAGACAAACGCCATGAACTCCCCCGCTGCCATCTTTCCCGCCGATACGGGTGCCTCGCTAGCGCCCGCAACCGCCGCCGACGACGCCACCTACCGCCAGATCGCCTGGCGCCTGATCCCGGTGCTGTTCGCCTGCTACGTCTTCAATTACCTGGACCGCACCAACATCGGCTATGCCCAGCTGCAGATGAAGACGGACCTGGGTTTCAGCGACGCGGTGTTCGGCCTGGGGGCTGGCATCTTCTTCATCGGCTATGCGCTGTTCGAGATACCGAGCAACATGCTGCTGGCGCGCGTGGGCTTTCGGCTCACGCTGCTGCGCATCATGGGGCTGTGGGGCCTGGCGTCGGCCGCCACGCTGTGGGTGACCACGCCAGCGCAGTTCTATGTGCTGCGCTTCCTGGTGGGGGTGTTCGAGGCGGGCTTCGCTCCGGGCGTGCTGTTCTACCTCACGCTGTGGTTTCCGTCGCAGCGCCGGGCCAAGGTCACGGCGCTGTTCTTCATGGCCTATGGGGCAGCGCCCATCGTCGCCGGCCCGCTGGCAGGCGTGACCATGACCTGGCTGGACGGCGTCTGGTCGCTGCACGGCTGGCAGTGGCTGTTCCTGGTGGAGGGCCTGCCCTGCGTGCTGCTGGCCGTGCTGGCCTACCGACTGCTCGACGACGGGCCGCAGGCCGCGCGCTGGCTCACGCCCGCGCAGAAGCGCCAGGTGCAGGACGACCTGGCGCGCGACCAGGCCGCCAGCGGCGCGGACGCGCGCAGCAGCTTTGGCAGCGCCTTGCGCAACGGCCAGGTGTGGCTCTTGGGCTTCATCTCGTTCCTGGTGATCCTGGGCATCTACGCCATGTCGTTCTGGCAGCCCACCATGCTGCAGTCCATGGGCTTGTCGGTCATGCAGATCGGCCTGTACTCGGTGGTGCCGGCCGCCGCGGGCATCGCGGCCACGCTCGTCATCGCCGGGCATTCCGACCGGAAACAGGAGCGGCGCTGGCACTTCGCGGTGACTGCCTGCATCGGCGCGGCCGGGCTGTCGCTGACCACCCTGTTCATGCAGAACCCGGTGGCGGCCGTGGCCTGCCTGTCGCTGGCCTCCATCGGCATCTCCAGCGCCTTCGCCATCCTGTGGGCCGTGCCCGGCAGCCTGCTGAGCAGGAATGCCGCCGCCATGGGCATTGCCCTCATCACCACTCTGGGCGGCACGGCCGGGGTGGTGGCGCCGGTGATGGTGGGCGCCATCAAGACGGCCACCGGCGGCTTCACGCTCAGCCTGTATCTGCTCAGCGGTGCGCTGGTGCTGGCCGCCGCGCTGATGGTGGTGGCCGTGGGGCGCGGGCGGACGGCGCCGCACTGAACGCCTGTCCCAAGCGCAAGCGTCAGGGCTTGGGGAAGACTTCCTTAGCCACCGACGCTGCGGTCACCGCACTGGGCCAGCCGGCATAGAACGCCAGGTGGGTCAGCGCTTCCGCCAGTTCCTCCTGCGTGACGCCATTCTGCAGGGCCCGCGCCATGTGCGGGCGCAGCTGGTCGGGCCGGTTCATGGCAATCAGGGCACTGACCGTGATCAGGCTGCGGTCGCGGGGCGACAGGCCCGGGCGTGCCCATACATCACCGAACAGCACCTTGTCGGTAAGCTCTGCCAGCTTCGGCGCTACGTCGCCAAACTGCCGCTGCGCAGGTGTGGTGGCGCCACCGGTCGTTGTGGATGGACCAGCCACCGTGGGTGCGGCACCACCACCGGTTGCACCTGTCTGGGCATGCGCGGAAAGCCCACCGAGGCCCCCCAGGGCGGTAAGCGCGAGGAATTTCTTCATGGCCATCTCCTGGTGCAACGCGGGCTCAGGCCCGCAGCGAGGCGATGTCGATCACGAAGCGGTACTTCACGTCGCTCTGGAGCATGCGCTCGTAGGCTTCGTTGATCTCCTGCATGCGGATCAGCTCGATATCCGAGGTGATGCCGTGCTGGCCGCAGAAATCGAGCATCTCCTGTGTCTCGGCGATTCCGCCGATCACCGAACCGGCAACGGATTTGCGGCCCAGCACCAGGGGTGCGGAGTTCACGGCCGGCTCCAGCGGGCCCAGGTAACCCACCAGCACCAAATTGCCCGACAGGGCCAGCGTGGCCACGTAGGGGTTCACGTCGTGCACGTAAGGCACGGTGTCGATGATCAGGTCGAAATGCCCCTGCACGGCCTTCATCTGGGTGGCATCGGTGGAGATCACCACACGGTCGGCGCCCAGGCGCCGGGCATCGTCCTCCTTGCCCGGCGAGCGACTGAAGAGCGTGACGTCGGCGCCCAGCGCCTTGGCCAGCTTGAGCGCCATGTGGCCCAGGCCACCGAGGCCGACCACGGCCACCTTGCTGCCCGGGCCCACCTTCCAGTGCCGCAGCGGCGACCAGGTGGTGATGCCGGCGCACAGCAGCGGCGCGGCGGCGGCCAGGTCCAGGCCCTGCGGCACCTTGACCACGAACCTGTCTGAGACCACGATGCGCTCGGAGTAGCCACCATGGGTGGTCATGCCGTCGTGCCGGTCCACGTCGTTGTAGGTCAGGGTGTTGCCGTTCTCGCAGTACTGCTCCAGCCCGCCCGCGCAGGCCTTGCAGTGCTGGCATGAGTCGACCATGCAGCCCACGCCGACAGCATCCCCCACCTGGAAGCGGGTGACCTCTGCACCGACCGCGGTGACACGGCCGATGATCTCGTGCCCGGGCACCATGGGGTGCTTGGCATTGCCCCAGTCGTTGCGCACGTTGTGGATGTCGGAGTGGCAGACACCGGCGTAGAGGATCTCGATCACCACGTCGTTGGCGCGCGGATCGCGGCGCACGAAGCTGAAGAGGCCGAGGGGTGAATCGACGGAATGGGCGGCATAGCCGCGTACGTTCATGACCATGGCGGGGGTTCCTTGTGGATGGCGCCGGTGGCGCTCTGGAGAAAACGGCCGCAGAGGGCGGCAGTGTCCGCACTGTAGGGGCGCAATTCCCTTCTGCCTAGCCAGTTCGGGCTTGTTGAATTGGCAAGCTGCTATTGATAATCAGCCCCTTCGTCTGCGGCAACACCCCCACCCATGTCCATCAACGAATTGCGCTCCATCGCCACCTTCGCCAAGGCGGCCGAGCTGGGCAGCTTGCGCCAGGCCGCCGCCGCGCAAGGCGTCTCGCCCCAGGCGGCCAGCCAGGCCCTGGTGCAGCTGGAGCGCCACCTGGGCGTGCGGCTGTTCCACCGCACCACGCGCCAGCTATCGCTCACCGACGAGGGGAGGCAGTTCCTGGAAGCCGCCCGCCCCTCGCTGGCCGGGCTGCAGCGCGCGCTGCACATGGCACGCCGCGCCAAGGACGAGATCGCCGGGCCTCTGCGCATCGTCGGGCCGCGCTCCACCTTTTTGCCCGTGCTCTGGCCCGTGCTGGAGGAGTTCTGCACACAGTACCCCGAAGTGCAGCCCGAGGTGCACATGGACGACCGCATCGGCAACTGGGTGGAGGACCGGGTGGACGTGGGCTTTCGCATCGGCCCTTCGCCGGCCGAGGGGGTTATCGCACGGCGGCTGTTCCCGCTGCAGTTGATCATCTGCGCAGCGCCCCAGTACCTGGCACGCCACGGCGCCCCCGACAGCCTGGAGGCGCTGGCCGAGCACCGCTGCAGCGTGTTCCGCCATCCCACCACGGGCAAGGCCATGCCCTGGTACCTGAAGGTGGGTGACGCCGTGGTGGACCATGAGGTGGTGCCCTCGCTGTCCACCAACGAGGAAGAGCTGGAGACCCGTGCAGTGCTGGCGGGCCAGGTGCTGGGCCTGCTCACCGGGGTGACGGCGGCGCCCTTCATCCGCTCGGGCCGCCTGGTGCCTTTGCTTGCGCAGCACATGACCGAGCGCTCCAGCGTGTTCATCTATTTCGGCAGCCGCTCCGCGCAGCCGGCCCGCGTGCGTGCCTTCATCGACCATGCCGTAGCCCGGCTGGTGGACAACCCGGCCTATGTGCTGTCGGCCAGGGAGCTGGCACTGGCCGAAACCAAAGGGCGCAGGGCGCATTGCCCGGCCTGAGCGCTGGGCCCGCCCTCACTGCAATAATGCGGGCATGCACGCCCTGCGCACATCGTCACTGCTGGCCCGCCTGATCCTGGCGTGGTTCGTGTTGGCCATGGGTGTGGCCGTCGCATCGCCCATCGTCCACCCGCGGGCCCTGCAACTGGTTTGTACCACCGGCAGCAGCGTGAAGCTGGTGGTGGTGAACGCGGACGGTGATGCGGCCGGGCTGGGGCACCACACGCTGGACTGCGCCTTGTGCCTGGGCGCCAGCGCACCGCCCCCGGCTGCTCAGGCACACGAAGCCTACAGCGAGCCCCTGGCCCATGCCCTGAAGCCCATCGCTGCGGCCACCATCGCTGCGCTCGTGGGCGCACCCCTGCCCGCACGCGGGCCCCCAACCCTGGCCTGACGCCCTCCTGGCCAGTCGCCCGCCCGCGAAGGCCTGGCCAGCAGTCTTCGTCCGCCCCGGCTTCGCAGCCCACGGGCGCCCCCGGTGTGCGCCTTTGCGCGCGCAGCCGACGCCACCCATTCAGAACACCGTGAATCCATGCATTCCATTGACCCCCTTCATTACCAGGCGGCCATGACCGGCGGCCTTGCGCTCCACCGCCGCCGCCTGCTCGCGCTGGCACTGGCCCCTTTGCTGGCGAGCGCCGTCGCCGGCTGCAAAAAGGCCCCCGTGGCCTACAAGGGCATGGACATCACCGGGGCAGAGTACGCCCGGGATTTCCGGCTCAAGGACGCCCAGGGCCAGGTACGCACCCTGGCCGATTTCCGTGGCAAGGCCGTGATGCTGTTCTTCGGCTTCACACAGTGCCCCGACGTCTGCCCCACCGCGCTCACCCGCGCGGCCGAGATCCGCCGACTGCTGGGCCAGGACGGCCAGCGGCTGCAGGTGGTCTTCATCACCATCGACCCCGAGCGCGACAACCCGACCGTGCTGAGCGCCTACACACAGGTCTTCGACCCGGGCTTCATCGGCCTGTATGGCGACCTGGAGCAGACGGCCGCCACCGCCCGGGAGTTCAAGGTCTTCTACAAGAAGGTGCCCACCGGCTCCTCCTACACCATGGACCACTCGGCCTTCAGCTACGTCTTCGATCCGCTAGGCAAGCCGCGCCTGGTGCTGCGCCACGAACAAAGCGCCAAGGACTGTGCCGACGACCTGCGCCAGCTGCTCCAGCAATCCGCCTGAACCCCACCCCATCCAAGGAAATTCTTCATGCCTTTCATCCACCGATCGATCCTGGCCGCCGGGGCCTTCGCCGCCGCATTGCCCTTTGCAGCCCAGGCCCAGGTCACCGTCAAGGACGCCTGGGTCCGCGCCACCGTGCCCCAACAGCAGGCCACCGGCGCCTTCATGCAGCTCAGTTCTGCCAGGGACAGCAAGCTGGTCTCGGCCAGCTCGCCGCTCACACCGGCTGTCGAGGTCCATGAAATGTCCATGCAGGACAACGTCATGCGCATGCGCCAGGTGCCCGCCATCGACCTGCCCGCCGGCAAGGCGGTGAACCTCCAACCCGGCGGATACCACGTGATGCTGATGAACCTGCGGCAGCAAGTGAAGGAAGGTGACACGGTGCCGATCACCCTGGTCTTCGAGGGCAAGGACGGCAAGCGCGAATCGGTGCAGGTCCAGGCGCCCGTGCGCGCGCTCAATGCCACGGGGGCGCCTGCGGCCCACGGCGAACACCGGCATTGAGCCCCCGGCGGGCTGGGGATCCGGAGCGGCTGCGCCGCTCAGTTCAGCGTATGCACGACCCTGTAGCGGCCCGCACGGACCATCTCCGCTG
>JAZKEE010000047.1:0-57887 GCA_040387235.1 Pseudomonadota bacterium
TCATGAAGGCAAAGCCGAACAGGTAGGCCGACAGCGTCTGCTGCATCTCCACCGGCGTGGCACCCAGCGCCGCGGCGATGCCCGAGAACGCCGGGATGTAGGTGTCGATGGAGAACGGCCCCAGCATGCCCAGCACCGCCAGCAGCACCGCGAGGGCCCAACGGGGTGCTTTCCAGAGCAGGTGGGCTTGTGGGTTCATGCAGGAGGGGCCGGGAGTTCGTGGGGGTGCGCCGCGGGTGGGCGAGAAAGCAGAGGCCCGACGCGTGGCGGGCCCCTCGATCCATTATGCGGGAAGCGGCTGGCTCCGGCACTGCGCCAGCGCAATTCCTGCACCATGTTGGGGCCTCCGGGGCGGCGCGTCAGGGCCTCAGTAGGTGTAGGGGATCCACTCTCCGTTGCCCGACTTCATCATGTATTTGCCGGCCGCGTTGCGCATCACGATCACGTCCGCGTTCTCCGAGACGAAGGGGGTCGTCTCGGGCGCCTGCAGGCGCTCGGCCAGGGGGCGGGCCGACGGGGCATAGGGGCTGTCGCCCAGCAGGTCGCCCAGCAAGGTGAACAGGCCCAGATAGCTCATGGGCTGGTTCACCACCACCGGCGTCGCGGGCGCTGCCCCGGGCGCCTTCTTCATTCCGACCAGCTTCACGGCGGCCGGCACCAGCGTGATGCGCGGGCCGGGGATCTCGCGCATGCCCGAGATCTGGATCTTGTCGCCGCGCAGCGAGGCGCCATGTTCGGGCACCAGCACCAGCACCACCGGGCGGCCGGCGCTCTCCAGCTCCGTGATGAACTTGTCGAAGTCGGCCATCAGCTGCACCAGGCGCGGCTTGTAGGTATCGAGGCTGCTGCGCGAGCTCATGCCCGGCACACGGTTGCCATCGTGCAGCGAGATGGTGTTGTAGTACATCGCCACGGGCGCGCCGCCGCTCTGGGCGCTGCGCTTCTTCCACCACTGCGACAGCAAGGCGTAGTCGTTGTAGATCGGCGAGCCATCGAAATTCTGCATGTGCACCGGCGCATCCTGGTTGCGCTGCAGCTTGCCGGCCAGGCCCCCGCGCTGCTCCAGCGTGTGGGCGAATTCCTCGTACACGCCATCGTGGTTCAGCAGCCCGGCGGTCTGGTAACCCAGCTTTTCGAGGTTGGGGAACACATAGCACTGGGGGTCGATGCCCTCGTAGAGCTTCTTGTGCGGCGTCTGCCCGCACGAGCCGTGCAGCACCCGCAGCGAGGCCGGGCCACTGTAGCTGGCCGCGCTGTTGAAGTTGGTGAACAGCACATCAAAGCGCTGCAGCAGCGGGTGGTTGCGCTGGCCCACGAACTCCATGTCGTCCCAGGACAGCGAGCACACGTGCAGCAGGATGATGTCGAAGGGCGGCGCGCTGCCCGCTGCCGAGGTGAACTGCAGGCGCTTCTGGCCTTCGCTGGCGTAGAACTTCTGCAGCAGGGCATCGGGGTCCGAGGCATCGGCCGCCTGCGTGCCATCGCCCTGGCTGGCCAGGGTACCGGCGGCGTTCTCCTCGGCCTTGCGCTCCTGGATCGCGGCCACCAGCGGCACACTCAGGATGCCCGCCAGGGCAAATGTCGCAAAGCGCACGCGCCGCGCCAGCGCCGCATACAGGAAGATGCCGGCAATGGCCATCGCCAGTGCCGCAGGGCTCACCAGCCGCCCTGCCAGCTCCAGCCAGTAGTCGGCGCTGAAGCCGGCCAGGGCCTTGAGCTGCGACAGCACCCGGCCCGGCGTGGGCAGGTAGGAGTCGTGGTAGAGCAGGGCGATGGCCGCTGGCCAGGCCAGTACGGCGCGCGTGCGCCGCAGCAGCCGGTGCCCTATGGGCGGCAGCAGCGCCAGCCACAACAGCAGGTTGAGCCACCAGTTGAAGCCGATGTAGCCCGTGAAATACAGGCCGACCTTGACCAGGAAGTACAGGTTCCAGTAGCTCATGCGCGCAGCCCCTGCTCGGCGCGCTGGCGGCCCAGCGGCCATCGCGCCCGTGCGGCATCCACCAGCGACTCCCAGAACTTGCGGTAGCCCAGCACGCCCAGCTGGGCGATCTCCTGCAGGCCGTGCAGGGGCCGGTCGGTGTCATGGCTGTCGTTCCACTCTCGCCAGGTGTCCGGGCGGGCGAAGGTGCACTGCACCAGGTCGATCTGTTGTTCGCGGGTCATGGGGTCGAATTGCAGGCCCGTGGCGCCCTGGCCCCGGTGCAGCATGGTGGTGGCAGGGAAGGTGCACTCGGTGTCGCCACGCCACAGGCCCACCTGGACCTTGTCGCCCACGGCCAGCGGCGTGCCCTCGGGCAGTTGCAGGCCCACGCCGGTCATCGAGAAATCGGTGCACACCGCCTGCAGCACGCTGCCGTCGTCCTGGTACAGCGTGGCCTGCAACCGGGTGGACACACGGTGCATGCGGCGCACCTGGCGCGCCTCGGAGGCCACGCCCAGCGCAGCGCCCAGCATCAGGATGCTGTAAGTGGTCCACAGCAGGTTCAGCAGCACGGTGGCGGTCTCTCCCGTGTTCCAGAAGAACAGGCGAAGGAGCCCGAAGCCGAAGGCCGCGAAGTTCAGCAGCACCAGCACCGTGTAGGGGCGCGAGATCACCCAGTCGAAATACGGCTCCTCCACCAGCCCGCCCTTGGCCGTGACATTGAACTTGCCCAGGCGCGGGTTGATCAGCGCCACCGTGGTGGGCAGCGCCACGTACCAGGCCAGCACCGTCTCGTAGACCTCGGCCCAGAAGGTGTGCCGGTGCTCACCCTGCACGTGGGCGTTGGCGATGTTCGATTGCAGGATGTAGGGCAGCACGTACAGCGCGATCATGATGGCGCCGGCGTTGATGATGTGCCACTCGAAGAACAGGAAGGCCATGGGGGCCGTGAGGAACACCAGCCGTGGCAGCCCGAAGAAGAAATGCACCATGGCGTTCGCATAGCAGATGCGCTGCCACAGCGTGAGCCCTTTGCCGAGGAACGGGTTGTCCACGCGAAAGATCTGCGCCATGCCGCGCGCCCAGCGGATGCGCTGGCCCACGTGGGCCGACAGGCTCTCGGTGGCCAGGCCTGCGGCCTGGGTCTCGTTGATGTAGGCCGTGGTGTAGCCGCGCCGGTGCAACTTGAGGGCGGTGTGGGCGTCCTCGGTCACGGTCTCCACGGCGATGCCGCCGACTTCCATCAGCGGGCCGCGGCGGATCACGGCACAGGAGCCGCAGAAGAAGGTGGCGTTCCAGAAATCGTTGCCGTCCTGGATCAGGCCGTAGAACAGCGCGCCTTCGTTGGGCACCCGGCGGAAGGTGCCCAGGTTGCGCTCGAACGGGTCGGGCGAGAAGAAGTGGTGCGGCGTCTGCAGCATGGCGCACTTCGGGTCGCGCTGGAACCAGCCCACGGCCGTGGTCAGAAAGGAGCGCGTGGGAATGTGGTCGCAGTCGAAGATGGCGACCAGCTCGCCGTCTGTCTTGCCCAGCGCGTGGTTCAGGTTGCCCGCCTTGGCGTGGTTGTTGTCGGGGCGCACGATGTAGCCCACGCCCATGGATTCGGCGAACTCGCGAAACGCCTCGCGCCGGCCATCGTCCAGGATGAAGACCTTCACCTTGTCCTTGGGCCAGTCCAGCGCCATGGCGGCCAGCACGGTGGTGCGTACCACGCTCAGCGGCTCGTTGTAGGTAGGGATGTACACGTCCACCGTGGGCCACGATGCCGGCGTGCCCTGCAGTTCGGCCGGGCGGCGATGCAGCGGCCAGGCGGTCTGGATGAAGCCCAGCACCACCACCAGCCAGGTGTAAGCCTCGGCGGCCAGCAGGCCATAGCCGAGGAAGGACTCGATGACCGAGTCGAATTCGATGGACGACGTGATGCGCCACCAGGCATAGCGGCCCATGGCCAGCAGGCTGATGGCCGCGAGGGCCAGCGAGGGGTAGCGCCCGGGCAGGCGGCGCAGCACCAGCGACAGGCCCCAGCACAGCAGCATGAACAGGGTCTGCCCGAACCAGTTGAAGGGTGTCGTCATCACCACCAGGCCGGCCAGCAGGCCGACGGCCAGCACCGCCCAGCGCAGGCCTGGTATCTCCATGGCGGGCGACAGCACCTGGTCGGCCAGGCGCATGCCTTTGCCCACATTGACGTGGGTGGCCAGCCGGTCCATGGCGCGCAGGAACAGCCGGATCGGCCAGAACGCGGCAGTCAGCAGCAGCGCCACGCCCTTCCAGCCCCAGCGCAGGGCGAAGGAGAGGCCCGCCAACATCCAGTGCACCGGCTGCAGCAGCCAGGGCAGCAGGGCGCGGTTCGGGGTGGCGGGCAGCACGATGCAGCGCCACAGCCACATCCACCAGGGGTCGCCGGGTGCCACTTCGAGCTGGCGCGCGAGCCACTGCCATGCCAGTCGCAGCCGTGCGCGGGCATTCCCCGCCGCGGTGGTGTCGGCGCGCGGGGCCACGCCAGTCTTGGGCTGTTGCGTCATGGCCGGTCGGCTCCGACCGCGAGCATCGACTGCGGCGGCTGGCGCTGGCCGGTGAGCCAGTTGCATACGCCCTGCAGGTCGTGGGCGGACTGTGCCTGGGGGGCAAAGCTGCCAACGCACATGGCGCGTGCCAAGGCGCGCTGGATGTTTTCATCCTCGTGCAGCGTGTAGGGAATCAGCCGCTCGCCCCATTGCTGGCGCAGCGTCTGCAGGGCATCGCGGTGCGATTTCCGGCGCGGGTCGAAGCGCGTCACCAGCACGCCCTGGTCGGCCGGCGCTGCCATCGCCTCGTGCAGCATGGTCTGCACCCCCGTGGGGTCGGCAGAGGCGCGCGCGGAGGCTTCCAGCGTCACCAGCACGGCATCGGCGCAGCGCAGCGCTGCACGCGCCAGGGGGGAGGGCCATGCGGGTGTGTCCAGGACCACCGTGCAGTCCTCGGCCACATCGAGCAGCTCCAACTGGTCCAGCAGCCAGCGCGGTTGCGCCTGCAGCTGCCGGTGCAGGGTTTCGAGCGCCTCGGGCGGCGCCTTGCCGAAGGGCAGCACGCTGACGCCGTCCGTGTTCTCGAAGCCACCATCGGCCCACCATTGGCCCGCCGCTGCCAGGGGAGCCCAGCCCAGGGCGCTGGGCTCCAGCATGCCAAGGTGCCTGGAGAGGAGGTTCTGGGCACACAGCTCCACGGCCAGGCTGGGCTGGCCCTGGCGCGCCAGGAGCGTGGCCATGTGGGCGGTCAGGGTGGTTCGCCCCGATCCACCGAGTGGCGATACGACGGCAATCACACGCATGCAGGATCTCTCTTCATTCGTTCGGTCGTTCCGCGAGGGACGGGGTCGCCGCGGTGGAGGGGGGCAACTGGGGGCGGTAGGGCTGCACGCAGCGCAGCGGACGGCGCGCGTGCCGCACGCGGCGCACCAGCAGCCAGCAGGGCCAGGCCAGCAGTGCACCCAGCACGATGTAGACCAGCAACTCCATCAGGATCTTCATGCCATGGACCTCGGTGAGGAGCGCGGTACGGCACGCCGCGCAATGGGCCGGTGCTGCACACCGGGTCCTGCGGCCATGGGCAGCAGCGGACGGGATTCGGTGCCGGGTGCATCGGGCGCCGGATGGGGCGCGGGCGGCAGGGCGGGCATGGCCGCGAGGGCCGGTGCTGGCGTGTCCGCTGGTGCCACAGCGGGTGAAGGCGCGGCTGCGGGCCGGGGGTTGTCCGCGAGCGCGGCGCTGTAATCGGGCAGGCCCTTGCGCAGCGATTCCTGCAGTGGCGTCACCATGGCACGGATGCCGGTGTCCGAGCTGTCCGTGGCTTCGCTGGAGAACAGCTGTGCCAGCGGCAGCGTGAACAGGCGGTGCAGGGCCAGCTCGACGTCGGGTTCGCGGCAGGCGAACAAAAAGACGTAGACGCTTTCGTGGTCGGCCGTGAACAGGTCGCCGTCGCGCGCGGTGTGGCAGGCGCGCAGGGCGTCAAGGTGGGGGATCTGCGCCAGCACGTTCAGCCGCACCAGGCTGTGCGACAGGCCGATGCCATGGGTGCGGTCCAGCATGCTGCGCACCAGCGTGCAGAACTGGGCCGGTGGCTGGTAGCCGCGCTCGCGTGCGGGCATGAAGCTGTCCAGCGCCTGTTCGTAGTCGGGGTGCACCTTGCGGGTGTGGCTCTGGGCATTGATGTCCTGCAGCAACTGCAGCAGGCGCGAAAAGCCCACCTCCTTGTAGACCACGGCGCTGGCGCCCAGTTGCAGCAGGGCCTGCTCGCTGTGCGTGCGCAGCTTGCCCAGGTTCTCGCGCACCACGATCTTGAGCGTGAGCGGGCGTGACAGGCGCAACTGGTGCACCAGGCGTGCACGCGCCTCGAAGTCCGAAGCCTGGCCCGCGTCGATCAGCACCGTGGCGGCCACGCTCGCGGCCGCAGCCACTTCCGCGTCGGCCAGGCTGTCCACGATGCGCCAGTGGCCCGGCACGCCGCGCTGGCCATCGACCGAGGCGCGCGTGGCGATCACCTCCGACTGGTCCACCGCCTCCACCAGTTCGCGCACGGCGCCCCGGGTGCGGGTGCCGTCGGCGGCCAGGCGGTCCGAAGTGCCATCGTTCAGAAGGCCGAAGGCGGTCTGGAAAAGAGCGCCTGCATCCGTGTTCCAGCGCTCCATGCCCAGGCTCCAGCGATCGGCCTCGGTGTGCAAGGTGGCGATGTGCATGGACATCTGGCACAGGTTGCGCAGCGCGGGCAACAGGACCTCGGGTTCCAGCGGCGGGAAGAAGCCCAGCACCACCGGGCGCAGGCGCTCACGGCACAGGGCGCTGAGCTGGCGACTCACGCGCGCCAGCTCGGCCACGCTCAGGCCTGTCAGAAGGCCCTGGGCATCGCAGATGTACAGCGCGTGTCCGGGCTGCAGGCCGGTGCGCTCAAGTTCTTCCACCAGGGTGTCCAGGCCACGGCGCCGCACCTCGGCCTGCAGGCCGGGAGAGCGCAGCCACAGCTGCAGGCGTCCGGCGCGGTAGGCGGCCTGCAGTGCAGGGCGCTGCAGCAGCCCATCCGCCCACGGCGCGCTCGACGCGACCAGGGCCACCGGGCCGGCCGCGACGGCGTCTTCGATGAGGGCGGGGAACCACAGTGCGGCACTGCTGTCATCGGCAGCCACCAGGGACACAGGCACGTGGGTAGGGACCAGGCCCACGCCGTCGGGCAGGCCGTCGATGCCGATGCGCGTGGGGGTGGCGGTGCCCGCGGCAGCCCTGCGGACGGAAGGCCGCAGCAGCCGGGTCATGGCCTGCAGAAACCCCGCGGGCGCAGTGCCTTTGGGTGGGGAGGATGTGGCGGACGACATGTCAGAAACTCGAATAGGGCTGCACCGGGCGCGGGCGGTTTTCCAGCGGCGCGAGCACCGGATCGAACCGGTAGCGGCCGTAGACCATGAGGTTGGTGGGTGCGTAGTAGGCCGAGCGGTCCAGCTCCAGCTGCGCACCCAGAGAGAAGTTCCTGGTGACCTGGTACTCCAGCGCGCCCCGGAACGAGCGGCCAAAGCCCGAGCCGGAGCTGCCCGTGTACACCGGCACGCTGCCGCTTTCGGCCAGGCGGGCACGCGCCAGCGACTGCAGCAGCGCGTTCTGCGGGAAGTAGTCGGTGTCGCCGCTGCTGCTGCGCGAGACCGACACGGCGCCCCGTGCCAGCCAGGTGAGCGCACCCTTGCGGCCGCTCCATTCGATGGGCAGGGCCACGGAGGCGTAGCTGCGCGGGCTGTAATAGCCGCCATGGCCGAAGCTGTACTCCGACAGGTCCTTGCCGTAGTGCCAGGCCGAGAAGGTCACGCCCATGTTCACCACGCTGGTGTTGCTCTTCCAGACATCGCGGTCCACTGCGACTCGCAGCTGGGCGCGGGTGTTGCTCTCCACGTTCTTGCCCGTGAGGGCTGCCAGGCTCAGGCTCACCGAACTGCTGTAGGGGCCGAAGTCGGTCGACAGGCGGCCGGAGGCGCCTGTCGCCACCACGCCGCCCCACACCTGGCCGGTGATGGGGTCGCGCGCACCGGCATACGACAGCAGGCTGCCCGTGATCGGACGGCGGAACCCTTCGAGCTTGTAGCCGTAGCGGCCCAGGTCGCCGGTCCGGGCGATGCCGCCCACCAGGTTGGTCACCGGAAAGCCCACACCCGTGGCACCGAGGTCCCACTGGACATCGTCGCCCACGAAGCCGAAGCCCAGGTTGGTACCCGTGCCGCGCTGGCGCCGGTAGGTCAGTGGTGAATTGGGGGGCAGCGCCGCGATCTGGCCGAAGTCCGTGAAGTCCGAGCCATCGGCCGGCAATTCGCCGGCGTCGAGTTTGACCCGGTCCACGTGCAGGAAGTAGTGGCCGTCGTAGCCGCGCGGCATCCAGGCCACCACAGGCCGCTCCCAGCCGCGCAGGCTGGAGATGCCGTCGGTCGAGTTCTTGCGCAGGCCCGTGTGGGCGGCTTCGATCCACACCTGGCGGCGGGCCTCGATGGAGTCGATCTCGCCCTGGATCTTGGCCACCACGGCGGCGTCCACGGGCAGCGAGAGCGCGTAGCTCTGTTGCAGCTTCAGCGGTGCCTCGGCTTCGGTGGGCTCGCCCGGGGCCGTCTCTGCCGCCGGTGCGGCGGCGCCGCGTGTCTCCAGCGTGAGCGCGCTGCGGAAGAACACCAGGGCCTGGGCATAGTTGCGGTTGGCGCGCTCCAACCGGGCGGCGTGCAGCAGCACGTCGCTGTCCTGCGGGAAGTCCTGCAGCAGCCGTGCGGACAGCGCTCGCGCCTCGTCCATGCGGCCGGCGCGCTGCCAGATGCGCAGCAGCGCCAGTTGCTGGCCGGCGTCGGTGCGCGGCAGGTGGTCCTGCAGCCACTGGGCCTGCTCGGTGGCGCCCCGCGCATCACCCAGGCGCGACAGCGCATCCGCCAGGTTCATGCGGATCTCCACGCTGTCGGCTTGGGCCCTCGCCAGCGGGGCCAGCAGTTGGGCGGCATCGGCGTACTCGCCAGCGGCCATGAGCAGGCGGGCCTGCGTCTGCGTGCGCTGCTGCGCCGTGTTCGGGGTGTCGGGCAGCTGCAGGGGTTGGCGTGCCAGGCGCAGGGCCTCGCCGAGGTTGCCGGCCTGGCGCTGCTGCTCGATGAGCCGCTCGCGGTGCGAGGTGTACAGGGTGACGAGCCGCGCCTCTTGCTCCTCGCTCCAGCCGGGCGACTGCAGCAGGGCCGGCAGCCGGGCCGCCAGGCCCACGTCGTCTTGCGCGCGGTTGAGCAACTGGGCATGGTCTAGTTGCACGTCCATCGGCAGCGCGGCGCTGCGCGCGGCCAGGCGGTCGAACACGGCCACGCCGCGGGCCGGCTGCGCTCGGCGGAACCAGGTGTTGGCCACGGCGTAGAGCAGCTCGGCATCGTTGCCGGCCGCCTGCTCGGCTTTGTCGAGCAGGGCCTGGGCCTCGGCGGGGCTGCGGCTGGCGCCGCCTTGCGCCACCAGCGACTTGACCGTGGAGCGCTGCACCAGCGCCCGCATGGAGTCGGTCTGCTCGGCGGCCGGGATCTGCGCCAGATCCGACAGGGCACCCTGGTCGTTGTCCACGGCCGAGCGGATCAGGGCGCGCGCATAGTGCATGGCGCTGCGGTCGGTGCCGGGGGCGGTGAGGGGCTGTGCGATGCCGTCATCCATCACGCTCAGCGCCTCGCGCGGCAGGTTCAGCCGCAGGTACAGGCGCGCCAGGCGGTGGCGCAGCCAGGCATCGCCCGGCGTGAGCACGATGGCTGACTCCAGCGTGCGCATGGCAGCGCTCAGGCGCTGGGCCTGCATGTGCGCGTCGGCCTGTGCCACCAGGATGTCGGCCTGGGTACCCATGAGCTTCTCGCCCAGGGTGGCATCGCTGGCGGAGGCCTTTTCCAGCAGCACCAGGGCTTCGCCCGAGCGGCCCGTGCGCGCATACAGCCCGGCCAGGCCCTTGAGGGCCGCGCTGCTGTTGGCCTCTGCCTTGAGCGCACGCTGGTACAGGGTCTCAGCCCCGGCGCGGTCGCCCTGCAGGTCGCGAACGCTGGCCAGCGTGGTCAGTGCCTCGGCATTCTCCGGCTGCATGGCCAGGGCCCGGCCCGCCAGGTCGGCCGCCGTGGCCAGCTCGTTCTTCTCCAGTGCCACGTCGGCCTGGCGCAGGTAGCCCCAGAACCGGGCCGTGGCCTGCAGGTCCTTCCACTTGCCCTGGCGGGTGAGTGCGAAGGCCTGGCCGAACAAATCCTGGGCCTGCGCATGCTGGCCCTGGCGCAGGCGGATCATGCCCAGGTTGCCCAGGCTCTCGCCATCGCCTGGGCGCAGTGCGAGCACGGTCTGCAGCTTGTCTTCGGCCAGTTCGGTGTTGCCCTGGTCCAGTGCCACGCGCGCGGCATTGCGCGCGATGTTGGCGGGGTCGCGGGCGGCGCGCTCGGCGCGTTCCACGGCCTGCTGCATGGCGGCCAGCCGCTCGACCATGGCCTGGTCGGCCGGGTAGCGCTGCAGGAAGGTGCGCACGCGCGGCATGTTGGCCGCGGTGTTGGGCAGGCGGTCCGCAGCGCGGCGCCACAGGTCCTGCAGCTGCTGGGCATTCACGTCGGGCTGTTTGGCAAGCGCCTCGATCTCCTGCACCACGGCCGTGGGGTTCTCGCCCCCGTACATGCGCATTTCGAGCTGGGCCAGGCGGTAGCGCGACTCACCGGTTTCCTGGTAGAGCTTGCCCAGCTGGCGCACGGATTCGCCGCCACCCTTGGTGCCCGAGCCGCCCACGATCTGCAGGTACTCCAGCGCCAGGCCGCCCAGTTCGGGCGGGCCGTTGGGAAACAGCTCGCGGGCCACGTCGGCGGCCTCGGCCTTGCGGCCTGCGCGCGCCATCAGGCGCATCTGCGAAAGCTTTTCGCGGTCGGGGCCGTAGACGCGCACCAGGGTTTCGAGCTCCTGCGTCACCTTGTGCCCGGGGTGGCGGGTGCGCAGCGTCTCCAGGATGCGCCTGGCCTCGTCGGTCTTCTTCTCGCGCAGGGCCAGGTCACCGAGGGTGGCCAGGCCCTGGGGGGAGTACGGGTCCATGGCCAGCAGCTTGTCCACCAGCTGGCGCGCCATGTCCGGGCGGTTCTTGGACGCCCACAGGCGCGCACCACTGAGCAGCTCGGCCTCGATGGCGGGCGGCGCACTGGCCAGCACACCGTGGCTGGCCGGAAGGCACGCAGCTGCCAGCAGGGTGAGCGAGGGCAGCCAATGGCGGGGTCGGCGCGGCGTTCTGGTCACGGCTTCCACCGCGCAATGAGCTGGCCCGCCGCCGTGAAGCGGTATTGGCCATCGAATGCACCTTGGCCGAAGAGGGCCAGCACCTGCTCGTAGTAGGCCGTGGGCCGCAGGGGCCGCGCCTCCAGGCGCATGCGTTGCGACTGCAGGGCCTTGTCGTCCCCCGTGGCGCGCAGGAACGGCAGCATCGCGGCCGAGAAGCCCGAAGGCGCCGGCCCCGAGGCCTGCGCAGTCAGGATGTCGATGGATTCGGGCGGGTAGCCTTGTTCGCGCACGTAGCGGGCCATGGGCGCGAGGGTGTCGAGCAGCGCCCGGCGGCCGGGTGCGTCGGCATGCATCATGCCGGCCCAGAGGTAGACGCGGATCGCGTTGTAGGTGCCCTGGCCCTTCTCCTTGCCCTCGGTGTCGACCAGGAAGCCCTGCCTGGCGTCGTACACCGTCCAGTCGGGCGTGAAGCCCTTGGGCGACGAACCGCGGATGACCTTGAGCGAGCTGTCCACCAGCAGCTTCCACTGCGGGTCCAGGTCGCTTGCGGCCAGCCAGTGCATCAAGTGCATGGGCATGTAGCTCGGGTTCAGGCGCCAGCGGCCATTGGCCTGCACGAAGCCCTTGGGTGCGGGCAGCAGGGTGGGGCCCAGGCCCGGGATGTCGGCGGTCTCCTCGCGCAGCACGCGCGCTGCCACCAGGGCCGACAGGGCGCGGTAGCTGCGCTCGTTCCACAGGCGGCCGGCTTCGCCCAGGGCATAGGCGATCCACAGGTCGGCGTCGGAGGCGGCATTGCTGTCGATCACGCCCCAGGTGCCGTCGGGGCGCTTGCCCCACAGCCATGCGGGCAGTCGCGCCGTCATGTCGCCGGCGCACAGGTTGTTCTCGGTCCAGCGCAGCAGCTTGTCGAACGTGGGCCGGTCGTTGGCCACCAGCGCGAAGAACAGCGCATAGCCCTGGCCTTCGGAGTAGGTCTGGCCGCCACCGTCGTCGTCGGAGACCACGCGGCCGCCTTCGTTGATGAACTGGGTCTTGAACGCATCCCAGGCAGGCCAGACCGAGCGGCCAGAGGCTGCCTGCTGCGCCTGCGCGCCTGGCAGGAGGGACAGCAGTGCTGCACCCGCCCCGGCCTGCAGGGCGGTACGGCGGCGCAGGTGATCAGTCATTGCGTGCGGCCAGTCGGCGCCGTGCCATGCTGCGCAGCGCGGCGTAGACGATGAAGGTCAAGAGCAGGCCGGTGCCGATGCCCACCAGGGCCAGCAGCAACGGGTGGCTGTGCATGTGGAACCACAGGCGCTGCCACCATGGCAGGTCGCCCACGTAGTACACGGGCTTGATGCGGAAGCTCTCGATGGCGTCGCCGCGCATCAGGCCCAGGTCGCCGCGCAGGCTCTTGATCTTGCCCGCATCGTTGAGGCCCAGGCTCAGGAGGGCCATGGCCTCCTTGTCGGTGGCCGTGAGGGCCACCACGCTGCGTCCGGCAGAGAGCGGCGATTCGAAGCCCGTGACGGCCGCCAGCGGGCCATTGCCCTGCAGGATGGCCTGCCCGCCGGAGGCCGACAGGCGCTGATTGGATTCGAGGTTGAACAGGTCGATGAACGAACCCATGGCGCGCTCCAGCGGCTGCACGGAGCGTGCGCCCGCAGCCAGCAAGGCCGGCAGGTGGTTCTTCCACTTCTGCAGCAGGCCGTCGCTGTCGGCCTGGGAGATCACGAGGATGTCGGTGTCGGCAGCCTTGTCGGCCTCGGCCGCGCGCAGCAGCTGAAAGCGCGTGCCGGGGTAGCCGGTGGAGGCGCTCATGCGGCCCACGGCGGTGAGGAAGACCTCCACGTCCGAGGTGGTGGGCTGGTTGGGCAGGATGATGGAGGTCTGCGCCAGGTCCGGTACCCGCGTGAAGGGGAAGCCGCTGTTGGCGTAGGCCGCCAGGTTGGGCATGGCCAGGTAGTGGCGAAAGGCAGTGAGGTCGATGGTCGACTGCGGGTCGATGGCGGCGAACAGCTCCGTCGGAGGGGCCGAGCGGCAGCGGCCCAGGTCGTTGGGCGGGATCTGGAAGGCGAACTGCAGCTGGTTGTCGCCGCCGATCATGAAGGCCGGGATCTTCAGGTCCGAACGCGTCTGCGCATTGCCGTCATCGAACAGCGGCAGCATCACCGTGCTCTTGCCGCTGGTGCGGTCCTCGCGCGATTGCAGCGGGTAGGACTGGATGAACTGGTTGTTGATCGAGATGTTCAGCGCGCCGTGGTCCGACACGCTGTTGGGCGTGTAGCGGTAGGTCAGGTCCAGCGGCACGCCCTTGGCGTTCCAGGTGAACAGATCGGGCGCCATGCGCGTGTAGACGTTCACCGTGTCGTTGAGCACCGAACCGCGCAGTTGCAGGTCGGCCGCGCTCTGCACCAGCTCGGCCAGGCGCACGGGGCGCTTGGTGGTGATCCAGCGCGGGGCATCGTAGGGCTTGGCCAGGTCGGGGTAATCGAGCGACTTGACGGCAATGGTCTGCCCCGACAGCACGGCCTTGCCCAGGGCCAGTGCATCGGCGGCCATCTGCACCTGCGCATCGTCCTTGCCCAGCACCAGCAACAGCTTGGCGCCCGGAACCTCGGGGTGGGGCACCACGGTGAGGGTGGGCTCGGTGACCGGTGCCATCGCCTGCAGGAAGGCGGGGCGGTTGTCGTTGGTGGCCAGTACCACCGCGTGCTGGCGCGGCAGCTGGTTCTCGAACACCGGGAACTGGTTGCCGCGGTAGCCGGCAAGCATGCCGATCCAGCTGGCGATCGAGCCCGAGGCCTTGAGCGTGCCCGTGCTGGGCTTGGCGCCGTACACGAAGGGCAGGTTCACCGGCCGGTTGTCGCGCGGGTCGAAGAACGGTGCGGGCAGCAGGGCCAGGTCGTCGCGCAGCGGGATCTGGCGCAGCGACAGATCCAGCTGGCTCTCGTTGCTGATGGTGGCCCACAAACTCGAATGGTTGGGTGCCTCGCACTCCATCGTGTAGTGGCCGATGAACTGGAAGCGAAAACGGTTGTAGTCGGTGAAATAGCGCGGGTCGATGTTGAGCTCGACCGTCTGCGGTGTGCCCAGGCGCTCCTTGTCGAGCACCACGGTCTGCAGCGTCTCGTCGTTGAGGATGATCTTGAGGTGCGACAGGTTCGGGATCAGCGCCGGCGAGAGCGTGAAGGTCAGGCGCAGCCGGGCGGCTTCGACGATTTCGTCACGCCGCACACCCACGCCGACGCTGGCTTCGCTCTCCACGCCGCGCAGGGCGATGGGGCGTGCCAGGCCCAGGTCCTTGAGGCTCGTCTTCCACTGGCGCAGGGGCAGGGCGGGCGCTGCGGCGGCGGGGGGCGCAGTGGCAGGTGCGGCGCTGTCGGGTACCGCCGCGGCAGCCGACGCCGCTGCGGTGCGGGCCGCGCGGGCCTTGGCACGCTCCTTGGTGGGCGATTCCTTGGCCTGCGTCGCCTGGGCGTGGGCGGTGGGAAGGGGGGCAGAGGCCAGCCCCAGGGCCATCAGCGCAGCCAGCAGGGGAACTGTTCGGGTGGTGTGTCGAGAATTCACAGTGCTTTGAAAGGTTCTGGCGTTATGGCGATAAAGACGCCCGCGACGTGCCTGCCGACGATGTCATTTGTATGACAAAGTGTATCGATACATTTTGACTATGGAATACGCAAAGACACTAGTTTGCAATTAAGAGCGGTGGCATTGAGGGCTTTGCGCAGGGATACGCTGGAAGACGCCTGTTGGATGCAATTTCCGCGAAAAAATCCTGTCGCGTGAAATTCACGCTGGCTTTTGTCGGGAACAAAAGAGAGCCTCCGGCGGCGGTGCGTCGCTTGCACACGCGCAGGTTTCAAGGCGCTGGACCAGCCATGCGAGCGCGATCTGCACGGCCACATGGCTGGGGCGGTCAAGCCGTGCCCCGCTTTGCTGCTGTCGCCGCCGCTGCCAGGTCATGGCGCCCGCCAAGAAACGGATTTGCGACACAAGGCCGGTGAGTACCTGATCCGCCACGAGGGCGCGCGCTGTGTCATCACGCTCGCACGCACCGGCACTTTGATGTACGACGGCGCCGGCCCGGTGGAGATCGTGGCTCGCGTGCCCTTCGACCCCGGGCCACGGCTGCCGGGTAACCGGACCTTGTTGCGCACCAGGTTCCGAGGCGAGCGCGTGCTGCCGTTACCGCCTGATCACTACGAGGTGCAGGAACATGGAGCGCTGGCCACCGTGTACGAGCTGGCTACAAACGATGTGATCTACCAAGGTCCGGCGCCGGCAGTTATCGTGCGATCGCGCGCACCATTCTAGGATTTCCAATGCTGCTATCGCTTCACATAGTCAAGATCCAGCCCAGTGCCTACCGCTCCCATGTCATGGATGGGCGTGAAGAGCTGGGCACTTTCGATACCATCAGCATCAGCGCTGCCATCCGAGAGGCGGCAGGCCACGCGCTCCCCGATTTATCCGGCTATCACGTCTGGTATGAACACGTCTCGGCGGGAACCTGTACGCCCAGCAACATGCGGATCGACCCTGAAGGCCTGGCTCAGCGGCTGATGGCGCTGCATGGGCAGTTCAAGAGCTGACAGTGAGCCGGCTGCGGCGCATGTGTGCGCCCGGCTAAATTCCGCAATCGGCTTTAGCCCTGCCGTTCTCAAAGCTTTCCCAAGGTCTAAAAGGTCCGCATTGAAAACCATCCTTTTGTTCATCATTACAGCCGTAGCTGAGATCGTGGGTTGCTACTTGCCCTATCTGTGGCTCACAAAAGGCGCCTCAGTCTGGCTGTTGCTTCCCGCTGCTGTAGCACTGGGCCTTTTTGCATGGCTGCTCACGCTGCACCCTGCTGCTGCGGGCCGGGTGTATGCAGCCTACGGGGGCGTTTACATTGCCGTGGCGTTGGCGTGGCTGTGGGGTGTAGAGGGCATCCGCCCGAGCCCGTGGGATGTCGCCGGCGTCGTAGTCAGCCTGACCGGCATGGCGCTCATCGCTTTTCAGCCGCAGGCATCTTAGGCTCCACAGCAACCCTTGGGCGTAACTGCGCCCTTTGTGCCCAAGCTCAGGTCCTTCAAGATGGTGCACTTGGGCGCGGGGCCCCCGATGCAATCATCAGAGCATGCCTGCACAAACTTGGACAAACTCCGCTCCAAGTTTTTGAGCTCTGCAAGCTTGACCTGAACCGCGCTCAAATGCACTTGAGCAATATCGCGCGCCTCTACGCAGTCGCGTTCATCACTGGTCGAGAGCAACACAAGTGCCCGGGTCTCTTCAATCGAGAACCCAAAGTCTCGGCAGTGGCGTATGAGTGTCAGCACCTCCTGAACTCGCGCGTCATAGGCACGGTGACCACTCGGGCGCCGTGTGGCCGGCGGGATCAGCCCGACTTCCTCGTAGTACCGCAGCGCCGAGACGTTGAACCCCGTGCGCTGGGCCAGCTCGCCAATGCTCAATTGCCCATCAATCGATAGGGTACTCATACGATTCTCCTTGCACCTCAAGTTACTTGAGGTTTTAGAGTCAGTGTACGGGGATGTTCCCGGTGTTCTTGGAGAAGACGATGAAAAGACCTATCTTGGCTGTACTCGGACTGGCTGGCGCATGTGTTGCATGCTGCACTCTTCCAATTGCCGCCTTGGTTGGCGGGCTTTCATTCGCTGGTCTGGCAGGTTGGGCTTTGGGCGATTGGACGGGTCAAATTGCCGCTATGGCATTGGCGGTAATGGTTGTTGGAGGTTTGTGGGCTTGGAAAGCGCGGCGGGCTACGGCTGGTTGCTCCTCCCGCGAGGCCGCGGCGTGCTCCATTGAAGGAGGATGCGGGTGCGGGCCGAAAGCGCCCCAGTCGTGAGGAAAATTCGCGCTTGCCTAGATAGGTGACAGCCGCACGCAAGGCCGACTCTTACCTACACTGGATATGAGAAGTGTCTCATAAACCGTCACATATCAGCCGGAGACAAAAAAGCCGGCGCTATGTTGTTTATAGCGTCGGCTTTATGTGCCTTGCGGCTTAGATTTGGTGGGTCCTGAGTGACTCGAACACTCGACCTACGGATTAAGAGTCCGCTGCTCTACCAACTGAGCTAAGAACCCAAATCTTTTAGTGATCTGCCTGCATTGCTGCAGAGCCTCGAATTATGCACTAGTTTTTGGCCTGCTTGCAAGCGGGGCTCAAAAATTATTGCATGGCGTTGCGGCTGGCGAGTTCCACGAACAGTGCGCTGTGGTCCAGGTCGCCGAGACCGTGCTCCACGCCCTCGGCGTAGAGTGCCTCGAAAAGCTGGGTCACGGGCGCGTCGAAACCGATCTCACCCGCGGTGGCCAGCGCGTTGCGCATGTCCTTGAGCTGCACGGTCATGCGGCCCTGGGGGGCAAAGTTGCGCTCGACCATGCGCTGGCCGTGCAGTTGCAGGATGCGGCTGTCGGCAAAGCCGCCGCTGATGGCTTCGCGCACCTTGGCCATGTCGGCGCCGCCCTTGGCGGCGAACAGCAGTGCCTCGGCCACGGCGCCGATGGTGATGCCCACGATCATCTGGTTGGCCAGCTTGGCGAGCTGGCCCGCGCCATGTGGGCCCACGTGCGTGGCGCGCCCGAAGGCGGCGAAGATGGGCAGCGCACGGGCGTAGTCCTCGGGCCGCCCCCCGGCCATGATGGCCAGGGTGCCGTTCTCGGCGCCCACCGTGCCGCCGGAGACCGGGGCGTCCAGGTGGGCGATGCCCATCTCGCCCAGGCGGGCCGCGTGGTCGCGTGCCTCGCGCGGCTGGATGGAGGCCATGTCGATGAACAGCGCATCCCGGCGCAGGGCCTGCGCCGCGCCGCGCTCGAACAGCACCTGGCCCACCACCGGGCCATTGGCGAGCAGGCTGATCACCACGTCCGCGCCGGCAACGGCATCGCGCACGTCCGTATGGACGGTGATGCCGGAAGCGGCGAGGGGGTCGGCCGCCTCGCGTGTGCGGTTCCAGGCATGGACCTCATGCCCGGCAGCGCGCAGCCGGCGCGCCATGGGCGCGCCCATCATGCCGATGCCCAGGACGGCGGTGCGCAGGCGAGGGGTGTTGTTCATGGTCTTTGTCTCCTGGTGCGGTTGTCTCTGCCACCATCATCGGCGGTTTTCGCGCTGCCAGCCTGTCATCGGGCTTGCAGTCGGCGCCACTTGCCGGGATGATGTTGCGCCAGAGGAGAGCACACCCATGGCCCTGGACACCAAAACGCCGCACGACCCTGCCTGGCTCGAGCTGATGTACAACAACCGGGCCCTGGTGCCCGAGCACGTGAACTATTTCGACCGCTGGGCCAGGGAGTCGGCCCAGGTGCGGGCCGACCATCCCTGCGTGCCCGACCTGGCCTATGGCAAAGGCACGCGCGAGACCCTGGATGTCTTTCCAACCACCCAGTTGCCACCCGGGTCTGGCAAGGGGGCTCCGGTGCTGGTCTTCATCCATGGCGGTTACTGGCGTGCGCTCGACAAGTCGGACCACTCCTTCATCGCGCCGGCCTTCAACCGCGAAGGTGTCTGCGTGGTGGTGGTCAACTACGCGCTGTGCCCCGGCACCCCCGAGGCACCGGTCGGCATTCCCCAGATCATGCGGCAGATGGAAAAGGCCATTGCCTGGATCTGGCAGAACATTGCGCGCTATGGCGGCGACCCGCACCGCATCACGGTGGCTGGGCATTCGGCGGGCGGGCAACTGGCGGCCATGCTGCTCACCAGCGTCTGGCCACTGATCGGCAACCTGCCCGACGGTGCGGTGCGCAGCGCCCTGTCGGTGTCGGGCCTGCACGACCTGGATCCGCTGATGCACACACCCTTCCTTCAGGAAACGCTCAAGCTCACCGAGCAGCAGGTGCTGCAGTACAGCCCGGCACGCCTGCAGGCGCCTGGCCAGGGCATGCTGTACTGCGCCGTGGGCGGCGATGAGAGTCCGGAGTTCATCCGCCAGGCGCGGCTGGTGCAGGACGCCTGGGGCTCGCATGCGGTGCCGCGCTGCCAGGTGCAGGAAGGCTTGAACCACTTCAGCATCGTCGATGCGCTGGCCAAGCCCGGGCACGATGTGCACCACATGGCGCTCATCCTGCTGAGGGCTTGACGCTCCTTCGGGCCCCCGGGGTTTACATCAGCAGGTGCTCACCGGCGTTGTCGCCGCCCAGGATCACGTAGTTCACCTTGCGGATGTCCATGAGCTTCTTGCCGCCGGCGTAGCTGATGGAGCTTTGCACGTCCTGCTCCATCTCGACCAGGGTGCCCGCCAGCTTGCCCTTGATGGGCTCGAGGATGCGCTTGCCTTCCACGTGCTTGTACTCGCCCTTGTTGAAGTCGCTGGCCGAACCGTAGTACTCCTTGAACAGCGCACCGTCCACTTCCACGGTGTTGCCTGGCGATTCCTCGTGGCCGGCGAACAGCGAGCCGATCATGACCATGCTGGCGCCGAAGCGGATGCTCTTGGCGATGTCGCCATGGCTGCGGATGCCGCCGTCGGCAATGATGGGCTTGGTGGCCACGCGCGCGCACCACTTGAGCGCCGACAGCTGCCAGCCGCCGGTGCCGAAGCCCGTCTTGAGCTTGGTGATGCAGACCTTGCCCGGGCCCACGCCCACCTTGGTGGCGTCGGCACCCCAGTTCTCCAGGTCGATCACCGCCTCGGGGGTGGCCACGTTGCCGGCGATCACGAAGGCCGCGGGCAGCTTGGACTTGAGGTAGCCGATCATGTTCTTCACGCTGTCGGCATGGCCGTGCGCAATGTCGATGGTCACGTACTCGGGCGTGATGCCCGCAGCCGCCAACTGGTCCACGGTGTCGTAGTCGGGTTGCTTCACGCCCAGCGAGATCGAGGCGTAGCAGCCCTTGGCATGCATGTCCCGCACGAACTGCACGTTGTCCAGGTCGAAGCGGTGCATGACGTAGAAATAACCGTTCTGCGCCATCCAGGTGCAGATGGTTTCGTCCACCACCGTCTTCATGTTGGCCGGTACGACCGGCAGGCGGAAGGTGCGCCCGCCCAGCTCCACGCCGGCATCGCATTCCGAGCGGCTTTCCACCCGGCACTTGCGCGGCAGCAAGAGAACGTTGTCGTAGTCGAAGATTTCCATGATTTCCAAGCTCCATAAGAGGACGCAGCAGAAGGATTTCCGCTGCGGTGGGCGCTTGGCCTGGAGACCGGTCGTATGGTTGCAGTCGCGAAGGATGCAACGAACCCTGCTGTGCGCAGGCATAAAAAAACCGGGCTGCAAGAAACTTGGGCCCGGTGATTGATTCTACCCGCGCCAGCCGGCGCCGGTATATCCCTACTGTTATCCGTCCAATAGGGCCGGCCCTATGGCACGCAGCGCGACTGTGCCGCGTCGATGATGCGGCCGTCCTTGTCCTGCACCCAGCCGACCAGGCGCAGGCGGTCGGTCTTGGCGCCTTCGGGTATGTAGATGGGGCGCGAATCACGCCAGCCCGAGCGCTCGCCCTTGGACAGCGTGTGCGGATTGTCCAGCGAGCGCTGGTACACGTTGCGCACCAGGTTGCGGGCCACGGGCGATCCCTCGGTGCCTGCGGGGATGGATTCCACCAGCAGCAGGTAGAAACCGCCCGCATCGGGCCCTGCCGCAGGGGGGGCGCTGCGCGTCGGCATGGGGGAGAAGGCGATCGTGGCCCCCAGGTAGTCGTTGAAGGCCGGCCCGTGCGACACGCGCAGCCGGCTGCCCTGCACGCCTTGAACGGGCGCGGTGTTCACATCGGTGGCCGTGGGTGCCGTGCGGCCCAGGGCGGCCAGCCGCGCCAGCGCATCGCGCGTGGCGGCTGCAGACAGCGGTGCGTTATCGCCCTGCGTGCCGGGCACGATCCAGTCCAGCACCACGGTTCCTGGCGCCTTGGGGGCCGGAGTGGCCTTGTCGGCCCAGCAGCTTTCGCAGTCGGCGCTCACGAAGCGCTCGAACAGGGTCACGGGGCGGTGCACGCCGTCGCTGCTGCAGCTCGACTGGGCTGCGAGGTGGGGGGCATGCAGGGCCAGCAGCATGGCTGCGGCAAGGGCAATGTTTTTCATGGCAGGCGGTGGCGCTTTCTACAATGCCCCCATGTTCCCACAAGACCTGTTCCCGGGTGCACCGGATCCCCTGGTGCCCCCCACGCCCGCTGCACCATCGGCTGTACCGCCCCTGCTGGCCAATCTCAACCCCGAACAGCTCGCCGCCGTCACCCTGCCGGCGGGGCATGCGCTCATTCTGGCGGGAGCCGGCTCGGGCAAGACCCGGGTGCTCACCACGCGCATCGCCTGGCTGCTGCAGAACGGCTATGCCACGCCCGGCGGCATCCTGGCCGTGACATTCACCAACAAGGCCGCCAAGGAAATGGTGGCGCGCCTGTCGGCCATGCTGCCGGTGAACGTGCGCGGCATGTGGATCGGCACCTTCCACGGCCTGTGCAACCGGCTGCTGCGGGCGCACCACAAGCCGGCCGGGCTGCCGCAGTCCTTCCAGATCCTGGACACGCAGGACCAGCTCTCGGCCGTCAAGCGCCTGTGCAAGCAGCACAACGTGGACGACGAACGCTTTCCGCCCAAACAGCTCGCCTACTTCATCTCGGGCTGCAAGGAGGAGGGCCTGCGCCCCGGCGACGTGCAGGCCAACGACAGCGACACGCGCAAGAAGATCGAGGTCTACCAGCTCTATGAAGAGCAGTGCCAGCGCGAGGGCGTGGTGGACTTCGGCGAGCTGATGCTGCGCAGCTACGAGCTGCTGCGCGACAACGATCCCATTCGCGAGCACTACCAGCGCCGCTTCGCGCACATCCTGGTGGACGAGTTCCAGGACACCAACAAGCTGCAGTACGCCTGGCTCAAGCAGCTGGCGGGCAATGACAGCGGCGGGCGCTTCGAGGCGCGTGGCAGCGTGATCGCGGTGGGGGACGACGACCAGAGCATCTACGCCTTTCGCGGCGCGCGCGTGGGCAACATGGCCGACTTCGTGCGCGAGTTCGACGTGCAGCAACAGATCAAGCTCGAGCAGAACTACCGCAGCTACAGCAACATCCTCGACTCGGCCAACGCCCTCATCAGCCACAACAGCCGCCGCCTGGGCAAGAACCTGCGCACCACGCAGGGCCCCGGCGAGCCGGTGCGCGTGTACGAGGCCACCACCGACCTGGCCGAAGCGCAGTGGATGGTGGACGAGATCAGGCAGCTGGTGAAGAGCGACAGCTTCGAGCGCAAGGAGATCGCCGTGCTCTACCGCAGCAATGCGCAGAGCCGGGTGATCGAATCGGCCCTGTTCAATGCCAGCGTGCCCTACCGGGTGTACGGCGGCCTGCGCTTCTTCGAGCGCGCTGAAATCAAGCATGCGTTGGCCTACCTGCGCCTGTTGGAGAACCCGCGCGACGACACCAGCTTTCTGCGCGTGGTCAATTTTCCGCCGCGCGGCATTGGCGCGCGCAGCATCGAGGTGCTGCAGGACGCTGCGCGCGCGGCCGGCTGCTCGCTGCACGACGGCGTGAGTGCCGTGCCCGGCAAGGCGGGGGCCAACCTCTCGGCCTTCGTGGCCATGGTCGACGTGCTGCGCGAGCAGACCGAAGGCATGAACCTGCGCAAGATCATTGAGCAGATGCTGCAGTCCTCGGGCCTGGTGGAGCACTTCCGTACCGAGAAGGAGGGTGCCGACCGCATCGAGAACCTGGAGGAACTGGTCAACGCGGCCGAGAGCTTCGTCACGCAGGAGGGCTTTGGCCGCGATGCCGTGGCACTGCCGGTGGATGAATTGCGCAACGACCGCCTGGGCCAGAGCCCGGCCAGCCAGGGCCTGGATCCCGATGCGCCGGTGGTGGACGAGCCCCTGCCCGCCGTGGCCGGCATCGTGGACATCGACACCGGCGAAACCCTTTCGCCCCTGGCCGCATTCCTGACCCACGCGGCGCTCGAAGCCGGCGACAACCAGGCCCAGGCCGGGCAGGATGCCGTGCAGCTGATGACCGTGCATGCCAGCAAGGGTCTGGAGTTCGACGGCGTGTTCATCGGCGGCATGGAGGAGGGCCTGTTCCCGCACGAGAACTCGGCCAACGAGCGCGAGGGCCTGGAGGAAGAGCGCCGCCTGATGTACGTGGCCATCACCCGCGCGCGCAAGCGCCTGTACCTGAGCCATTCGCAGACACGCATGCTGCATGGCCAGACGCGCTACAACATCAAGAGCCGCTTCTTCGACGAGCTGCCCGAGGCGGCACTCAAGTGGATCACGCCCAAGCAGCAGGGCTTTGGCACCTATGCGCCCAACGCGGGCAGCAACCCGTTCGGCCAGCGCGACCGCAGCCCATTCGGCTCTGGCCGCACGGAGCAGTTTGCCAGCCCGCCCGTGCCGGTGCAGAAGGTCGCGCCCTCGCATGGCCTGCGTGTGGGCCTGGCCGTGTTCCACACCAAATTCGGCGAGGGCAAGGTGCTGGCGCTGGAGGGCACGGGCGACGATGCGCGGGCCCAGGTGAGCTTTCCGCGCCACGGCACCAAATGGCTGGCGCTGTCGGTGGCCAAGCTGACCATCGTCGACTGACGAGCGGGCCGCCCAGCGTTGTGGGGCGGGCCGTTCGGGGCCTTTTCTGACAGACAGCGGCGGCGTTGGCCTGAAAAATGGAAGTCCCAAGGGGCTGCGCCAGCGCCGTCCGGCGCACGCCTTCCGTCCCGACGGCCAGGGAGGACCCTGCCCATGCTGTTCCATCCATCCCCTTTGTCCCGCGCTGCCGTGGCTGGCGCCTGTGTGCTGGCCCTGGCACTGACCGGCTGCGACAAGGTGCCCAAGCCCAAGGCCCAGGAGGCGCCGGCCCCTGCTGCCGCTCCGGCACCTGCGCCGACCCAGTAGCGCACGGCCTCTTTCCAGGCAGCGGCGGCTCGTTCAGTCCACCTTGATGTTGCGCGCCTTGACCACGCGGCTGTAGATCTCCGCATCGCGGCGCACCATGGCGGCCATCTCGGTGCGCGTCACGCCCAGGGGCTCGCTGTGCAGCTCGCGGATGCGGCGCGAGAGGTCGGAGTCCTTGCTCGCCTCGACCAGCAACGCGTTGAAGCGGGTGAGGATGGGCTGCGGCGTGGCTGCGGGTGCCCAGATGCCGTGCCAGGACATCATCGAGAAGCCGGGCATCACCTCCGACAGCGTGGGCACATCGGGCAGGGCGGGGTGGCGCGTGGGGCCCGAGTAGGCGAGTGCCTGCACCTTGCCGCTGCTGATCAATTGGTAGCCGGTGGCGATGGGCTCCATCAGCGTGTCCACCTGGCCGCCTACCAGGTCGGCGATAGGGCTGGCGCGGTAGGGCACGTGCAGCATGTCGATGCCGACCTCGTCCTTGAGCGATTCCACGATCAGTTGTGAAGGGCTGCCCGCACCGTACGAGGCGTGCGAGTAGGTACCCGGCTTGGCCTTGGCTGCCGCCACCAGGTCCTTGACGGTCTTGGCCGGGAACTTGTTGGTGGCGATCAGCACCAGGCCCTGGCGCATGGTGGTTGCCACGGGCACCAGGTCCTTGTCGGGGTCGAAGGGCAGTTTGCTGTAGATGTAAGGGTTGATCGTGAACGCCGTGGACAGGTTGTACACGAAGGTATAGCCATCGGGTGCTGCCTTGGCCACTGCGTCCGACGCCAGGTTGCCGGCCGTGCCGGGACGGTTGTCGATCACCACGGGCACGCCGAGCTTCTTGCCGGCGTAGTCACCGTACATGCGGGCGAAGATGTCGGGCGGCGTGCCGGGCGCAAAGCCCACCACGATCTTGATGGGCTTGTTCGGCCACTCGGCCCCCTGTGCCAGGGCCGTGCCGGCCAGCAAGGTACCGGTGGCCAGCACCAGCATCGTCTTCATCACCATTGTTCTGCGCATTCTTGTCTCCTGTCGCGGGTTCATTCATGCCCGCTTGTGTGGTCTGTTGGCTTGGAATGTCTGCGGTGCCTCGCCGCCATGGCGCGCGCCGCGTCGTGTGGATAGCTCCGTCCCTCCGTCAATCGATGGCGTCACTCCTTTCGGATCGGGCATGGCTGCGCCAGAGCCGCCCCCGATCCGGGCGGGCTGTGGGTTGAGAATGCATGGCTTGCTATGGGTATCAGCTGTCCGTTGCGCTGTGCGCTGCCCACGGCGCATGAAACTGGCGCGGCCCAGGCCAGTGCCCCCGCGCAAGGGCCGCCCCGCCGCGAACACGGCGTATCCAGCGCTTGCGCTGGGGGCGTCCCCCTCCCGACTCGCGCAGCGAGACGAGAGAGGGGGAAGGCGCGTAGCGACTCAGGGGATGCTTCATTTCTCTAGTCCACCTGGGCGCCGGAGCGCCGCACGGCCTCGCCCCACTTGGCGATCTCCGCCGTGCCGAACGTGGCCATCTCCCGGGCGTTCATGGCCGCGGATTCAATGCCCTGCGCGGCGAGCTTCTCGCGCACCTCGGGCTGGGCCAGCACGGCCTGCGTGGCATCGCGCAAGGCGTCGCGCTGCGCGGCCGGCATCGAGGCGGGCGCATACAGCATGAACCAGGCGACCAGATCGAAATCCGCCACGCCCTGCTCGGCCAGTGTGGGCACGTCAGGCGCGGCCGCGCTGCGCTTGGCGCTCGACGCACCCAGGGCGCGCAGCTTGCCCGCGCGGATGTGCGGCAGCACGGCGGCCGGGTGGTAGAACATGAACTGCACGTTGCCGCCCATCAGCTCGGTCAGCGCCTGCGCACCGTCGCGGTAGGGCACGTGCACGAAGTCCTTGGCCAGGCGGATGTTGAGCGTCTCGCCCGCCAGGTGGCCCGAGGTGCCGTTGCCCGCCGATGCGAAGCTCACGGATTTGCCGCTGGCCTGGCGCAGGTCTGCCACGCCTTTCCACGGCGCGCTGGCCGGCACCACCAGCAGGGTGGGCGTGGCGCCTGCAAAGCCCAGCGGCACGAAGTCGCGCAGCGGCTGGTAGGGCAGCTTCTTGTACAGCGTGGGGTTGATGGCATGCGTGCCCACGGTGCCCATGAGCAGGGTGTTGGCATCCGCCCCCGCGCGCGCCACCATCTCGCTGCCGATGGTGCCTCCCGCGCCGGGCCGGTTCTCCACGATCACGGTCTGTGCGAGCTGGCGGCCCAGGGCCTCGGCCAGCACCCGGCCCACGATGTCGGTCGAGGTGCCGGCGGCAAAGGGCACCACCAGCTTGAGGGGGCGGCCGCTGCCCTGGGCGCTGGCACCGGCGGCCAGCAGCGCCAGGGTGGTGGCGGCAAGGATCTGCCGGCGCTTCATGGCGCCTCCCCGAAGCCATCGGGCAGGCTGCCCTCGTACTGCAGCTCGCGCGTGGCCTGGTAGGACAGTGCAAAGCCGCTCGGCGTTTCGGCCTCTTCGGCCAGGTGGGCGATGAGGCCCGCCGTGCGCGCCAGGATGGGCACGCCGCGCAGCGACGCCACCGGGAAGCCCACGCCCATCAGCACCGCCGGGATGGCGGCCGAGACGTTCAGGCGCAGCTCCTTGCCGACGATGCCGGGGATCACCTTCTCCAGCGCCTGGGCGATCTGCACGTAGCGCAGGTCGGCGCCGGCTTCGGTGGCCACGGCGATGAGGCGGCCCACGCGCGGGTCCACCTCCTTGTGCAGGGGGTGGCCATAGCCCGGGATGGAGCGGCGCGCGGCCTTGAGCTCGCTGACCACGGCCGTGGCGGCCGCGTCGAGCGTGGCGCCGGCATCGACCCGCGCCGCCACGTCGGCGAACATGCGGCCTGCGGTTTCCGAAGCGCCCAGGATCACCGAGCCGCAGCCCAGGATGCCGGCGGCCACTGCGCCCTGCAGCGCATCGGGCGCTGCGGCGAAGGTCATGCGGCTGGCCTGCACGCTGGGCACCAGGCCATGCTCGGCAATGGCCACCAGGGTGGCATTGAGCACCGTGCTGCAGGCCGCGTCGGGCCGGCGGCCGGTGAGCAGCAAAAAGAAGTAGTCGGCGAACGACAGGTGACCGATCAGGTCCTGGCACAGGTCCTCGCCGCGCACGACGATGGTGTGCTCGTTGGAGGTGCAGATGGCCGTGCGCGGGACGGTGGATTTTCCGATTTTCATGGCTGTCTCTGGGCGTGTGGTTCAGGCGTTCTGGGGTTCGAGGCGGAAGTCGTAGTGCGCCGACCACCAGGGCGTGGCCTGCGCGCTGCCGTCGGGCGCCTGGCCGCCGGGGTGCTGCTCGAAGTCCACGATCAGGCTGGGGCGCACGCCGAACACGGCGTCCGACTCGATGTACGGGCTGCCCGCCACGAAGAGGTGGGTGGTGACCGGGGCATGCCCGGGTGCCGAGACCATCATGTGGATGTGGCCGGGTCGGTTGGGGTGGCGGCCCATGCCGTCGAGCATGCGGCCCACGGGGCCATCCACCGGCACGGGGTAGAAGCTCGGGCGGATGGACCAGAACCAGTAGCGGCCCTGGTCATCGGTGCGGACGCGGGCACGGGCGGCCATGCCCGAGCCTTCCACCTGCATGTCGTACACGCCCTCGCCGTCGCCCGACCAGATGTCGAGCAGCGCGCCCGCCAGCGGCTGGCCGTGGGTGTCGGTCACGCGGCCGCTGTAGAAGGTGGGCTCGCCCTTGACGCCTTCGGACAGGTTGGCGCCCAGCGGCAGTTCGGGTGCGCCTTCCCAGTAGTAGGGGCCCTGTACCGTGGCCTCGGTGGCTTCGGTCATGCGCTGGCTGCCCTTGGCATGGGCGGTGGCGCGCAACTGGTCGAGGATCACCACCATCATCGAGGCGCCCAGCGTGTCCGACAGCAGGATGAATTCCTGGCGCTGGCCGGTGCAGGCCTTGCCCACGGCGGTGAGGAACTCGATGCCCTGCATCCATTCGTCGGGCTTGAGGTCCACCTCGCGGATGAAGGCATGCAGGTGCGTCACCAGCGACCGCATGATCTCTGCAAATCGCGGGTCGCCCGCGCCCTCCAGCCGTTGCAGCACGGCCTGGGTCAGCTCGTTTTCATTCGATGGGGTCATGGGTTCTTGTCTCCTTGTCTTTTATTGGGACCGGCTTGCGGTTCAGAGTGCTTGCCCGAGGCGCTGTCGTATGGGTCCGACGATCGCCGCGTTGTCCGCCCCCAGCGTGGGCGGCGCCGTGACTTCCAGGGCGCGCTCGCCGTCGAAGCTCACGGGCGAGCGGATGGTGCGCCACTCGCCGCCCTCGGGGTGGGGAGCGCTCACCTGCAGCTGCAGGTGGCGGGCCTGGGGGTCTTCCATGGCCTCGCGGGTGTCGTACATGGGGGCGTGGGGCACGTCCTCGGTTTCGAGGCGCTCGCACCAGACGCTGCGCGTCTGTTCGCGGAACAGGCCGCCCAGCAGCGTGATCAGGTCCTCCTGGTGGGCGATGCGCGCCTCGCGCGTCGCAAAGCGCGGGTCGTCGAACAGGCGCGGGCGCTCGATGGCGTTGGCCAGGCCCTGCCAGAACTTCTCGGGCGAGGACATGTGCAGCGCGATCCACAGGCCGTCGGCGCATTCAAGCACGTAGGACTGCGAGACGCTGGGCCGGCTGTACGGGCCCATGACCTCGTCCTCCGAGAAGTAGTGCGTGAACGCATCGAGGTTGAAGTGGCACATGGCTTCGAGCATGGACACCTCGACCTTGCGTCCCAGGCCCGTGCGCCCGCGTTCGACGATCGCGCCCAGCACGCCGTAGGCGGCGTAGAAGCCGGTCATCGCATCGGCCAGCGCCGGGCCCACCACGCGCGGGTTGGCGGGGTTCACCAGCAGCTTGAGGAAGGCGCTGGCGGCCTGGGCCACCGTGTCGTAGGCCGGGCGGCCTGCGGCCGGGCCGGTCTGCCCGAAGCCGCTGATCGCGCAGTACACCAGGCGCGGGTTCAGGCCGCGCAGCCGGGCCTCGCCCGCCCCCAGCCGGTCGGCCGCGCCGGGGCGAAAGTTCTGGATGTACACGTCCGCATCCTTGACCAGCTCGTCGAACACGGCCGCATCCTCGGGCAGCTTGGGGTTGAGCGTGATGCTGCGCTTGTTGCGGTTGTAGGTCTGGAAGTGCGGGCTGTAGAGCCCGCCGCGAAAGGCGCGGAACGGGTCGCCCGCACCGGGCTGCTCGATCTTGATGACCTCGGCCCCCAGGTCGGCCAGGAACATGCCTGCCGCCGGGCCCGTGATGAACGTGCCTTGTTCCAGCACCTTGATACCGCTGAGGACTTTGTGCACCTCGTTGTCTCCTGTCGTGGGGTCTTTGGCCGCCCGGTCTTCAGGGCCGGCCTTGTGGGTTGGAGGCGACTGTAGGCGGCGCACCGAATTCCTGGAAATGATTGTTTTTCATGGTTACCATCGATGGCATCGATCAACTACCAGTGGCACCGCCATGGAACTGAGGCACCTGCGTTACTTCATCGCCTTGGCCGGCTCTCTCAACTTCACGCGCGCTGCCGAGCGGCTGCACGTCACGCAGTCCACGCTGTCGCACCAGATCAAGCAGCTCGAAGAGGAGATAGGCGCGGCGCTGTTCGACCGCGCGGGCAAGCGCGTGGCGCTGACCGGTGCGGGTGACGAGTTCCTGCACTACTGCACCAAGGCCCTGCACGAGATCGACCTGGGCCTGGGCGCCCTGCGCCAGAACAGCTCGGAGGTGGCTGGCGAGCTGCACATCGGCTCCACGCACACCTTCAACCTGGGCTTCATCCCGGGCTGCATCGCCGCCTTCCACGAGCGCCATCCGCGCGTGAAGGTGGTGGTCGAGGAACTATCGGCCGACCACATCGCCGCGCGCCTGCAGCAGGGCACGCTGGACCTGGGCATCGCCTACCGGCCCACGGCGCCCGGGCCGCTGAAGTTCGAGCCGCTCTACAACGAGGAGATGGTGCTGGTGGTGGCCAAGGGCCATGCGCTCGCCCGGCGCAAGCGTGTGCGCATGGTCGAGTTGCACCGCATGCCCATGGCGCTGCTGCCCGCGAGCTTTGCCACGCGGCAGATGCTGGACGAGTGCTTTCGCTCCTGCGGCGCCGAGCCGCAGGTGGTGGCCGAGATCAACACGCTGGCGCCCATGATGGACCTGGTGGGCAAGACGCAGCTGGCATCCATCGTCGCGGCCAACGTGGTGTCATCGCACTCGGGGCTGGTGGTGGTGCGGCTGGAAAGCCCCACGCCCGTGCGCACGCCGGGCATGCTGTGGTCGCCGGTGGCGCGCGAATCGGCCTCCACGCGCGCCTTCTCGGCCATCGTGCGCAAGCTCGCGCTGCATGGCAGCCTCAAGGACCTGGCGAAGCGAAAGGGTCAGCCCGCCTGACGGCCCTCTGCCGCCTCAGCCGACATTCACCCAGTGGTTGTCCATGCGCGCGCCGGCCAGTTCCTTGGCATGCGCGTGCGTGAGAGGGCTTGCCGAGCGCGCATCTTCGAGGGAGTGCGAGACCCCGGCCGCCCACAGCCGGCCGCTGCCCACCGCCAGCGCGCACACTTCCTCCAGCCCCACCAGGCCGCGCCACTGCCCCTCGGGCGTGAAGGTGGCCACGCCCTGGCTGCGCGGGCAGCTCACGGCCCAGCCCTCGGCGGTGCTGGCGATGCTGCCGCCGTAGCCTGCCATCGACTGGCCGGCGGGACACAGGTGCAAGGCCTTGCCGTCGAACAGCGCGAGGACGGGCGCGGCCGCCTTGTCGGCCGCCTCGCCGTGCTCGGCCTGCAGGGCAATGCCCAGCACCGTGCGCTCGGCGTTCCAGGCCAGGTGGCGCAGGCTCAGGCGCGCATCCGGCAGGCGCCACTGGCCCTGCAGCTCGCCGCTGTCACCGTGCAGCCGCACGATGCTTGAATCCATGGTGTGCAGGTCGCGCTTGGTGCGGCCGGTTTCGGGGGCCGTGGGCACGCCGCCGTTGGCCACGATCAACGCGGGCTGGGCGCCCTTGGCAGCAGGGGCCCAGATCAGCTCGTGCGCGTCGATACCGTGCGTCGCCCACTCGTCCAAGGTTTCCAGGCTGCGCGCATCGCGCCGTGCGACCAGGCTGGCACCCGTGTCCACATCGGTCTCGGTGGTGTAGAGATAACGGCCATCGGCGCTGCCGATCACGTGGCCGTTGAAGGAGCGGGTCGCATCCACCCAGTGCCATTGCGCCTTGTCGGCGGGCTGGCCCGGGTGCCAGCGCACCAGCCAGTCACCGGGGCGGCGCGCCGTGGCGACCATGCTGCCATCGGGCAACCGGCTGAGGCCGTGGGCGCGTGTGGGCACCTCAAGCGCTTGGCGCGCGCGCAGCAGCGAAGGGCCTCCGGCCTGGGCCGCCAGCACGCCGATGCGGTAGCTGCCATCGGCCTGCTGCCAGGCGCCCAGCAGCCGCATCTCCGTACCTGCGGTGGCCTGGGGCGAGGCATGCGTTGCCAGCGGCATGGCGGCCAGGCTTCCCAGCAAGGCCAGCGCCTGGCGGCGGCTCAGCGCTGCGTGCACCTCAGTCCCCATCCGCGTCCGAAAAGCCGATGCTGACCTGCAAGGCAGGGGCAATCTCGGCTTCGGCCAGGCGCTTGAGCGCTGCCAGTTCCCTGGACGCCTGCAGCACCCGTTCGCTGCCGGCCTTGCCCGTCGCGCCGGACTGGTCGATGGCCTGCAAGGCCTTGTCCACGCGCTGCGTGGTGGCCAGCAACTGGTCGGCCAGCGGGTTCAGGCCGCGGCCGCGCAGGTAGGTCTCCAGCGGCACCAGGGCCTCGCCGGGCGTGGGGGTCGGGGCGCTTTCCGGCAGCACGGCCAGGTTGCGCAGGGCGTTCCATTCGGCCTTCCAGGCAGCAGAGGCCTGGCCGCTGGCGGCGCGCGGGTACTCGGGCGTGCGCGTGCCCTGCGCGGCACGCAGCGGCTTTTCCATGTGCGCCCAGCGCAGGCGCTCGATGCCGCCCACCCACTGGTTGATGAACTCGCCCATGGCCGCGGTGGAGCGTTCCTGCTCGTCCTCGGCGGCCCAGTCGGTGCCGGCGGCGGTATCGAAGGCGCTGGCCACGGCCACGGCCTCGCGCTCGATGTCCAGGGCCACTTCCACGGCATAGCTGCAGGCCGGGGTGCCGGGCGCCACGGCTTGTGTCCACAGCAGCCATTCCAGCGCTGGCAGGCCCTTGGCGGGCGTGCCGATGCGCTCGAAGGCCTGGGCGCCCTGCGGCTGGGCCTTGATGGCGCGCTCGATCAACGCAGGGCGTGTGGGCGCAAAGTCCATCTGCCGCTGGGTGCGGCGCGCGATAACCGGGCCCACGGCCACGGCGCCTAGCGTCTCCCAGGCCATCATGCTGCGCTGCCAGGCGTTGCGCGCGCCGGTGAGGGCGGCGGCCGACTGGCCGGCGGGAGCCTCGCACAGCGCACGCACGGCCGGTGCCAGCGCCTGTGCGGCTGTGGCCAGCTCCTGTGCGCGCGGCTTGCCCCAATGGCCGTACAGGCTTTGCAGCGCATGCGTGGTGTCGTAGAAGGGCACGGCGTTGCGCTTCCAGCCGGTCTGGGCCTGGGCTGGCAGCAGCAGTGCGCCCAGGGCCAGGGCGGTAACTGCTGCGCGAAGGGATGGGTGTTTCATAGCGACTCCACGAACTTGACCAGCGCATCGCGCTCGGCCTTGTTCATCTTCAGAACCTTGTCCTTGGCGGCCTCGGCCTCGCCGCCATGCCACAGCACGGCCTCGAGCACGCCGCGGGCGCGGCCGTCGTGCAGCAGCCGGGTGTGGCCGTTCACGTCCTTTATCAGGCCCGTGCCCCACAGCGGCGGGGTCTTCCACTGCCGGCCATTGGCGGCGAAGTCGGGTCGGTTGTCGGCCAGGCGCTCGCCCATGTCGTGCAGCAGCATGTCGGTATACGGCCAGATGCGCTGGCCCGACAGGGCCTTGCTCGTCAGGTGCGGGAAGGGGCCTTCCTTGGTGACGTAGCTCGGCCGGTGGCAGGTGGCGCACTGGGCCTGCGCGAACAGCGCCTGGCCGCGCAGCACCTGGGCGTCCTTGGGGTTGCGCCGTGCGGGCGGCGCCAGCGTGGCCTGGTAGAAGACCACGTCGTCGAAGGTCTTGTCGTCGATCTCCACGCCCGGCTGGCCTTGCGCCGCGGCGCTCTTGCCGCTCGGTGCGGCCAGGCAGTCCTTCTGCGTGGGGGTGCAGGTCTCGTTGGCGAAGTGCCTGGAGGTGATGCCCATGTCGCCCTGGAAAGCGCCGCCGGTCTGGTGCGCGATGGTGGCGACGTTGCCCTTCCAGCCGAAGCGGCCGAGCATCATCTGGCCCGAGGGGGCGTCCCATACCCGGTTGGGCACGCCCTTGATGGGGCCTGCCGCAGCGGCCTGGTCCGCCGCATTGGCCAGGATGTCGGCTTCGGCAATGGCTTCGAGCAGGCCCACGCCGATGATCTGCGGCGCAATGCGCGGGCTCGCCATGATCCCTGCGGCCATGGGGCCGTAGCCCAGGTCGGCAAAGCCGTAGTGGGGGGCGAGCAGGTCATAGGGCGTGCCGTCGGCGAACTTTCCTTTGACGCTCTTGTAGCGCAGGGTCACGCGGCCCTCGGGCTTGACGCCCTGGACACCGGCGTTGTTGAACTGATCGCCGTACACCGGGTCGTGTTTGGGCCCGCCATGGGCGTCGGTACCGGGGATGGACAGGCGGATCAGCAGGGCCACCGTCGGGTCCTTGGTGTCGCCCAGGCGGTTGAAGATGGCCGGCGGCTCGCCCCGGCCGTCCTGCACGTGGCAGCCACCGCAGGAGCGCGCGATGAAGTGCGGCCCCAGGCCGTCGCGTGCCTTGGTGGAGGCCGGTGCCTCGACCCAGTTGCGGCGAAAGAACGAATTGCCGATCACGAAGCGCGTGCGCTCCTCGTCGTCCAGGTTGGCCGCCGGGAAGGAAAAGGCATTGCGGCCGGTGGCGAACACCGTGGTGTTGCCGCCGACCTTCTCGCCGAGAGGGTCGGCAGGGGTGTCGGCCATGAGGCCGCCCAGGGCCGCAAGGCCGACGCTGGCAACCGCCAGGCGCAGGGTGCGCCTGCGGTAAGGGGCTTGCAAAGGGGTCATGGAACGGAGGGACAGCGCAGTGAGCCTCAGGGTTGGACCAGCGTAAGCTTGGTGATGCCGATGGCGTTGGCGGCTTCCACCAGGTCCTTGCTTTGCTGGGTCAGGCTGTCGATGGTCTTCTGGATGCGCTGGCGGCCCGGCGCGTCCTTGCCGCCGATGATCTCCCGGTCGAACGGTGCCTGGATGGCCTCGGCCGCCGCCACCGAGGCGGCGATCTGCTGGGTGGCCTTGTCGGCCAGGGCCGGATTCCTGGCAGCTACCAGGTCGCGCAGCGATGCGCCCTTGACCACGCTGCCATCGGCGCGCCGGTACTCGCCCAGCCACACGTTCTGGATGCCCTTGGCGTTGGTCGCGGCGTCGCGGTGCGTGTTGTCCGAGAAGCACGAGTGCTCGTCTTCCTGGTCCTGGCTGTTCAGGGCCACTTCCAGGCGCTCGCCGGCCAGCTCGCCGCGCGACAGCGAGCCCAGGCCCACCAGCATCTTGCGCACCGACTCCATGTTGCCCTTGGTGAACCTGGCGCGGTAGTTGGACTTGGCATCGGGCGCCCAGGATTTCACGAGGAAGGACAGGTCGTCGATCAGCAGTTCGGTCACCACCGTGAGGTACTGGCGGCGGCGGTCGGCGTTGGGCTTCTTGCCGTCCACGAAGTCCTCGAAATTGCGGTTGCCCGGGCCGGTCTCCGACAGGTCCTGGCCCCACAGCAGGAACTCGATGGCGTGCCAGCCGGTGGCGATGTTCTCCTCGCCGCCGCGCTCGTTCTGCGCCGCCAGCGCCTTCTTGGTGATGGCGATCTTGCGGTTGTTGATGAGGCCGGCCTTGGGCTTGCCTTCGACGCTGTCCACGTAGGACTCGTCCATGGGCCAGGCATTGAGCTGGCCTTCAGGCCCCTTGTCGTCGTCGATGGGGCCGCCGTAGAAGCGGAAGGCCTCCGTCTGGCCATAGAACTCGCGTGCGGCGAGCCAGGTCTTGCGCGCCTCGGCCAGGGTTTCGGCCGACGGCTGGGCCGTGAAGGCCTTGATCGCTGCCTGCATGGCCCGGGCGCCAGCCAGCGTGTCTTCGTAGTTGGCATGCACCAGCGTGGCGTACTGCGCTGCCACCGAGGCGGCGGTCACGGCCTGCTGGGCCTGGGCCGCCGTGCCCTGTGCCTGCGCCGCACCCATGAAACCCAGGGGGCTGGCGGCGATCAGCGCCGCGGCCAGGGTGGTGGTGCGCAGTAGCGTGGTTTTCATGCGTTTCTCCTCAAGAACGAAGATGGGGTGACAAGGCGACCTGCCGGGAACTGGCGGGCCCGGCAGGGCCAGGCGCGAAGTCCGGTGGGTGTCGGTGGGCGAAGGCCCGGGGGTCAAGGGTGCATGGCCGGTGCCGGCATCCTTCGATGGCTGTGAGATTATAAGAATGGGATTTATTTGCATTGACGCAAAAGGGCATTGTGCCCGCATGTGCCATGCCGTTTCCCTCGCGGGAAAGCACGGCACGAAAAAGGGGTCCCGCATGGCTGCGGGACCCCTTGGGGGCTGCGCCAGGCGCAGCCGTTACAGGACTGGACGATCAGCCCAGGCGTGGCTGCTTGGGGGTGGCCGTGAGGTAACCCACGGCGGCGCCGGACTTGTTCTTGTAGTTGGCGATGATCAGCGGGTCCAGCGTGGGCTTGACCACACTGTGGATCGCGCCCCAGTCACCGGCGTGCTGGAAGTTGCTCATGATGTAGGTCCAGCCGTTGATCTCGTCCACGGCGTGCAGCCCGGTGGATTCGCCGCCAGCTGGGATGGACATCAGGCGCGACAGCTGCTTGGTGTCCACGTTGTACGCCCACAGGAAGTTGTTCACATGCTGGCCACTGTCTTCGCCGATGAACAGGGTGCGCATCTTTTCCGAGAACTTGAGGTTGTCGGGGTTGCCGATGGTGTTCGGGTTGGCGGTGTTGCCCAGCGCGTCGGAGGCGATGTCTTCGCCGACCAGCAGCGCCTTGGTGTCCACGGGCATCCAGTCGCTGTTGATGTTGGCGCCTGCCGTGTCCTTCTGGCCACCGCGCAGGTTCAGGGCCATCACGGCACCGGCGTTGATGGCCTTGGGCACGGACACGCCGTTGCCCGCGACGTTCAGGGCGTTGCCGGCGACCATCGAGGTCTGCACGTTCTGCAGGGCCGAGTAGGCGATCTTGTCCTTGGCGTTGACGGTCGTGCCTTCCATCTTGGTGAAGCCCATGCTGGCGCCGACGAAGGCCGCATAGCGGTGGGTTTCCAGGAAGGCAGCGGCCTTTTCCATGCCGGGCTTGAGCTTGATCCACTCTTCCTTGCCGTTGGACACGATGCGGGTGTAGCTCGCGTCGTTCGGGTTGGCCGTGGCCACGGCCATGATGTCGGTGGGCTTGAGCGTGTTGGCCAGGGCTTCGATCTCGGCGCTGTTGGCCGAGCCGAGCTTGATCCAGGTCAGCGGCGCACCGGCGGTGGCCTTGGCGTCGACGGTGAAGCCGGCGCCCACTTTGGCAGCGTAGAGCGTGCCGGAAGACAGGTCTTTTTCCTTGTCGGCCACGAACACGAAGTAGGCGCTGTTGGTGGCGTCGTCACCCATCAGCGCGGTGCGCTGGTCGGGCATGACCTGCACCAGTTCGTGCGAGATGCGGCCCATGCAGAAATGCTTCTTGATGCTGGCAGTGCCGTCGGCGTTCACCGTCACTTCGGGCATGTGGCCGTAGTGGTAGGGGTTGGCACGGGTCGCGTCGCCGTACAGGTTCTTGCTGTAGGCCTGGAACTGGGTGTTGCTGGCGATGGTGAAGGCATCGGGTTCGTACTCTTCGCTCGACAGGTGGGTGCCCCAGGGCGACAGGCTGGCGCCGCAGGTGATCCACAGGCCGTGCACCTTGGAGGTGTCCACGTTGTGGTACTTCACCAGGGCGAGCTTGCCGGTGTTGGGATCCTGGTCCAGCGTCAGCACGGCGATGGGCGAAGGCAGCTTGCCGTACATGTCGGTCTTGCCGTCCTGGGCCCAGGTGGTGTATTCGAACTGCACCACGGCGAACACAGGGTTGCCCTTGACGCCGTCGACCTTGGCATTGGGCACGGTCAGCAGCGAGGTGCCGTCCGGGGCGTCCGAGAAGAACTGGCGGTCCTTGCCGGCCACCGTGGTGTCGATGATGGGCTGGTTGTTGATGTCGAAGTAGCTGCCGGCCAGGATCTGGCCGCCCCGGACGTTCGCCACCGAGTCGCCGGTGATGAAGAAGGGCTGGTAGGCCAGTGCATAGCTTTGCACCGAGTTGTCGCTCAGCGTGACCTGCATGGTCGAGCCCACGGTGTTCGTGGCCATGGCCGCCGGATTGGCCAGCGTGGGGGCGGCCATCGAGGTGAAGGCGGTGGATACGTAGGAGGCGTCATCGCTGCCGCCGCAGGCGGCCAGCAGGGAGGCTGCGATACCGCCGGTGCCCAGTGGGAGCAGGGGGATGCCGGCCAGGAATTGGAGGGCCTGGCGGCGCGAAGGGGTGGACGCAGAGGTCATGGAGTGCAGCTTCCGTGGTTTGTTATATGGGTTTTTATAGAGAGAAGCCCGGTGCCCGATACGCCCTGCAGGCAGGGCCGGGCAGCGGGGCCGCTCTCTTGGTGCCGGATGCTAAGAACACTGTGTGACAGGCATTTGACGGTGCTGTGGCGGTTGTCGCACACAGGCCCCTGAATCGCCCTGCGGGTCGAGTGCTCTTGCGTCACGGATCGGTCATATACGCTTCCTAGACTGCCCACTTCCCATGACCAACCAATACCACGAGGAGTGCGGCTCTCATGAGCAAAACTATTTCTGACAAGGTCGTTCGCAACGACGCCGGCAACACCCCCTTCAGTGCCATCCTGGATGTCCATCTGTCACGCCGCACTGTCACGCGCGGTGGGCTGAGCGCGGCGCTGGCCCTGCTGACCGGTACCAGCCTCTCCGCCTGCGGCGGCAGCGACGACGAGCCGCTGAAGCTGGCCTTCACCTCGCTGGCCAATTCCATGACCGACGGCTGCGTCGTGCCGCCCGGCTACGTGGCCCAGGTGCTGGGTGCATGGGGTACGCCGCTCAACGACAGCGCCGCCGAATGGGACAAGGACGGCAAGAACACCTCCAGGGATCTGCTCAACTCCACCGGCATGCACCATGACGGCATGCACTATTTCCCGCTGGATGGCAGCTCCAGCGAAGGCCTGCTGGTCGTCAACCACGAGTACATCGACGAGAAGGCGCTGCACCCCGCAGGCCCGACCACGGTGAACAACAAGCGCCCCGCCGAGGAAGTGCGCAAGGAAGTGAATGCCCACGGCGTGGCCGTGATGCACATCCGCAAGACCGGCAGCGCCTGGGCCATCGTCAAGAACTCGCGCTACAACCGCCGCTTCACCTCGGCCACGCCCATGGCCATCAACGGGCCGGTCGGCGGCACCGACTGGGTCAAGACCCCGTACTCGCCCGCGGGCACCACCGTGCGTGGTACCAACAACAACTGCGGCAACGGCACGACGCCCTGGGGTACCTACATCACCGCCGAGGAAAACTGGGCGGCCTGCTTCGTCAACACCAATGCATCGAGCCAGCCGGCCCACCAGGTGCGCGTGGGCGTGCCCACGTCCGCCGGCCGCTACAAGTGGGAAACCGCTGCCGGCGATGCCACCGAAGTGCAGGGCGAGTTCGCCCGCTTCAACGTCACGCCCAGCGGCACCAGCGCCCTGAACGACTGGCGCAACGAGGTCAACGGTTTCGGCTACCTGGTCGAGATCGATCCCTACGACCCCGGCAGCGTGGCCACCAAGCGCACGGCCATGGGCCGCTTCGCGCACGAAGGCGCAGCCTACGGCAAGCCCGAAGCGGGCAAGCCGCTGGCGTTCTACAGCGGCGACGACTCGCGCTTCGAGTACATCTACCGCTTTGTGTCGGACGCCAATTGGGACGCCGCCGATGCACGCCGCGCCGACCGCCTGGCCGTGGGCGCCAAGTACCTGGACAAGGGCACCCTCTACGTCGCACGCTTCAACGAAGACGGCACCGGAACCTGGCTGCCGCTGACCCTGGCCGCCGTGGGCAAGGACGGCACCCGCCTGGGCGACAAGTACAAGACGCTGGACGAGATCCTGATCAACACCCGCGCCGCGGCCGATTTCGTGGGTGCCACGCCCATGGACCGCCCCGAGTGGACGGCCGTGCACCCCTCCAACGGCGACGTGTACGTGACGCTGACCAACAACACCAGCCGCAATGCCACCACCGGCACCAACGCTGCCAACCCGCGCCTGAACAACGCCAACGGCCACATCGTGCGCTGGCACGACACGCCCAATGCGAACACCTTCAAGTGGGAGATCTTCGTGTTCGGCTCCGACGCAGGCGCTGCGGCCGACACCAACCGCTCCGGCCTCACGGCGCTGAACCAGCTGGCCAGCCCCGACGGCCTGGCGTTCGACGACCGCGGCATCATGTGGATCCAGACCGACAACGGCATCGATGGCGGCCGCAACAACGCCGTGGCCCGTGCCACCAACGACCAGATGCTGGCCGTGATCCCCGGTGCGATGACGACGGACAGCAAGGGCACGGGCCCGGTCATCAATGCCCAGAACCAGGGCGATCTGCGCCGTTTCTTCGTGGGCCCGAACGAAGCCGAGATCACCGGCTTCGCGTTCACGCCGGACTACAAGACCATCTTCCTGAACATCCAGCACCCGGTGAACTGGCCGGCCTACGGCACGAGCGACGCCACGGCGTTGCCCTCCGGCACCGTGCGCCCCCGCTCTTCGACCGTGGTCATCCAGAAGGCGGACGGCGGCCCCATCGGGGTGTAGTCGGGCATTTTTCCGCAGTAAGCCCTTGCAGGCTGTCACGCGCAGGCGTGGCAGCCTTTTTTACTGCGCGGCTACCTGGCGGCAGGCCGGCGTGCTTCAGTAGTCGGATCCGTAGGGCGACGCTGGCCGTGCGCGCGAAGTGGGTCTGGGGACCGCTGGTGCGGCAGGTGTGGCGCCACCGCTGCCGCCAGGTGCTGCGGGGTAGGTGATCTGCCCGCTGCCATCCTTGCTGCCCTTGTGCCCGGCGATCTGCCAGGCCGTGCGCTGGTCCACCAGCTGGGCCAGGAACTCCAGTTCCTCGTCCGTGTGGTTGATGGCGCCGGCCGGTGTCAGCAGGCGTCCGTTGCGCGGAGCCACTTCGGCCCAGAAGGCCTGGTGGTAGGAGGCCTGGCTGACCACGGACTCGCCGCCGGCCGCAATGTCCACCGTGCCGTAGCAGTTGCAGAAATAGCTGCGGAAATCCTGCTCGGGGAAGACCTCGGCATACACCCCCGTCCCGCGGATGCCAGCCGTGGCCGTGGGCATGACCACCTGGCGCTCGCTGCCGCGGCCCCACACGCTGGCCACCGCACCGGTCAGCAGGCGCAGCACTTTCACGGCCATGGGGGTGTCGCCCTCGAGCGCGATGCGCGTGTTCTGGCGCACCATGAAGGCGTCCTTGCCGACGGTGAAGACCACGGTGGAACCCGGCCCCGTCTCGATCCGGTCACCAGTAGCGATGGCTTCGCCCGCCGCCAGGGCCTGGCCATTGCGCCGCACGTCGCCGCGCATCTCCACCACGTTGCGGCCCTGCTGCGCGTGCGCTGCCGTGAACCCGCCAGCGGCCGTCCAGGCCGCGGCGGCCTGCAGCAGGCTGCGCCTCTGGTACCAGACGACTTCGTCCTCAGTGCGGCCCTGGAGCTGGTGCTGGCTGTTCGTCATGGGATTCTTCCGATGAAGGTTTGGCAGGCGGTTCGAAGCAGTCGCGGAACGTGAACACGATCGAGGTGAAGAACATCGCCGCCAGCATCATGGCCGTGCCGACCATGACACCGCTGGCGGCTGCACCCAGCCCTGCCAGGGCAATGATGCCCGATGCGAGGGCCACCAGCACGCCGGCTGTCAGGAACACGCCCATCCAGCCCAGGCCGAACACGAAGAAGGCACCGAAGTTGCGCACGCAGGCCACCAGGCTGAAGAACAGGGCCTTCACGGGGGGCACGCCATGCCAGTGCACGAGCCCCGGCGCATGCCAGAAGGTCAGCGAGAGCGGCAGGTACAGCAGCATCGACAACCACATGGCGCCCTGGAAGGCGCCGCTTTCGGCCACCTCGCGCTTGAGCGGCGCGCCGCCCAGGTAGACGCTGGCAAACTGGCCGCCGTCGATCAGTGCAGACAGCCCCATGATGGACAGGAAGCCCACGGCATACAGGGCGCCCAGCACCAGCATGTCGCGCAGGCGCTGTTGGCCGGTGCGAAACGCCACCAGCAGCACGGCGGGCGTGGGAAAACGCCCCATCGTGGTTTCGGCCGCCGCCACCATCATGGCCAGTGTGGCCGAGGGCAGCAGGGCCAGTGCGATCGCCGGCCCCACCAGGGGCACCAGGCTGGCCAGCGACATGGCGGCCATGGTCATGAAGAACAGTGCCGCCAGCGCCATGGGTTGGCGCCAGAACGACCGGATGCCGAGCTTGACCCAGGCGATGCCGGTGCGGGCGGGAACGATGTTGAGTTTCATGGGTGCGGAGGGCGGATCGGGGAAACGGCCCGTGCCGTCAGGTCAGGCTGGAGGTAAGAAGGGGAGATTGCGCCGAATTTACCCCAGCGCACCATGGCCGGGCCGGCATGGGGGCATGCAAAAGGCCCGCGGACGTGACATTCCTCGCGGAATGCGCGGTCGGAGGGCCATTCCTGCGCAGACGAATCGCTCAGCCTGCGTGCAGCGGCAGCGCAACGCGCCCGCGCAGTACGCGTTCGAAATGGGTCGGGTCGTGCGGGGTCAGCATGGAGGCCTCGCGCGGAAGGTAAAAATCCCACAGCCGCGAGATCCAGAAGCGCAGGGCACCGGCACGCAGCATGGCCGGCAGCAGTTCGCGCTCTGCGGCGGTGAGCGTGCGCACGGCCTGGTAGGCGTCCAGCATGCGCCGGGCACGCTCGGGGTCGTGGGCGCCCGTGGGCAGGTCGATGCACCAGTCGTTCAAGCACACGGCCAGGTCGAACAGCCAGGTGTCGATGCCGGCAAAGTAGAAGTCGAAGAAACCCGTGAGCTCCTCGCCGTCGAACATCACGTTGTCGCGGAACAGGTCGGCATGCACCGGCCCGGTGGGCAGGGCGGTGTAGGCCGAGGAGGCCGCCACATGGTTCTGGTAAGCCAGTTCCGAGCGCAGCAGGGCCGCCTGTTCGGGGCCGATGTGCGGCAGCACCACGGGCACGGTCTCGTTCCACCACGGCAGGCCGCGCAGATTGGGCTGGTGGCGGTCGTAGCCGCGCCCGGCCAGGTGCATGCGCGCCAGCATGGTGCCCACGGCGGCGCAATGCACCGGGCCGGGGGCCAGCTGGCTCTTGCCGCGCAGCTTGTTCACCACGGCGGCCGGCTTGCCGCATACCTGCAGCAGGATGTCGCCGTTGCCATCGCTGCGCGGGTCGGGCACGGGCACGCCGCCATGCGCCAGGTGCTTCATCAGGTGCAGGTAGAACGGCAACTGCTCGGCCGTGAGGCGCTCGAACAGCGTCAGCACGAATTCGCCCTGGTCGCTGGTCAGGAAATAGTTGGTGTTCTCGATGCCACCTTCGATGCCGCGCAGTGCGACCAGCTCACCGAGGTTCAGGTGGCGCAGCAGTTTGCGCGCCTCTTCATTGGAGACTTCTGTGAAAACGGCCATCGCTCAGCTCTGGAATGCGGGAAATGCGGGTCAGGAAAAAGCGGGGCAGGGGATTTCCGCGCGCCGGCGGCGCAGCGGCCACCTGGCCGCGATCAGAACTTCAGGACGTTCCAGACCCGGGGGGCGGTATTGGTCTCGGCACCGTTGAGGGCACCCGTGCGGCCACGTGCACCATCGGGCGACTGCACTTCGTAGCTGGGCATGTTGCCGGTCTTGGGCTGCACGTTGATGCTCTGCGTCTGGCCGCCCACGCGCACTTCGTCGACACGGCTGCCAGCGTCCTCGATCTGGATGCGTTCGGTGCGCTGGTTGCCGCGCCCGGACAGGGATTCGGGCGTGGAGAGCGCCTCGCCCTGTTGGGGAGCACCCGAAGGGGCATTCTGGCCAGGGGTCTGGGCCAGTACGGGGCCACAGGCCAGGGCCAGCAGCAAGGAGAGGTGGGCAGCGCGCATGCATCCATTGTAGAGCGCGCCGGGCGGCGGTGGTGCGCGGCCTTTGGCCGTGCACAATTGCCCCCATGAGCAATAAAAAGACCCTGGTGCTGGTGGACGGCTCCAGCTACCTGTACCGTGCCTACCATGCCATGCCCGACCTGCGGGCCGTGCCGGGCGACTCCACGAGCGCGGCCACGGGCGCCATCCGCGGCATGATCAACATGATGCAGGCCTTGCGCAAGGAGGTGCATGCCGACTATGCCGCCTGCATCTTCGACGCCAGCGGCCCGACCTTCCGCGATGAGATCTACCCCGAGTACAAGGCGCAGCGCGCGCCCATGCCCGACGACCTGCGCTCGCAGATCGACCCGATCCACGACGTGGTGCGCATGCTGGGCTGGACGGTACTGGCCATTCCGGGTGTCGAGGCCGACGATGTGATCGGCACCCTGGCCGTGACCGCTGCCAGCCAGGGCATCGACGTGGTGGTCTCCAGCGGCGACAAGGACCTGTCGCAGCTGGTGGACGAGCACATCACCATCATCGACACCATGAACGGCAAGCGCCGCGACGTGGCCGGGGTGACCGCCGAGTTCGGCGTGCCGCCGCACCTCATGGTGGATTTCCAGACCCTGGTGGGCGATACCGTGGACAACGTGCCCGGTGTGCCCAAGGTGGGCCCCAAGACCGCCGCCAAGTGGCTCATGGAATACGGCTCGCTGGCCGAACTGGTGGCCCGTGCCCACGAGATCAAGGGCGTGGCCGGCGAGAACCTGCGCAACACGCTCGACTGGCTGCCCACCGGTCGCAAGCTGGTGACCATCCGCACCGATTGCGACCTGGTCGAGCACATCGTGGGCCTGCCCGCGCTCGATGCCATCGTGATCGGCGAGCAGCAGGTCGATGGACTGCGCGAGTTCTACGAAAAATATGGCTTCAAGGGCCTGGCACGTGCCCTCGGGGGGGCTGCCGCCGAGCCTGCTGCCGAGTCCACGCCCGTTGCCCGCAAGAAAGCCGGTGGCGACACCGACACCGCCGACCTGTTCGCCGAGCCTGCGGCGGGTGGTGGAGATGGCGTCCCGGCTGCTGTGGAAAAGCTGGCCCGCAACGAGCGCTACGAGACCATCCTGACCTGGGACCAGTTCGACCGCTGGCTGGCCACGCTGCATGTGGCGCCCCTGACGGCGCTGGACACCGAGACCACTTCGCTCGACGAGATGCGCGCCGAGATCGTGGGCATCAGCTTCAGCGTGGAGCCGGGTGCGGCTGCCTACGTCCCGCTGCGCCACGAGGGCCCCGATGCACCGGTGCAACTGCCCTTCGACGAGGTGCTGGCGCGCCTCAAGCCCTGGCTGCAGGACCCGCGGCACCTCAAGCTGGGCCAGCACATCAAGTACGACCGCCATGTGTTCGCCAACCACGGCATCGAGGTGCAGGGCTACGCACACGACACCATGCTGCAAAGCTACGTGCTCGAAGTGCACAAGCCCCACGGCCTGGCCAGCCTGGCCGACCGGCACCTGGGGCGCAGCGGCATCAGCTATGAAGACCTGTGCGGCAAGGGCGCGCACCAGATCCCCTTTGCCCAGGTCGACGTGGCCAAGGCCGCCGAATACTCGTGCGAGGACTCCGACCAGACCCTGGATGTGCACAAGGCCCTGTGGCCGCTGCTCGAAGCCAACGAAAAGCTGCGCTTCATCTACGACCTGGAGATGGCCAGCAGCGAGGCGCTTTACCGCATCGAGCGCAACGGTGTGCTGATCGACGCGCCCACGCTGGCCAACCAGAGCCACGAGCTGGGCCAGCGCATCGTGCAGCTCGAAACCGAGGCCTATGAGATCGCGGGCCAGCCCTTCAACCTGAGCAGCCCCAAGCAGCTCGGCGAGATCTTCTTCGACAAGCTCGGCATGCCCGTGGTCAAGAAGACCGCCACCGGCGCGCGCAGCACCGACGAAGAGGTGCTCGAAAAGCTGGCCGAGGACTACCCGCTGCCCGCCAAGCTGCTGGAGCACCGGGGCCTGGTCAAGCTCAAGGGCACCTACACCGACAAGCTGGCCCAGCTGGCGCTGCCCCGCACGGGGCGGGTGCACACCCACTATGCGCAAGCCGTGGCCGTCACGGGGCGGCTGTCGAGCAACGACCCCAACCTGCAGAACATCCCCATCCGCACGCCCGAAGGCCGGCGCGTGCGCGAGGCCTTCGTGGCGCCCGCGGGCAGCGTGATCGCCAGCGCCGACTACTCGCAGATCGAGCTGCGCATCATGGCCCACATCAGCGGCGACCACTCGCTGCTGCACGCCTTCCACGCCGGTCTGGATGTGCACCGTGCCACCGCGGCCGAAGTGTTCGGCGTGCAGGTGGACCAGGTCACGAGCGAGCAGCGCCGCTATGCCAAGGTCATCAACTTCGGGCTCATCTACGGCATGAGCAGCTTCGGCCTGGCCAAGAACCTGGGCATCGAGACCAAGGCCGCGGCCGCCTACATCGACAAGTACTTCCAGCGCTACCCTGGCGTCAAGCAGTACATGGACGAGACCAAGGCCGCTGCCAAGTCCATGGGCTATGTGGAGACGGTGTTCGGCCGGCGCCTGTACCTGCCCGAGATCAATTCGCCCAATGGCCCGCGCCGCAGCGGCGCCGAGCGCCAGGCCATCAACGCGCCCATGCAGGGCACGGCGGCCGACCTGATCAAGCTGGCCATGGTGGCCGTGCAGAAGGAACTCGACGCGCACAAGCCCGGCATCAAGATGATCATGCAGGTGCACGACGAACTGGTGTTCGAGCTGCCCGAGGGCGAGGTGGACTGGGTGCGCAGCCACGTCCCGCGCCTGATGGCCGAGGTGGCGGCACTCAAGGTGCCGCTGCTGGCCGAGGTGGGCGTGGGCCCGAACTGGGACAAGGCGCACTGATCTGAAGCCCCCTGAGGCACTTCGCGCCACGGTGCGTCCGCCACGGCGGCCGCTCTTCATTGCCGTCCAAGCCTGCGCAGGCAGGCTTGGAGCCGCGGCAATCAGCCCCCAGGGGGGCCTGCGGCGGGGCGCCCCTTGCACGGCGGCACGGGCCTTGGGCGCGCCGGTTGCGGCGCTCGAATACATGACCAGGTCTCGGGGTGTTGCGCTGTTGGCCCATTCATTGCAAGGTAGAAGCATGCGCTTGCGCCATATCGAAGTCTTCAACGCCGTGATGCTCACCGGCAGCGTGAGCGCTGCCGCGCGGCTCATCAACGTCACCCAGCCGGCGGTGAGCCGCATCCTCGCCCATGCGGAGCTGCAGCTGGGGTTCGCGCTGTTCCACCGGCTCAAGGGGCGGCTGGTGCCCACCACCGAGGCGCAGACCCTGTACCCGCACATCGAGCGCCTTTTCACCCAGCTCGACGACGTGCAGCGCCTGGCCGCCAGCCTCAAGGGCGATCGGCGCGAGGGCGAACTGCACATCCTGAGCGTGTTGGCACTGAGCTACGAGGTACTGCCGCGCGCGCTGCGCAGTTTTCGGGCGCTGCACCCGGACGTGGGCATCACCATCGAGGCGCTGCACTCGCCGCAGATCGTCTCGGCCCTGGTGCTGCAGGAGGCCGACGTGGGCTTCGTCTTCAGCTCCATCGCCCATCCCTCGCTCAGCCAGGAGCACATTGCCGATGGATACATGGTCTGCGTGGCGCCCAAGGGCATGCTGGCCCCCGCGCTGGTGCGCTCGGGCACCGTGCACCTGACCGACCTGGCGGATACGCCGGTGGTGCGCCTGGACGTGCGCGACCCCATCGGCACCGTGGTCAGCCATGCCTGCCGCGAAGCGGGCGTAGGGTTGCGCACGGCCATCACGGTGCAGACCTACCATGCCGCGCTGGCGCTGGCACGCCATGGGCACGCCGTGGCATTGGTGGATGCCTGCACCGCTGCGTCCGCAGACCGCAGCCAGGTGGATGTGCTGGCATTGGCGCCGCACATCCCCGTGCCCATCCAGTCGCTGCGCACCGTGAACCGCCCGGCCTCGCTGCTGGCCAGCGCCATGACCGCCTGCATGCGCCAGGCCGTGGCCGAAACCATGGGCACCGCGGGCCTGCCCAGCCCAGCGCCCTGACGCGGAGCGCTCCGGCCTCAGCGGGTGAGCAGATCCGCGACCCGCTGCGCCGTGCCGAAAGCCAGTGTGAATCCCAGTGCACCGTGCCCGGTGTTGAGTACCAGGTTGCCTGGCCCGCCCGGGTGGCTGCCCACCACCGGCAGGCCGGTGGGCGTGGCAGGTCGCATGCCGGTCCAGGGCCGGGTGGCCCCGAAATCGCTGCAGTGCGGGAACACGGCGCGCGCGGCGGCGCACAGGCTCTCTATGCGCTGCGGCGGTATGCGCGTGTCGTTGCCCACAAGCTCGGCCATGCCGGCCACGCGCAGCCGTTGGCCAATGCGCGCGAAGACCACCTTGCGCGCCGCATCGGTCACGCTCACGCGCGGTGCCGCGCCCGGCGCATCGCTGGCATCGAGCGTGATGCTGTAGCCCTTGAGCGGGTAGACGGGCAGGGGCACGCCCAGTGTGCGCGCCATGCCATGGCTGGCGCTGCCCAGTGCCAGCACGAATGCATCCGCCTCGACATTCCCCAGGCTGGTGCGTGCTGCGCGGATGCGTCCCTGTTCAAGGGCAAAGCCCTCGACTTCCACCCCCAGAAGAAAGCGCACGCCGCGGGCGGCCAGCAGGGTCTGCAAGCCCTGGCAGACCTGGAGGCAGTCGGCGGCGCACTCGCTGGGGGTGTGGATGGCGCCGGCGATGTGGCCCTGGTAGTGGGCCAGCGCCGGTTCCAGCTCCACGCAGCGCTGCGCATCCACGGCCTGCTGCACGCTGCCCAGCGCGCGCTGCAGCTCCATCTGGCGCCTGGCCGAGGCCAGGGCCGCGGCGGTGCCATAGAGCACCAGCTTGCCGCTGGCCGTGAAGTCGCAGGCCAGTTGCTCATCCTGCAGCATGGCGTCGAAGCGCTCGCGGCTCAGCGCGGCCAGGCCCAGCAACGCGGCCGTGCTGCGCGCCGAGGTGTCCCGGTTGCAGGCGGCCAGGAACTGCAGACCCCAGTGCCATTGGTGCGGGTCCCACTGCGGGCGCAGCGACAGGGGTGAGTCGGCCGCGAACAGCAGGCTGGGCAGTTGCCGCCAGATGCCGGGGTCGGCCAGGGGCTGCACGTAGCTGTAGCTGAGCTGCGCGCCGTTGCCTCCGCTGGCCCCTTCGCCGGGCGGGCCCCGGTCGATCACCGTGACCTCCATGCCGCGCTGGCGCAGCGCATACGCGGTGGCCAGCCCCACGATGCCCGCCCCCAATACACATACCTGCATGCTCTTTGCTTTGGTTGATTGCTCTGGCGGACACTGTAGAAGCCGCCGCCGGGTTTGAACAATGCCGATGCGCACGGGGGGCATGACGGCAGGTTATGGGCGAGGGTGCCTGCCCGAGGGGCATAACTTTCCGGCATGGCCTTCCCGGTGAAATGAATTGTTCAAAGCGGAGCCAAGTTCCTACAGTGCGTTCACGTCTCGCCTTTTTCTTTGTTCGTTTCCACCTCCTCACGAAGGGAATCCCATGCGACTGTCCGTCCTCACCCGTGCCGCCCTGCTGGCCACCGGCTTCCTGGCCTGTTCCATCGCCAGTGCCGACACGCTCAAGAAGATCGCCGACACCGGCAGGATCACGCTGGCCTACCGCGAATCGTCCGTGCCCTTCAGCTACCTGGCAGGCCCGGGCCAGCCCGTGGGCTTTGCAGTGGACATCTCCAATGCCGTGGCCGATGCCGTGAAGAAACGCCTGAACAACCCCGCCATCAAGGTCGAGCTGCAGCCTGTCACCTCGCTCAACCGCATCCCGCTGGTGCAGAACGGCACGGTGGACCTGGAGTGCGGCTCCACCACCAACAACAGCGTGCGCGGCAAGGACGTGCAGTTCGCCACCAACTACTTCTACACCGGCACGCGCCTCCTGACCAAGAAGAGCTCGGGCATCAAGGGCTTTGGCGACCTGGCCAAGCGCAAGATCTCCACCACTTCGGGCACCACCAATGCGCAGGTGGTGCGCAAGTACGACCGCGACAACAAGCTGGACATGGAGATCCTGATGGGCAAGGACCATGAGGACTCGCTGCTGCTGGTGGACACCGGCCGGGCCGAGGCCTTCGCCATGGACGACATCCTGCTCTACGGCCTCATGGCCAATGCGCGCAATCCGGCCGAATGGGACGTGGTGGGCGATGCGCTGCAGGTCGAGCCCTATGCCTGCATGCTGCGCAAGGACGACCCGCAGTTCCAGGCCCTGGTCAATGGCGTCATCGGCTCCATGATGAAGTCCGGTGAGTTCGAGAAGCTCTACACCAAGTGGTTCATGTCGCCGATCGCACCGCGCGGCCAGAACCTCAAGCTGCCCATGGGCAAGGAACTGCGCGACAACCTGGCTGCGCAGAGCGACAAGCCTGCCATCTGAGTGGAGCACGCGAGCATGTTGGCAAGCCATCGCCCCGCCACGCAGACGGTGGGCATCCTGGGCGGCATGGGGCCGGCGGCGGGCGCGGACTTCGCACGCCTGTTCGTGCAGGCCTGCGGCGAGCGCATGGCGCAGCTGGGAATTCCCGTGCACGACCAGGCCTACCCGGAGCACTGGCTGGCGCAGGTGCCCATCCCCGACCGCACGGCCGCCCTGGGGGACACACGCCAGGGCGCGCACCAGCCCGCCGAGCCCATGCTGCAGGCCACCGGCCGCCTGGCAGCGCTCGGTGCCCGCGCCGTGGCCATTGCCTGCAACACCGCCCATGCCTGGCATGGCCTGCTGCAGCAGCGCTTTCCGCAGCTGGTGGTGCTGCACGGCGTGCAGGAGGTGGTGGCCGGCCTGGCGGCGCGCCAGGTGAGGGCGGTGGGCTTGCTGGCCACGCGCGGTGCCTACGACGCCGGCCTGTACCAGGCGGAGCTCGAGCGTGCGGGCATCGCCTGCTGTCTGCCCACCGCGGCCGAGCGCGATCAGCTGATGCAGGGCATCTACGACGGGGTCAAGGCCGGCGACTATGCGCTGGCACGCCAGCGCTTCGAGTCAGTGGCGTGCGTGCTGCAGCAGCGCCATGGCGTTGCCACCCTGGTCATGGGCTGCACGGAGATACCGCTGGCGCTGGCCGAAGGGCCCCAGTTGCCGGGTGTGGCGCTGGTCAACCCTTCGGCCGTGCTGGCGGCGGCGCTGGCGCGGCAGGCCTACCTGGTGGACACGGCGGCATCCGCAACGGCCTGACACCGGGCCTTCCCATCGGCAGTGCTGCTGCCGTTCCATTGCACCAGCCTGCGCTGCACAAGCCGGCTGCACTTTTCAGGGTGATCGCGATATGACTTCTGCATCCCATGTGTTGTGGATCCGCTGGCGTGCCCGCCTGCCTGCGGCATCGGCCATGTGCCTGCTGGTGGCAGCGGCGCCAGCCATTGCGCAGGCACAGCTCCCGCCTCCCGTCACCGCAAGGGCGCCCGGTGGCACCCTGCAGCGCATCAAGGAGCGCGGCACCGTGGTCATCGGGCACCGGGAATCGTCCATGCCCCTGTCCTATGTGGCGGACGGCGTGCCCCTGGGCTACAGCGTCGATGTCTGCCGGAGCATTGCGCGGGCCCTGGGTCGGCATCTCCAGTTGCGCGAGACCCGGGTGGACTACCGCCTGGTCACCTCCAGCACCCGGTTCGACGCGATCGAGAAGGGCGAGGTGGACCTGGAATGCGGCTCCACCACCAACACGGCGGCACGCCGACAGCGCGTGGCCTTCACCATCCCGCATTTCGTCGCTTCTTCGCGCATGGTCGTTCAGAGCCGCAAGCCCTATGGCCGGATCGAGGACATGGATGGCAAGCTGGTGGCCTCCACCATCGGCACCACCAACATCGATTCGCTGGCCCGGGAGGCGCTGGCCAAGGCGATCCGCATCCAGATCGAGCCGGCCCGCGACCATGCACAGGGGTTCGCCTGGGTGGTGCAGGGCAAGGTCGAGGGGTTTGCCATGGACGACGTGCTGCTCTTTGGCCTGCGGGCCAGCCACCACCGGCCCGAAGACGTGAAGGTCATCGGCAAACCCATGACCATCGAGCCCTATGCCATTGCCTTCGAGCGGGACAACCCCGAACTCAAGACCGTGGTGGATACAGAACTGCGCCGGCTCATCCAGACGCGGGAACTGCACCGCCTCTACGACAAATGGTTCAACTGGCCCATCCCACCGGGCGGTATCAATCTGGGCATGCGCATGCCGCATCTGCTCGTGGACTCGCTCAAGTACCCCTCGGACTACGTTCCCCAGTAAGCGACCACAGTGCCCATGGCGTGAATCCGGTGCCGCTGGGATGGGCCCTTGGATGGTTGGGTGGCAGCGGACCCGATGGGCTGCATGGACCGTTGACTCAGAAAGGGAATGCGCGATGAAAAAAGCGGTCGTGATCGTGGGTGGTGGAATCATGGGGCGCGACATCGCGGCCATCTTCATTGCCGCAGGATGGAAAACCCAGATCGTTGCAAGAGACGAAGGCAAGTGGCCCCAGTTGCGGCGATCGCTCCAGGCTTCGGTCGAGCAACTGGGCGCCGTGGTCCACCCGGTCATCCATCTGCGGGCGGACATCGGTGATGTCGACTGGGACGGCGTGGTGCTGGCTCTGGAAGTGGTCCCGGAGCAGCTCGAGCTCAAGCGCAAGGTGTTCGCGGCGCTGGACGCGAGCGCTCCCGCCAACGTCGTCATCGGCTCCAACAGCTCCAGCCTGCGCATCACCGACATAGCGGCAGATCTGGCCGGGGCTGCAAGGATGGCGAACACCCACTTCTTTCAGCCCGCCCATATCGTCCCGCTCATCGAGATCGCCAAGGGCGACACGACATCCTCGCGAACGATGGAAACCCTGCACGACATCTTCTATGCGGTGGGACGCGCACCGGTACGGGTAAACAGCGATCTTCCCGGCTTTCTGGCAAACCGCATGCAGCACGCCCTCATGCGTGAAGCGTTTGCGGTCATCGACAGCGGGCTGGCGTCTGCGGAGGACGTGGATACCGCCGTGCAGTTCGGTTTCGGCTTTCGCTACGTGGCAGCCGGGCCGATGTTGATCAAGGAGTTTGCCGGTTTCGATACCCAGCACGCAGCCGCAACGGCCATCTACCCCACCCTGTGCAACGACTCCGCACCTGGCAAGACATTGTCAGGGCTGGTGGAGCAAAAGCACTTTGGCGTGAAGTCCAGGAAGGGGTTGAGAAACTGGACCCCCGAGTCGATCGAGGAAGAGCGCGGGCGGTATGAGTCTGCACTCATGAAGGCCGCGGGAATTCTTTGGAGCTCCCTGGGCTTCAAGAAGCAGCAGGCGCCGCGCGAAAACTGACGCCACTCCATGGCCTGGGAGCCGCACCCTTCCTTTTGCCCCTGCCACTGGACAATTTACTGCAGCCCGGGAAGCGCCCGCAGGGGCGTTGCCTTAGACTGCGCGCTCGCCTTGTCCCATTTACCTTTGGAGATCGACGATGCTGAGCGATGACCACCGACTGGATACCGAGGCCCTGGTGCCCGGCCGTACCACCGAAGCAGGCGCCACGCGCCGCCTGGCCCTGCAGACGGCCCTGGGCCTGGGCTATGCCGCCGCAGCCACGCCGCTGATGGCGCAGACGGCCATCGCCACCCCGGCCGACGGCCTGACGGCCGGCGAGGTCAGCTTCACCGTGGGCGGTTTCAAGGTGCCCGCCTACCGCGCCGCGCCTGCCGGCAAGACCGGCCTGCCCGTGGTGCTGGTGATCCAGGAGATCTTTGGCGTGCACGAGTACATCGCCGACACCTGCCGCCGCTTTGCCAAGGCCGGCTACCTGGCCATCGCCCCCGATCTCTATGCGCGCCAGGGCGATGCCTCCAAGTACACCGAAGCCGCCAAGCTCATGGCCGAAATCGTCTCCAAGGTGCCCGATGCGCAGGTGATGGCCGACCTCGACGGTGCCGTGGCCTGGGCCACCGCCAATGGCGGCGATGGCGCACGCGTGGGCATCACCGGCTTTTGCTGGGGTGGCCGCATCACCTGGCTGTACGCGGCGCATGGCCCGGTCAAGGCCGGCGTGGCCTGGTATGGCCGCCTTGTGGGCCAGGCCAGCGACCTCACGCCCAAACACCCCGTGGACATCGCGCCCATCCTCAAGGGGCCGGTGCTCGGCCTGTACGGTGAAAAAGACACCGGCATCCCCCTTGACACGATTGATAAGATGAAAGCAGCCCTGGCGGGTGGCACTGCTGCCGCCAAGGCTTCGGAATTCGTGGTGTACCCCGATGCGCCGCATGCCTTCCACGCCGACTACCGCCCCAGCTATCGCAAGGAAGCGGCCGACGACGGCTGGAAGCGTGCGCTGGCCTGGTTCAAGGCGAACGGCGTCGTCTGACCGACCGCTCTCCTACAATCAGCCGCCCCTGGACCCAGGGGCGGCTTTTTTCACGCCGATGCAGGCCCGTTCCCGCAAGGGGCCGTCTTGCACCGGCCTGAGCCCGTGGTGCCTCCCCGATTGACATAAGAATATCTACCTATCGCTCAATGGACGGTCACATACAGCTATGACTCTGATAGCAATCATCCTCGCCACCCTGGCTGCCGGCATTGGCAGCGTGTGGCTGGCCGCGCTGCTGATGCGCCTGGGGCTCGGGGGCCGCACGGACAGCGTGGGCCCCCAGCACCTTCTGAGCCTGGCGGCCGGCGCGCTGCTGGCCACGGCCTTCATGCACCTCTTGCCCGAGGCGTTCGAGAGCCAGGCCGGTGCGCACGACCTGTTCGCCACGCTGCTGATCGGCGTGGTGTTCTTCTTCCTGCTGGACAAGGCCGAGCTTTGGCACCATGGCCATGAGCACAGCCACGCAGCGCCTGCCGAGCAGGGCCATGGCGCGCACGACCATGCAGACCATGCCCACGGGCATGGCCACCATCACCACCATGGCGCCCCCCGAGCCGGCGGCTGGGCTGTGCTCACCGGTGACAGCGTGCACTGTTTTGGTGATGGCATCCTGATCGCATCGGCCTTCATGGCCGACATCCGGCTGGGCATGATCGCCGCCGTCTCGGTGCTCGCGCACGAGGTGCCGCACCACATGGGCGACCTCGTGGTACTGCGCCAGACCAGCCCCAACCGGCGCATGGCCCTGGTCAAGGTGTCGCTGGCGGGAGCCGTCACCGCTTTGGGCGGCATCGTCGGCTACTTCCTCGTGGGGCAGCTGCAGGACCTGCTGCCCTACTTCCTGGCCGTGGCGTCGAGCAGCTTCATCTACGTGGCCCTGGCCGACCTGATTCCCCAATTGCAAAAGCGCCTGTCCGCGCGCGAGACCGTGGCGCAGATCGCCTGGCTGATTGCCGGCATGGTGATCGTTACCCTCGTCAGCGGCGCAGCCCATGCGCATTGAAGGCACGGGAAAGAACATGGTCACGATCTACCACAACCCCCGCTGCGGCACCTCGCGCAACACCCTGGCCCTGCTGCAGGAGCGCGGCATGCAGCCCGAGGTCATCGAGTACCTCAAGACCCCGCTGGAGCGGACCGCGCTGCAGGCGCTGATCGCGGCCATGGGCGTGCCGGTCATCGACCTGGTGCGGGCCAAGGAGCCCGTGTTTGCGGAATTGAAACTGGGCGAGCCGGGCGTGACGGACGCGCAGCTCATCGACGCCATGGTGGCCCATCCCATCCTCATGAACCGGCCCATCGTCACCACGCCCCTGGGCACCCGGCTGTGCCGGCCGGCCGAGACGGTGCTGGAGATCCTCTAAGAACCTGTTCAGAAAGACGTTGAACAGGCTCTAACGGCGGTCAACGCGCCAGTTCCTCGCGCACGGCCGCCACCTGCCGGCGCGAGACGGTGAGCACCTCCGTCATGCCCTGCAGGCGCACGGCCCAGCCGTCGCCTTCCTCCGGGTCATAGTGCTTTTCGAGCGCGCGCACGGCGCGCCGGGCCACCAGCGCATTGCGGTGGATGCGCAGGAAGCGCGTGGGGTAGCGCGCCTCCAGCTCGCTCAGCGCGCCGTCCATGATGTAGCTGCGCGTGGCGGTGCGCACCGTCACGTACTTCTGCTCGGCCTTGAAGTACAGCACCTCGGCCAGCGGCAGGCGTTCGGTGCGGCCCCGGTCCTGGATCACGAGCGCCTCGCCATCGGCCGCCGACGTGGCGGCAGGGACGTGGGCCGGGCGGGTGGTGCGCTGCACCTTGGCCAGCGCCTGCTGCAGGCGCTCGCGCCGCACGGGTTTGGTGAGGTAGTCCACGGCGTCGAGCTCGAAGGCGCTCACCGCGTGGTCGGCATGGGCCGTCACGAACACCACGGCTGGCGGCCGTGCCAGCGCCTGCAGTGCGTGTGCCAGGCCCAGGCCATCCTGGCCTGGCATGTGGATGTCCAGCAGCACCAGGTCGAAGGCGCTGCCGCCGGTGGGGCCAAGCAGGGCCATGGCTTCACCGGCATTGCCGGCCTCGGACACAGTGGTGTGCAGCGTCTCGGCGCAATCGCCCAACAGGGTACGCAGGCGGCTGCGGGCCAGGGCTTCGTCGTCAACGATCAGGATGTTCATGGCGCGGCATTGCGGGTAGGGGCCGATGGGGGCGGGGCAGAAGGGGCTGGGGATGCAGGGCGGCCATGGCGGCGCGGCCTGCCGGACACACGGGCCGGTATGCCCTGGATGGGCAGGGTGATGCGCACCTGGTACAGGCCGTCGAGCACGCCGGCCGTGAATTCGCCCTGCACATCATGCAGCAGCGCCAGGCGGGCGCGCACGTTGGCCAGGGCGATGCCATGGCCGCGCGGCACATCGTGGTAGCGGATGTCGCTGGCCGGCAGGGTGTTGGTGATGCGCACCACCACGCGGTTGCCGCGCAGCTCGGTCATCACCTTGAGCTTGCCGCCCCGCGGGCTGGGCTCCACGCCGTGCTTGACGGCGTTTTCCACCAGCGGCTGCAGCAGCAAGGGCGGAAGCCGGGCGCTGTCGGTGCGCGGGTCCAGGCTCCACTGCACCTGCAGGCGCTTGCCAAAACGCACCTCCTCGATCCCGAGGTAACGGCGCGCCAGGGTGATCTCCTCGCCCAGGGTGGTCGCCTCGCCCTGCTCGACGAGTGCCACGCGGAACAGGTCGCTGAGATCTTCCAGCAGCGACTCGGCCTTGGCGGGCTCCTTGCGCACCAGCGCGATCGCGCTGTTGAGCGTGTTGAACAGAAAGTGCGGGCGGATGCGCGACTGCAGTTCGGTCAGCCGTGCCGTCGTGGCCGCAGGCGTGCGCCCGCGCGCGCGCAGCACCAAGGCCGCGACCAGCAGGGCGGCGAGCAGGGCACCGGTGGCGGCGCTGGCCACCCAGGGTGAGCGCTCGGCCACGCCGGCCAGTGTCAGCATGGCGCAGGCATACAGGCCCGCCAGCGCCCCGAGCGTCACGCCGGCCGCATACTGCTGGCCCGTGCCCAGGCCCTGCAGCACGGTCTTCAAGCTGCATGCGGTGATCAGCCAGGCCAGCGTGGCTGGCAGGGCGCCGCCCGTCACCAGGGCCATGCTGGCCAGCCACTGGGCGGGGTTCTGGGCGCCGAACAGGGTGCCCACGCCCACCACGACCTCGACGAACAGCACGGCCCGCAGCACCACGCCGACCTGGCATGCGTCGAACACCAGCGCCCTTCCGGCCGCGGGTTGGCCACTGGGCGAAGGGCCTCTGGGAGGGCCGGATTCGGGCCCGGGAGGCTGGGTCGATAAAATTTGCGTGTTTTGCATTGCGGCATCCGGGTGTTCCGGGTGTCAGAACTACCGGATTATTGCCCTCCCATGTCCAACAGCCAAGCCAATAGCGCGCCGTCCGCGCCCTCCCACAACCAGCTCGACACCAAGGCCCAGGCCTGGTCGGCGCTCTTTTCCGAGCCCATGAGCGACCTGGTCAAGCGCTACACCTCCAGCGTTTTCTTCGACAAGCGCCTGTGGCAGGCCGACATCGCGGGCAGCCTGGCGCATGCCGACATGCTGGCCGCGCAAGGCATCATCAGCGCCGAGGACCACGCCTCGATCCAGCGCGGCATGGCGCAGATCAGCGCGGAAATCGAGTCCGGCGGCTTCGAATGGAAGCTCGACCTCGAAGACGTGCACCTGAACATCGAGGCGCGCCTGACCCAGCTGGTGGGCGACGCCGGCAAGCGCCTGCACACCGGCCGCAGCCGCAACGACCAGGTGGCCACCGACGTGCGCCTGTGGCTGCGCGGCGAGATCGACCTGATCGCCGACCTGCTCAAGGAGCTGCAGGTGTCCCTGGTGGACGTGGCCGAGCAGAACGTGGAAGTCATCCTGCCGGGCTTCACCCACCTGCAGGTGGCCCAGCCCGTGAGCTTTGGCCACCACATGCTGGCCTACGTGGAAATGTTCGCGCGCGATGCCGAGCGCATGGCCGACGTGCGCCGCCGCGTGAACGTTCTGCCACTGGGCGCCGCCGCCCTTGCCGGCACCACCTACCCTCTGGACCGCGAGCGCGTGGCCCGCACCCTGGGCATGGAGGGCGTGTGCCAGAACAGCCTGGACGCCGTGAGCGACCGTGACTTCGCCATCGAATTCACCGCCGCCGCCAGCCTGTGCATGGTGCATGTGAGCCGCCTGAGCGAGGAGCTCATCATCTGGATGAGCCAGAACTTCGGCTTCATCAAGATCGCCGACCGCTTCACCACCGGCAGTTCCATCATGCCGCAGAAGAAGAACCCCGACGTCCCCGAACTCGCGCGCGGCAAGACCGGCCGCGTGGTCGGCCACCTGATGGGCCTGATCACCCTGATGAAGG